>DASXIE010000180.1:0-3679 GCA_036498165.1 Caulobacteraceae bacterium
CCACGGCGAAATTGATCGGCCAGACGAACGACTGGCTGGCCTATGAATTCCCTCCCGACCACGCCGGCTCCAAGGTCGCCAAGGGCTGGGTCGGCCAGAAGCAGATCTGGTTCGCCATGCGCTTTCTTGGGGCTGAATCAGAGATCGACCTGACCGGCCATCATCACATCGAGTTTGACGCCTGGCGCTGGGCCGACCTCGCCGAGACCCCCGACCTCGTCGCCGGGTTCAAGGAGGCCACCTACCGCAAGGTGGTGGAAATCTTCACGCCGATGTTGGCGACCGCCCTTTAGGCGCCCCATGCCGGCGGCGCCTCAGAACGAGGCGGATGAGGCTGATCCCCGCCGTGCATGCCCAGGCGGCCTCGGTCAAAAACGCAGGCAGGTTGAAGGCGAACAGCAGGGAAAAGATCACCAGACCTGGGCCGATGATGTTCATCAGCAGGGAGGCGAGGCCGGTAGGATCGATGCGGCCGTTCTGGGCCCCGACATAGGCCCACAGCATCACGACGACGCCGATCAGGCCGGCGAGGTCGGGGGCGCTCATACCTTGTCGGAGCTGTAGATCACCGTCGAGGTGTCGTTCGAGCCCTGCATGGGCCGACCGTCCGGATGGCGGAAGGTGGTGATCACCAGGGCCTCATGGCGGCCGTTGGCGGTATTCTCCCAGGAGCGGGTGGTCAGCTCCTCGCCGGCGGTGACGTTCTTGTCGTTGCGATAGAGGCTCCAGCCCCGCTCGACCGCCGCCCAGTTGTGCAGAGCCACCACGATCGGCGCGGCCGGCGCCTGAGGATCGACGGGGTGGATCATGTCGATGTGGCATTGGTCGGGGTTGGAACCGGGATTGAGGATGGTGAACTTGAAGCCCCGCCCGCTCATGACATAGTTCTCGCCGCTCTTCCGGTAGCCGGCGGCCCTGGCGAGCTTGTTGAGATCGCCGCCGCTGTTCAGAGCCGGCTGGCAGACGCTCTGGATGGTGCTCAACAGGGCGATGGCCGCAGGGTCGGTCGGCGGCGGGGGCGGCGCCGGCGGCGCGGGGGGCGGCGACGGGGCCACCTCCGCAGGCGCCGCTGGAGTTGGAGTGGCCGTCGCCGGCGGGGCGGCGGGCTGGGCCGCGGTGGGCGAAGGGGCCGCCGGAGGGGTCGTCTGGGCCAAGGCGAAGGGGGCGACGCCGACGGCGGCGATGAGGCTGGCGAGCATCAGGCGCATGGCGGTCAGATCCTTGAGAAAACCCAATCCGCGTTCTAGCCACAGGCGGGCGACGGCGCAAAAGCGGAATTGTGTCGCGCCCCAGGCGCCTTGGCTTAAACGACCTCGGCGGCCTCTTCAGCGAGAATGGTGAGGCCCTCGGGGGTGACGTCGGCGAAACCGCCCTTGACGTCATAGACCCGCTCGCTGCTCCCGAGCCTCACGTGGATGCGGCCTTCCCTCAGCGTGGTCATGAAGGGGGCGTGTCCGGCCAGGACTCCGAACGAGCCCTCGGAGCCCGGCGCGTCGACCTGGTCGACGTCGTCCTCGAACAGCTCTCGCTCCGGCGTCACCAGGGAGAAGTGCAGCTTGCCGTTCATCGCCTTACGCTTCCGCCGCCATCTTTTCGGCCTTGGCCACCGCTTCTTCGATGCCGCCGACCATGCGGAAGGCGCTTTCGGGGAGGTGGTCGTACTCGCCCTCGCACACCGCCTTGAACGACCGCACCGTGTCCTCGAGGGAGACGAAGACGCCCGGCTGGTTGGTGAAGGCCTCGGCCACGTGCAGGGGCTGGGAGAGGAACTGACTGATCTTGCGGGCCCTGGCGACGGTGAGCTTGTCCTCCTCCGAAAGCTCGTCCATGCCCAGGATGGCGATGATGTCCTTGAGCGCCTTGTATTGCTGAAGGATCTCCTGGACGCGGCGGGCGACGCCATAGTGCTCGTCGCCGATCACCAGCGGGTCGAGGATCCGCGAGGTCGAATCCAGCGGGTCGACGGCCGGGAAGATACCGAGCGCGGCGATATCGCGAGAAAGCACGGTCATGGCGTCGAGGTGGGCGAAGGAGGTAGCCGGCGCCGGGTCGGTCATGTCGTCGGCGGGCACGAAGATGGCCTGGACCGAGGTGATCGATCCCTTGGTGGTCGAGGTGATCCGCTCCTGCAGGCCGCCCATCTCGGTGGCCAGCGTCGGCTGGTAGCCCACCGCCGAGGGAATGCGGCCCAAGAGCGCCGACATCTCCGAGCCGGCCTGGGTGAAGCGGAAGATGTTGTCGATGAAGAGCAGGACGTCCTTGCCCTCCTCGTCGCGGAAGTATTCTGCCTGGGCCAGGCCGCTGAGGGCGACGCGGGCTCGGGCCCCGGGCGGCTCGTTCATCTGGCCGTAGACCAGGGCGCAGCGCGAGCCCTCGGTGGACCCGCCGTGTTCCTTGGGATCGACGTTCACCTTGGATTCGATCATCTCGTAGTAGAGGTCGTTGCCCTCGCGGGTCCGCTCGCCCACCCCGGCCAGGACCGAATAGCCGCCGTAGGCCTTGGCGATGTTGTTGATCAGCTCCTGCATGGTCACGGTCTTGCCGACCCCCGCGCCGCCGAAGAGGCCGATCTTGCCGCCGCGGGTGTACGGGCACAGCAAGTCGACGACCTTTATCCCGGTGACGAGGATCTCCGCCGAGGTGGTCTGGTCGGCGAAGGCGGGCGGCTCGCGGTGGATGGAGGCGCGGCGGTTGTGGGGGATGGGACCGGCCTCGTCCACCGGCTCGCCGATGACATTCATGATCCGGCCCAGGCAGCCTGGGCCCACCGGCACGGTGATCGGGCCGCCACTGTCGACCACCGGGTGACCGCGGGTCAGGCCCTCTGTGGTGTCCATGGCGATGGCGCGGACCGTGTTCTGGCCGAGGTGCTGGGCCACCTCAAGAACCAGGCGGAACGGCTCGCCGGTCTTCTGGTCGGTGTTGGTGGTCTCCAGGGCGTTTAGGATGGCGGGCAGATGGCCCTCGAACTCGACGTCGACCACCGCCCCGATGATCTGGACGAGGCGGCCGGTCGCGACGCCTTGCGGCAGGGCGACTTTTTCGGGGGCGGTGAGGGTGTCGGTCATGGCTTCGTCCTATCGGTAAATCAGAGCGCCTCGGCCCCGGAGATGATCTCGATCAGCTCCTTGGTGATCTGGGCCTGGCGGGTGCGGTTCTTGATCAAGGTGAGGGCGGCGATCATGTCGCCGGCGTTGCGGGTGGCGTTGTCCATGGCCGCCATCTGGGCGGCGAAGAAGCCGGCCTGGTTCTCCAGCATGGCCGCGAAGATCTGGGTGACGATGTTGCGCGGCAGGAGGACGGCGAGGATGGTCTCCTCGTCCGGCTCGTATTCGTAGATCGCGCCTTTTAGATCGATGGCCGGCGCCGCGCCGGCAACTTGGGCGGGGATGAGCTGGCGGGCGGTCGGCTTCTGGGTCACCACCGAGACGAAGTGGTTGAAGAACAGGGTGACGACGTCGGCCTCGCCGTCCTCGAAGCGCTTCAAAATGATGTCGGCGACCTGGTGGGCGACGGCCAGGGTGGCGGCCGGCCCCACCTCCAGGTTGCCCACGAAGCGGTCGCCGTAGCCGCGGCGCAGCTGGTCGCGCGCCTTGCGGCCGAGGGTGAGGATCGAGACCTGCTTGCCGGCGGCGACGCGGGAGGCAATGTGCTCGCGCGCCGCCCGCACGATGGAGGA
>DASXIE010000181.1:0-4863 GCA_036498165.1 Caulobacteraceae bacterium
CACCCGTCCCCTGGCGGCGGAGCCGAATTTGAGGGCGTTGTCCACTAGGTTTGTGATCAGGCGCCGCAAGGCGATGGGATCACCGTCGACGACCACCCGATCCGACGCCTCGGCTGCGGAATCGGCGCCGGTCTCGGCAGCTTCATCCATGATTGTTTCTACGAGGGAGGCGATCTCGAGCTTGACGCGCTCGCGCGGGCGCGAGGCGTCGCGCACGAAAGCCAATGTGGCGGAGACCATCGCTTCCATTTGATCGATGTCCGTCGCCAGCTTTGCGCGAACATCCTCAGGCGCCGCTTCGATGCGGAACCGCAGCCGGGTGAGTGGCGTGCGCAGATCATGGGCGATGGCGGCGATCATGCCGGTGCGATCGTCGACATATTGCCGTAGCCGTTCCTGCATCTCGTTGAAGGCGTTCACCGCCAGGGTGACCTCCGCAGAACCTCGGATGTCGAGGCGGGGTGCGCTGGGATCGCGACCAAGCCTTTCGGCGCCTGCGGCCAGGGCCGAGATCGGCGCGGCGAGGCGACGGGCGAACAACCAGGCCAGCGGCGCCACGGCGACCGCCGCGATGGCCAGGACCAGCAGCAACCGCCGCTCCCATGGGTCGATTAGGAACTCATTCGTCGGTTCGACGATTCGCCAGCGGCCATCCGTCTGATGAATTGCGACCTCGAAGTCGCCTAGGAGGTATGGCGCCTCCTCTCTCTGTCCGGCGAGGCGCGCGTCGAGACGCTTCTGCGCCCCGCCAAGCGCGACGATCCTAGGGCCTCTTTGGGACACCACGACGTCGGCCGCCGGCACAGCCAGGGCCCGGGCCACGGCGGCCCGAAATTGCAGCCTTCGCCGGCCTTCCGTGGTCAGGGTCGGAGGGATCGAGACCAATCGGGCGGCCAGATCGCGGCCGTCCGGTGTTTGCACGGGTCCGTCGTGGCGGACCGATTGGACGATGTCGGCGACACTGTAGATATCCGGGGCCGGCGGCGGCAGGTTGAGGACAACCACCACGGTAGCGATTTCGGTCGCCACCAGCGCCGCCACCACAAGCCCCAAGGCCTGCAGGAACAGTGGAGGGGGCGGAATGCGCATGGTCAGGGCGTGCGGGACACCCGCGGGACGAACAGATAACCTTCGTTTCGCACCGTGCGGATCAGGTCCTGTCCGTCACCACCCCCTTCGAGCTTGCGACGCAAGCGGCTGATCTGGACATCTATGGCGCGATCGAAGGCGTCCGAGCTTGGCCCCCGGGCGAACTCGAGCAATTGGTCGCGGGTCAGCACCCTCTGGGGTCGTTCGACAAAGGCCCGCAGCAGCGAAAACTCGCCGCTGGATAGATTGACGACGACGCTCTGGGGCGAGCGCAGTTCGTGCCGGACCAGATCGAGGCGCCAGCCGGCGAACTCGCATGCCGCCTGCAGCGGTTCCTCTCCGCCGCGTGGCTCGGTGCGCCGACGCAGGACCGCGCGCACCCTGGCGAGCAGCTCGCGCGGGTTGCATGGCTTGGCGAGATAGTCGTCGGCGCCGAGCTCGAGACCGACGATGCGATCGGTTTCCTCGCCGACGGCGCTCAGCATGATGATCGCCGGACCATCGGGCTTGGCCAGGCGGCGGCAGATCGAAAGGCCATCCTCGCCAGGCAACATGACGTCCAGAACGACGAGGTCGGGTCGCCGTTTGGCGAGGGCCTTTTCGACGGTCTTTCCGTCGGAGGCGGTTTCCACCGAATATCCGTGACGGGTGAGGAATTCGGCGACAACATCGCGAATGCCCGGATCATCGTCGACGACCAGGATCGATTCCTGGCCCTGGCCGGCGGGCTCGCTCAACAAGGGTTCATCCATGGCCGGGGGTGATGCGCGCCGCCCTTGGCGAAGCAATGTCGCGACTGAAACATCCTCGCAATCCCTATCTCGCAGCCGCGGCTAGCGCGGAGTCGGACACCGCCCGGAACCGCCGCATAGCAAGAATAGGCATCACCCGCGAATTCGCAATTGCGCCGTAGAATCGCCGCTTAAGGGATCATTGCCGGATGCGGGCCAAGCCGCTAGCGTCGGCAGACTCGGCGCGCTGATCGAGCAAGAGGGGACTGACGCATGGCAAGTGTCGCACGCGGAGGCCGCGGCCTCGGACGCATCTTCCAGCGCAAGAGCGTCGCCCAAATCCAGAGCGATCTGGAGCACGGCGAACTGAAGCGCTCCCTTGGGGCGCTGAACCTGGTCCTCCTGGGCATAGGTTGCATCATCGGGACCGGCATCTTCGTGCTCACCGGCCAGGCGGCCGCCCAATGGGCCGGGCCCGCAATCATGGTATCGTTCGTAATTACCGGCGTGCTCTGCGCCCTGGTGGCCCTATGCTACGCCGAATTGGCCTCGGCCCTGCCAGTCTCAGGCTCGGCCTATTCCTACGCCTACGCCTCTATGGGTGAAATCGTCGCCTGGGTGATGGGCGTGTTGCTGTTGCTGGAATATGGCCTGGCGGCATCGGTCGTGGCGGTCGGCTGGTCGGGTTATTTCGTCAGCCTGCTGCACGATCTGCACATCATCATCCCGCCGGCTCTCACCGCCGCGCCAGGGGTGCCAGTGATGGCCGCGAACGGGGCTATGGCGGCCGTAGGAACGGTCAATCTGCCTGCCATCTTCGCCATCGCCGCGGTCAGCTGTCTGCTGGTGGTCGGGGTTTCGGAGTCGGCGACGGTCAACAACATCGTTGTGGCGATCAAGCTGACAGTGGTCATCGCGTTCATCGCCATCGGTTCGTTCTACGTCCATCCGGCTCACTGGTCGCCATTCATTCCGGCCCAGGTGCCGCCCCCGCCGCCAGGCACGCCCATGGACATGCCCCATCAGATCTGGCGTGCCCTGACCGAAGTGGTGACCGGAAACGGTCATTCGCAATACGGGGTTGGCGGCGTGATTCAGGGCGCCGCGGTGATTTTCTTCGCCTATCTGGGGTTCGAGGCGGTCTCGACGGCCGGCGCCGAGTCGCGCAATCCCGGACGCGACATGCCGATTGGCATCCTGGGCTCTCTGGTGATTTGCACGGTGCTCTACATCGCCACCTCGGCGGTGCTCGTTGGCATCGTTCCCTACACGTCGCTTAACAATCCCGCCCCAATCGCGACCGCGGTCAACCAGCTCGGCCTGCCGTGGTTCGCCGCCCTAGTGAAGATCGGCGCCATAGCCGGTCTCTCCAGTGTCATGCTGGTGCTGCTCTATGGGCAGACGCGGATCTTCTACACCATGTCCCGAGACGGCCTGCTACCATCTCCTCTCGCCGCGGTGCATAAGCGCTTCAAGACGCCGTGGATCAACACCATCATTGTCGGTGTGATGGCCTGCTTCGCGGCGGGATTCACCTCGCTGAAGGTGCTTTCCGAAGTTACCAACGTCGGTTCTTTGGCCGCCTTCACGATTGTCTGCCTGACAGTGATCTATCTGCGCTTCTCCAACCCGGAGATGCCGCGGCCCTTCCGCACGCCGCTGTTCCCCGTCACTCCGATACTGGGGGCGCTGATGTGCCTTATCCTTCTCAAGAGTCTCATGAACGGTGAGGCGACGCGGAACTTCTTCCTGATTTACCTGGCCGTCGGATTCGTCATCTATTTCCTTTTCGGCGTCTGGAATTCGAAGCTCGGCAAAGGCGTCGAGGTGGTGGGCCACGAGGCCGAGCCAATGGAATTGCCGCACACCGAATAGGCGCTTCCGATGAACGACCGCCCCGCCGCGCCGGTCCTGCCGGCGGCTACCGTGCTGCTGTTGCGCGATGCGCCCGCCTTCGAGGTGCTGATGGTCCAACGCCACCATCAGATCGATTTCGCGGCCGGCGCCCTGGTTTTTCCGGGCGGCAAGATCCACGCCAGCGATGAGGCACGGACCTGGAAGGAGCGGGCGCTGGGGTGGGAGGAGACCGCTCCGCTCGAGCGCGGCCTGCGCATCGCCGCGATCCGCGAAGCCTATGAAGAGTGCGGCATACTGCTCGCCCGCCACGCCGATCTCAGTCATTTCGCCGGTGACGACCGCGCAAGGGCGGCGCGGGAAGCCGTCGTCGCTCGGCCAGAATCGTTTATCGCCCTGGTCCACGAGCTTGATCTCAAGCTGGACCTTGCCGCCCTGGCGGTCTTCGCCCGTTGGATTACCCCGGCGATGATGCCCAAGCGCTTCGACACCTGGTTTTTCGTGGCCCCAGCGCCGCCCGATCAGCTGGCGATTTGCGACGGCTGGGAAACGGTGGACGCAGAATGGATAGAGCCGGCGGAGGCGCTTCGCCTAGCCGCCGCCGGGCGGCGAAGCGTGATCTTCCCCACCCGCATGAACCTCAAGCTCCTGGCCCAGGCCTCGGGAGCACAAGACGCCGCCGATCGGGCCCGCGCCCGCAAGCTCGTCACTGTCCAGCCGCAGATGGTCGAGGGACCCGACGGGCGCAGACTGGTGATTCCCAGCGACGCCGGCTACGGGGAAGTCTCCGTCCCGGCATCGGCGCTCCCCTGAGCCAGGGCTTCTAGGAAGAGAACTGCTCGGCGAGCATTCGTTCTTCCAGGCTGCGTCCGGCGTCGAACAGCATGGACAGCGCGATGGAGCGATCCTCCGTCACGTCCACGCGGATCACGTTGCGGACCTCGACATTGTCGGCGACCGCACTCACAGGCCGCTTGTCGTTTTCGAGAATTTCAAAGGTGACCCGGGCGCGATGGGAAATCAAAGCCCCGCGCCAGCGCCGTGGGCGGAAGGCGCTGATTGGGGTCAGGGCGAGCACCTGAGCGCCAATCGGGATGATCGGGCCATGGGCGGACAGATTGTAGGCGGTCGAACCGGCGGGCGTGGAAACCAGGGCGCCGTCGCAGATCAGTTCCTCGAGCCGCGGCCG
>DASXIE010000182.1:0-4320 GCA_036498165.1 Caulobacteraceae bacterium
GCACGGCCAGCTCGTCACTCTCGGTCCGGTCGAAGACCCCCATGATTTCCTTGATGGCCATGTCCGGGGTCAGCCATTCGCTCTTGTTGATCATCGCCCCGGCGACCGGCAAGCCCGCGTTCTCCATGGCGTGGACGGCCGATACCGGAATCACGCCGGCATAGTGGCCGAGGCCGTCGAGGCCGACCACCCGGCGAGTCGAACCGAGCGGAAAGCGCCGGCGGAAGACCTCGGCGGTGGTGTCTGCGGCGATGACCGGCGCGTCGGCGCGCATCATCCGCCCGGCGGTCAAGGTGCGCAGCCAGCTGACATCGTGGGCGCTGCGGATGGTCTCGCCGCGCAGGTGCAGCCGCCAAGTCGAGAAGGAGTAGCCGAAGGTCTCCCTCACCAGGAGGCTGGCGACCATCGAGGCTGTGAGCGTGGCGGCGGTCAGGCCGAAATCCCCGGTCGTTTCCAGGACCAGGAAGGTCATGGTGAAGGGGCCGCCGATGATCGCCACGGCCAAGGCGCCCATGCCGACCAGGGCCCCGGCCATGGGATCGATGCCGGCGTGGACGCCGCTGGCCTCCAGGACGGTCACGAACAGGCGCCCCGACAGGGCCCCCAGATAGAGCGAGGCGAAGAAGAGGCCGCCGCGAAAGCCGAAACCCAGGGCGATGATCGAGGCGCTGGCCTTGGCCAGGACCAAAAGCGCCAGGGCCCCGATGCTGAGTTCGGCGGCCATGTCGGCGGTCATCGCCCCGTGACCGGACGAGAGGGTGTGGGGAGCGACGAGGGCCAGGACCGCCAGGAGCGCCCCGCCGATCGTCGGCCGCAGCCAGCGGGGCCCCGGCAGGCGCTGGGCGCGGCCTTCGATGAAGGCCACCAGGCGCATCATCGTCACGCCGAGGATCGCGCAGCCTACCCCCAGGGCACCGAAGAGCAGGTAGTGAGTGATCTTCAGGGAGTCGCTCACCGTGGAATGAAGCACCACCGGCTGGGCGTTGAGGGCCCGGCTGACCAGGGCCCCGGCGATGGCCGCGCCGACGACCGGGGCCACGTTCACCACCGCATAGGAGCCGATGATGATCTCGAAGGCGTAGAAGGCGCCGGTGAGCGGGGCCCCGAAGGCCGCGGCTATCCCCGCTCCCGCCCCGGCTCCCACGAAGGCGCGCAGATCGCTGCGCCGCAGGTTCAGAGCCCGTCCGATGAGCGAGCCGAAGCCGCCGCCAAGCTGGGCGTAGGCCGCCTCGAGCCCCACCGAGGCGCCCGAGCCGTTGGAGATGACGCTCTGCAGGCCAACGAAGAGGCTCTCCCGCATTGACATCCGCCCGCCGTGCAGGGCGTTGGCTTCGACCGGGTCGACCGGCGGCGTTGAACGCCGCCGACTCCACGCCCAGGTGACCGCGCCGAGCACCGCTCCGCCGAGTGGCAGGGCCAGAGCCTGCAAAGGACTGATGGCCGCCTTGGCCGACAAGCGCTGGCCGGGCGAGAGGTCAAACAGCAGCGATTGCAGGCCGTGGGCGGCGAGGCTGACCGCCACGGTCAGCAGCCCCGCCGCCGCCCCGACGAAGACCGCCACCATCACCAGCCACAGTTCGCTGGCTCGAATGCGGCTGCGCAGCAGGGCGGCTAGGCCAAGCGGCCGCCAGGAGGAACGGCGCCACCTGGCTTTGAGCCGCGGCTCGATGGTCTGCTGGGGCGCGCTCATCTCTTGAGCGGGACGGTATAGCCCTTAAGCGGCGGCGGCCGCCATCTCGGCCAGCTTCACCACCGTGTTCCAGTTGCGGCCGGTGGCGCGCACGCCCAGGGCGCGGTCGAGGCGCCCGCCGTTGAGCGGCGAACTTCCGATGCCGTCGGGATAGTGGATGAAGGCGGCCCGTCCGACGATCTTGGCCTGCTCGCGACCGGTGACCGCCGCGGCGAGGGCGGCAGCCGCCTGGGCGCCCGGGGCTTGCTTCAGCACCATGGCCACCAGATGGCCCGGATCATTTCGCGCCGCCTCGCCGAACGGGTTGGCGGCGATCATTTCGCCCCATTCTCTGGCCGTGCGGATGAAGACCTCGGTGGTAAACCCCAGCCGTTCGGCCAGGACGCTCTCGGCCCGCGTTTCCAGAGCCTCGGCGCCCTCGCCGCTGGCCGCGAAGACGAGATTGCCGGCGGCCTGCAGGGTGCGCACCTTCTCGAGCCCCAACGCCTCGAACGCTCCGCGCAAATCGGCGGACGAGACCCTCCGGGCGCCAAGATTGACGCCGCGCAGCAGGGCGATGGCGGTTTCCAAGCCCCTAATAGACCACCACCGAGCGGATGCTCTCGCCGGCGTGCATGAGCCCGAAGCCCTTGTTGATGTCGCTGAGCGGCAGGGTGTGGGTAATCAGGCTGTCGATGTCGAGGCGACCCTCCATGTACCAGTCGACGATCTTGGGCACGTCGGTGCGCCCGCGCGCCCCGCCGAAGGCGGTGCCGCGCCACACCCGGCCGGTGACCAATTGGAAGGGCCGGGTGGAGATCTCCTGGCCGGCCCCGGCGACGCCGATGATGATGCTCTCGCCCCAGCCGCGATGGCAGCACTCCAGGGCCGCTCGCATGGTCGCCGTATTGCCGATGCATTCAAAGGAGAAATCGGCCCCGCCGCCGGTCAGATCGACGATCGCCTCGACCACCTTGTCGCGTCCGACGACATCTGGATTGATGAAGTCGGTCAAGCCGAAGCGGCGGGCCATGGCCTCGCGGGCCGGGTTGAGGTCGACGCCGATGATCTTGTCGGCGCCAGCCATGCGCGCGCCCTGGATGACGTTGAGGCCGATGCCGCCGAGACCGAAAACGGCGACGTTGGCTCCCGGCCACACCTTGGCGGTCCAGATCACCGCCCCGACTCCCGTCGTCACCCCGCAGCCGATGTAGCAGATCTTGTCGAATGGGGCGTCCTCGCGGACCTTGGCGAGCGCGATCTCCGGCAGCACCGTGTGGTTGGCGAAGGTCGAGCAGCCCATGTAGTGGTGTAACCTCTCGCCGCCGATCGAAAAACGGCTCGAGCCATCGGGCATCACCCCCTTGCCTTGGGTGGCGCGAATGGCGGTGCACAGGTTGGTCCGCCGCGACAAGCACGACTTACATTGTCGGCACTCGGGCGTGTAAAGCGGGATCACGTGATCACCGGCCTTGACCGTCGTGACGCCGGGTCCGACCTCAAGCACCACGCCCGCGCCCTCGTGGCCGAGAATGGCCGGGAACAGTCCCTCCGGGTCGCCGCCGGAGCGGGTGAATTCGTCGGTGTGGCAGATGCCGGTGGCCTTGATCTCGACCAGCACCTCGCCGGCCCGGGGCCCCTCCAGCTCGACGGATTCGATGGCCAGGGACTCACCCGCTTTCCAGGCGACGGCGGCGCGGGTCTTCATGGCATGGCCCTCCCAAAAGGTGTTCGTGGCCGATTAGTCCGCCCCGGCGGGCGAGGCAACCTGAGGGAAGTGGGCGCGGGCCGCGCCTTGCGCTAAAGCCGAGCCATGGCCCTGCCCCTCGAGCGCCTGACCGCCGGCATGCCCATCCCCTGGGGCGGCGACAAGCTTGCCCTGGTGAGCGAGGAACTGGCCGCCGCCTTCGCGCCTGGCGACAAACTGATCGTGGTCCAAGAGACCGGCGATCTGCTGCGCGTGCCGGCGGCGGCGGCTGCTGCGGCCAGCGCGGCGGTCGGCGAGGCGGTGGCGGCCTTCGCCCGGCTGGCCGACGTCGGCGACGAGGCGATCACCGCCTTCTTCGCTGAATTCGCCCGCCTCCTTGGCGCAGAGGACGTGTGGGGCAAGGTGACGGCCGCCAACGCCGAAGATGTGGCGCGGGCCAGCGGCGCCGGTCGCTCGACCACCCGGCTCAAGGTCTCCGAGGCCATGCGCGCCGAAATGATCGCCGGCCTCGAGGCCTGGCGGGACGCATCTCCCGACCGCGGCAGGGAGATCGAGCGGATCGATCACGAGGGTTGGAGCGTGGCGCTTTCCGCCGCGCCACTGGGTGTGGTCGGCTTCGTGTTCGAGGGCCGGCCAAACGTCTTCGCCGACGCCGCCGGGGTGATCCGCGGCGGCAACACGGCGGTGTTCCGGATCGGCCGTGACGCCTTGGCGACCGCCCGGGCGATCGATCGCCATGCCCTCAAGCCGGCGCTGCGGGCCGCCGGCCTGCCATCGCAGACCGCGGTCCTCCTTGACAGCGCCGATCACGCCGCCGGATGGGCCCTGTTCTCAGATCCGCGCCTTTCCCTGGCGGTGGCCCGCGGCTCGGGGGCGGCCGTGGCCCAGCTGGGCGCCGTCGCCCGCCAGAGCGGGGTGGCGGTCTCCCTGCACGGAACGGGCG
>DASXIE010000183.1:0-13550 GCA_036498165.1 Caulobacteraceae bacterium
CAGGATCAGCAGGCCGTTGATCGTCAGACTGGCGAGGAGACGCCTCACAGGACGCCCCGGCGCCTGGCCAGCGCCAGCTGGACCAGGGTTACCGCCAGCACCAGGGTGAACAGCAGGAAGGCGACGGCCGACGCCGTTCCCAGGTTCCACCATTTGAAGCCCTGCTCGTACATGAAATAGAGCACGCTCACGGTGGACTGGCCCGGGCCGCCCTGGGTCATGACGTAGGGTTCGGCGAACAGCTGCAGATAGCCGGCGACGGTCAGGAGACTGACCAGCAGGATCACCGGCGCCAGGCCCGGCAGGGTGACATGCCACAGCCGGCGCAGGGGCGAGGCGCCGTCGATCCGCGCCGCCTCGTAGAGCTCCTCGGGGATGGTCTGCAGCCCGGCCACGAAGATGATCATGTTGTAGCCGAAGTTCTTCCACACCGCGAAAAGAATGATCGCCGGCATGGCCCAGTGCGGGTCGCCCAGCCAGTCGATAGGTCCGATCCCGAGGCCGCCCAGGGCATAGTTGAGGAGACCGTAGCGGGCATGGAGCAGGTAACGCCAGATCACCGCCACGGCGACTAGGGTGGTCACCACTGGGGCGAAGAGCGCGGTGCGGAAGAAGGCCTTGAAGCGGGCCAGGCGGGAATCGAGCAGGAGGGCGGCCCCGAGCGAGGCGCCGATCGACAAGGGGACCCCGACCACCACGAAGTACAAGGTGTTGCCGAGCGCCTGCCAGAACAGGGGATTGGCCAGCAGGGCGGCGTATTCGCCCAGCCCGACGAAACGCAGATTGTGCAGATCGGCCAAGGCGTAGATGTCGAAATCGGTGAGGCTGAGAACGAATGCGGCGGCGGCCGGCAGAAAGAAGAACAGGCCGATGATCGCCACGGCCGGGGCGACGAAGAACCAGCCGGCGCGCTCACGCTTCATGCCGGCCTCGCCAGGCCGCGGCTGAGCATCCAGCGGCGCTTTTCGAGCAGGCGGTCGGCCCGCCGATCGATCTCGGCGGCTGCGGATTCGACGCTGATCCGTTCACGGACCATCTGTTCGGCGACCAGTTGCATCTCGGTGGCGATCCGCTCCCATTCCGGAACTTTCGGCGTTGGCTTCACCCGTTCGAGTTGGCTCCTGAAGGCGGCGGCGTGGGGGTCGCTGGCCAGGGATGGCGCCGTCCAGGCGGCCCTCACGGCCGGCAGGTCGCCGATGAGGCTCCAGAACTGGCTCTGAATTCGCGGCTCCGTCAAATATTCGATCAACGTCCAGGCCGCGTCGGCCCTGGGCGAGCCGGCCCGCACCGCCAGGCTGGAACCGCCGGCGATCCCCGCGCCTGGCCCGCGCGGCCCGGGCATCGGCGCGGTCGCCCAGACGCCCTGGTCTGCCGCTGGCAGGCGGCGGGCGAATTCTCCAAGGTTCCATGGACCGGTGACCAGGAAGGAGAAGTAGCCGCGGGCGAATTCGTCGTAGAGATTGCCGATCTGGGTGTCGGCCGCCGGCGGGGCCAGGCCGCGGCGGAAGATCTCGCCATAGAAGCCGAGCGCAGCCTTGAATCCGGGGCTCTGGAAATTGCCGCGCCCGCCTCCGGCGGCGAGCAGGGGATCGTCCTGCTGCAGAGCCAGGGTCAGAAGGGGCTCGTATTCGTCGAGGGGGAGAAGGGCGGAGTAGTTCCCGGCGCCAGCGACTCCCTTCACCGCCTCCATGGTGGCGAGCCATTCCTCCCAGGTCGAAGGCGGGGCCGGATGGCCGGCCTTGGCCAGCAAGTCGCGGCGGTAGAAGAGGAGGCGAGTGTCGACATACCACGGTACGCCATAGAGGCCGCCGGCGACGACATTGGTCGCCCAGATTCCCGCGAAGCCATTCTGGGGTCCGGTCGCGACCGAGCCGCGCAGCCGCCCATCCAGGCGCTCGAAGGCATTGAGGGCCACGAACTCGGGGAGCCAGGTATTGCCGATCTGGATGAGGTCGGGCAGGTCGCCGCCGGCGAAGGCGGTGAGGAGCTTGGCGTGGGCGGCGCTCCACGGCAGTTGCTGGACCTCGACCTCAAGGCCGGGGTTGGCCGCCGTGAAGCCTGGCATCACGCTTTGGACCACCTCCCCTTCCCGGCCCATGGCCCAGAAGCGCAGGGCGCCGCCCCTGGCCTCGCCCGAGCAGGCGGCGAGCGGCGCGGCCGCCAGTCCGGCAAGGGTTGATCGGCGCGTGAGCCGCCCCCTCACCGGCCCTCCAGCCACCCGCCCGTGAAGCCGGCCCGCTTAAGGCCCCGGACGATATGCGGATTGCCGCGCATAACTCTCCAGATAAGGCCGGTGCGCCAGTTTTCGATCATCGCCAGGATCGGTCCCTGGTCGATGCCAAGATAATCCGGGGCGATCCAGCCGACGCCGGGCAAGCAGCGCCCGATCTTGGGTCGCACGCCGGCGAAGTCGAAACTCGGATTGAAGGCGTCGACGAAGCCGAACGGGCCGAGGATGTGCTCGCCATACAGGTCGCGCATCGCCAGGGCCGCGGGCTGGCAGATCTCGGGCGCGAAGGCGATGGAGCCGAGCGCGGCGGTGGGGGCCAAGGTCCCGTCGTCGCGCTGGCCGGGACCGCGGGCGGTATAGGCGCGGAACTGCCGCATCCGGCCGCCGTATTCATGGTGAAAAGCGCCCGGGCCGTCGCAGGCCGTGAGGCCCCAGATGGTCTCGCCGTAGCCCTTCCAGCCGAGCGGATTAGCCATGGCGTACGCCTGCTGAGCGTATGTGGCCCGCCGGCTGTTCTCGAAATAGTCGAGGTCGTGACCGGCCATGTAGGCGTCGCGGACGCCGCGCAGATCGACCCACACCTGGGGATACTGGTGGCCGAACATGGGCGCGAAGCCGAGATGGGGCTCGGGTCCGAAATTGAGGCCCCAGGTCTTGTCGAAATCGCGCTGCCACGCCGCCCAGGCGTCGGGCTCGACCGGAAAGGTCGGCGAACCCAGGGCCAGGAGGTAGACGATCATCGCCTCGTTGTAGCCGCGCCAGCTGTAGTGGAGAAAGCCGCCCTCGGGGCGCCAGCCGAGATTGATCGCCGGGGCCTGGTTGGCCGGCTGCTGGGCCCAGCGCCAGTCGACGCGCCCATAAATCCCCTCGGCGAGGGCGCGAATCTCGACTTCCTCGGCCTCGGGGCCGGTGAAATAGGACTGGCAGAACAGCATCCCGGCCAGGAGCAGGGCCGTATCGACCGTCGAGAGCTCGATGTTCTTGAACCGGAAGCCCTGCTCCATATCGAGGAAATGATAGAAGAATCCCTTGTAGCCGCTGACGCGCTGGCGGCCCGGACCCTGAGGGGCGGTATCGAAGAAACGCAGGGTGGCGAGCACCCGCGCCCGCGCCGCCGGGCGGCTGATCCATCGCCGCTCGACTCCGATCGGATAGGCGGTCAGGGCGAAGCCGACGCAGGCGATCGAGGCGAACGGGGGCTTGGGATAACGGTCGGGGCCCAAGCCGTTGGCCGGGTTGGTGAAGTTCCAGAAGAAGTTGAAGGTCCGGCGCTGGAGATCGTCGAAGAGGGGGTCAATCGCGGGCCCCGGCGCCGCGAGCGCCGGCCAGGCGGTCGCCGGCGCGGCCGTCGCGGCCACTGACTTGAGGAAGACGCGACGGTCCATCGTGCTGCTGGGCCTGCAGAAGGTTTGAGAAACGAGAGCCGGCCCGCCCGCCGGCCCCGACGGGCGGGATCTAAATGCTCAGAAAGCGTACCGCGCCCCGAGTTGGAGAGTCCTCGGGATGCCGATCTGACAGGTGGTGTGCATGAAGTCCGGATTGGGGTTGCCTGGCGAGCCCTCGAAGGAATCCGCGCAGCCCATGTTGGTCTTGTTGAACACATTGAAGAGATCGAGCCTCAATTCCAGCTTCTGGCCATGGAAAGTAGTGATGTCCTTGATCAGGGCCAGGTCGAGTTGGGCGAAGCCCGGGTTGTGCTTGAAATCACCGATGCTCAGCTTGCAGGTGGGGCTGAGTTCCCCGAAGCTGCACCGTGCGTCGGTGACCTGGTAAGGCTCGCCGGAGGTCAGCAGGAACTTGCCCGAGGTGCGGAAGCCCCAGATGAGATCGGCGGTGCCGGTCACCACGAGTTGGTCATGGATGTCGGCGTCGTTGGCCACCAGCCCTGAAGCGGCGATGTTGGGGAAGTCGTAGTTGAACAGGCCCTCGTTGCCGTTCTGCTTGGAGTGGGCATAGGTGTAGGCGATATCAAGGCCCCAGTGCGACGCGTGGGTGTAGGGCTTGTCGATGGTGACGTAGAGGGCGTCGTAGTGGGTCCGGCCGTGCGAATCCGACGCCTCGATGTCGCCGTAGAAGGGCACCGGGATGGTGGTGAGGAAACCGTTGGCGTCGCGCGCCACGTCGGTGTTGGCGTGGAAGTAGCCGATGCCGTTGTGGCCACGCTGAATGGCGTAGGTGATCGACGCGCTCCAGGGGCCGAACCGCTGGCGAATGCCGAAGTCAAACTGGTCGGTATAGGGAGGGGGCGCGTTGTTTTGCAGCACCCGGAGCTGGCCCTCAGGCGCGATCTGGGAGGCGATCAGACTGTTTAAGCCGGCGGCCGAGAGATAGGAGGGGTTCCACTTGATCGTCTCGTTGCCATTCACCAGGCCACCGTTGGGAGAGAATAAGAAGATGCGGGAGACGAACTGAGTGAACAGGCTTTCTTCGACGGCGTTGCGGAACAGGTTGCGGTCGTAATAGCGGCCGGCGCCGGCGAAGAGCACCGTCTTCTGATCGCCGAAAATGTCATAAGAGACGCCCACCCGCGGCTGGAATTCCCCAAGATAGGCCGAGCGATTGTGGCCGGTGCTGATGTAGTCGGAGGCGTTGAAGAAGTTCCCTGGCTGGGGGGCGAGCACGCTCTCGAGGTAGTTGAGGGCGGTTACGCCGTTGGCCGGGGTTACGAAAGAGTTGTTGTTCGCGTTGGATTCGAAGTCCCAACGCAGACCGTAGTTGATGGTCAGGTGGCGATTGACCGTCCAGTCGTCCTGGGCGAAGACGCCGAACTGCACATCGTCGGCGGCAATGTGGGGGTTGCCCACGCCATAGGTGGCCTGGAAGGGAACGGCGAAGGTTTCGAACAGTGGTGGGCCAGGCAGATCGTTGTAGAGGAACTGCGGGTTAGTGTCGGGTCCGCCCTCGGCGGTGAAGTGGTCGAAGGAAACCTTCACGCCGGCTTTAAACACGTGGCTGCCGGCCCAGTGGAAACCGCTGTAAGTGAAGTTGTCGCGGAGGGTGATGTCGCGCTCGGTCTCCTTCTGGGCGGTTGAATAGCCGCCGATGGTCAGCACGGGACCCTGGAAGGCGCCGAAAACCTGGCCCGGCACATTGGGGTTCTCGATAGAGGGATTGACGGTCGAGGCGAGGATGTCGCCGGTGAATTCGTTGAGCCAGTCGTCGCCGCGCCAGGTGTCCTTCAGCGTCACCGTCAGTTCGTGATTCTTGTTGTTCTGGGCCTGCTCGAAGCTGGTCGACTGAGCTGCACCCTGGCCGCCGAAACCGACGATCTCATGGTCGGTCTCATAGTGGGCCGAAAGGTCGAGAACGTTGTTTTCCATGACCTGCCAGGTCAGCTTGCCAAAGAACTGATCTTCGTGGAACGGGCTGGCGAAGCTGCCCTCGTATTTGGCAGGATTGAAGGGCAGGGCGGCGATGAGGTCCGGCGAGCCGCCAGGCACCACTGTGCCAAATTTCTGCTGATCGTTGCCCTCGTAACTCAGTATGAAGAACAGCTTGTCGTGGATTATCGGCCCTGAAACGGTGGCGCCATAGTCGAGGTCGCGGAATTTCTCTTTGGGTATGTGCAGGGTCCGGTCGGCAAAGTTGGTCGCGGCCAGATTTTGGTTCTCGAATGTGCCGAAGACGTCGCCGTGGAACTCGTTGCCGCCCGAGCGGGTCACGGCGGTGATGATGGCCGTGCCGGCGAGCTCGTATTCGGCCTTGTAGTTCTGGGTGTCGACGCGGAATTCCTGGATGGTGTCCTGGCCGAAGGGATTGCCCCGGCTGGCATCCTGGCCGACCACGCCGCCCTGCTGGACATTGCTCTTCAGGCTGACGCCGTCGATGAACACATTGACCTCGCCCGCGCCCAGGTCGCTGCCGTTGGACGAGCCGTTGGCGCCGCCGTTGAAGGTCTGACGCAGCGGATTGCTCGACACGCGCACGCCCGGCGCCAGGTCGGCGAAGTTGAGGAAGTTGCGGGTGTTCTGCGGAATGTCCTGGAGTTGCTGGGTCGTAACGTTGGTCGCCGCCGCGGCGGTCTTCGTCTCGCGGGCCGGTTGCGGCGGTCGCGCGGCGACCACGACTTCGGAGACGCCAGTCGCCACCGCCAGGTCGAGGGTGGCGTACTGGCCGACCTGGATGTCGAGGGTCTGGGCCGCCATGTGGCCGTCCGGCGCGGTGGCGACGACGTGGTAGCGTCCGGGGCGCAAGCCCGAGAGAACGTATTGCCCGGCCGGCCCACTGACCCCGCGGACTACGAAGCCGGTATCCACTTGCGTCGCCGTGATTGTCGCACCGGCTCTGGCGGCGGCATCCTCGGTGATGTGACCGTTGAGGGTCGCCGTGCTGAGCTGCGCTTGCGCGGCGCCGGCGAGGGCCACGCTGAGGGCGAGGGCGGCGCCGGTGGCGCACAGCCATTGCCGGGCGGCTCGTGTGGTCTTGGTCATGGTCGTTCCCCGTTCTTTTTCTAGGCGGCGTTCCCGGCCGCGTTGGAATTGCCCGCCGACGACTCGCGCACCACCAGCCGCGGGAGTGTGGTCTCGACGAGTTGGTCGGCAATGTCTTCGCCGGCGATCACAGCCACCAAACGCTCGGCGGCCCGGCGGCTGAGATCGGCGATGGCGGTCCGCACTGTGGTCAGCGATGGGCGGATCAGGCGGGCGACCGGCACATCATCGAAGCCGGCCACCGCGATGTCGGCTGGCACGCGCACGCCGCGCTCGGCGAGCGCGAGCAGACAGCCGATCGCCATCATGTCGTTGGCAGCGAAGACGGCGCGCGGGCGGTCCTTCATCTCGGCCAGGCGAAGGCCGGCGCGGTAGCCGGACTCCTCGCTGAAGTCCCCCTGCATCACCAGATCCTCGACACCGCCAAGCGCGTCGCGGTAGCCGCGCCGACGCTCCTCTGATTCGAAGTTGTTGGCCGGTCCGGCGATATGGGCCACGGCGCCACCGCAGGCGGTCAGATGCTTCACCGCGGCCATCGCCCCGGCATGATTGTCGACGCAGAAGGCGGCGTTCGGTCGCCCCTCGATACGGCTGCTGATGAGCACGGTCGGCAGGTCGTCGGCCAAGTTGTCGGCCAGCACGTCCTCATCGACATAGGGCGACATGAGCATCAGACCGTCGACGCGGCCACGCATCGAGCGGATGGCGGCGGCGGCCTCGTACTTGTCGCCATGCGAGGTGGAAACCAGCAGGTGCAGCCCGCGGGCACGCGCCGCCAGATCGGCGCCGCGAATCACTTCCGAGAAGAACTCGCCGTGCAGATCGGGGAGCACCAAGCCGATGGTGTCGGTGCGGCGAGTGCTGAGCGCCCTGGCGGCGGTATGGGGAAAATAGCGAAGGTGCTGGGCCGCGCCCAGCACCCGCTCGCGCATCTGGGCGGTGACGCTGTCCAGGCCGTTTAGGGCTCGTGAGGCCGAGGCGACCGAGACTCCGGCCTCGCGCGCGACGTCCCGAATGGTGATCGGCCGGGCGCCGGCGGGTCTCGGCTCCGGGCGCGTCAAGGCGCCGCGCGCGGATAGGCGAATTGCGGGGGCATTGGCGATCCTCCCCGGACGAAGCCGGCTCGGCCGCTTCTGTGGCGACGATCCGGACCTCATCTCCCCTTGCCAAGCTGTTCTATTATCGGCAATGGCAATGTAACCGGTTTCATCGACCTGTAAAGCGGCGGCGACGCCGATCATCGGCTCAAGCCCTAGGAGACTTGATCGCCCATGCCCCCCCACCGCGCCTTTCCCGACGGATTCTTGTGGGGGTCGGCGACCGCGGCCTATCAGGTCGAGGGCGCATCCATGGCGGACGGGGCCGGAATGAGCATCTGGGACCGGTTCGCCCATACGCCGGGCATGATCCGCAACGGCGACACCGGCGATGTGGCCTGCGATCAGTACCGGCTCTATCGCCAGGACGTCGCCCTGATGGCCGAGCTCGGCCTGAAGGCCTACCGCTTCAGCATTTCGTGGAGCCGGATCGTCCCGGAGGGCCGCGGAAAGGTGAACTCGGCCGGCCTCGACTACTACGAGCGGTTGGTCGACGCCCTGCTGGAAAGAGGGATCGAGCCGCTGCCGACCCTTTACCACTGGGATTTGCCGGCGGCGCTCGATGACCGCGGGGGCTGGCTCAATCCCGACATCGCCGGCTGGTTTGCCGACTATGGGAGCGTGATGTTTCGCCGGCTCGACGGCCGTGTGAAGACCTGGGCTACCCTCAATGAGCCGTGGGTGGTCACTGATGGCGGCTATCTGCACGGCGCCCTGGCGCCGGGCCACCGCAACCGATTTGAGGCCCCCATCGCCTCGCACAACCTGCTGCGCGCCCATGGGGCGGCGGTGAAGGCCTATCGCGCCGAGGGCCTTCACCGGATCGGGATGGTGGTCAATCTGGAGCCGAAATACCCAGCTTCGCAGTCGCCCGAGGACCTCGCCGCCACGGCCCGGGCCGAGGCCTACATGAACCGGCAATACCTCGACCCGCTATTCCTCGGCCGCTACCCCGAGGCGCTGGCCGAAATATTCGGCGAGGCGTGGCCCAAATGGCCGGCCGAGGACTTCGAACTCATCGGCCAGCCAATCGACTGGCTGGGCGTCAATTACTACACACGTAGCGTGACACGCTATGATGAGCGGAACTATCCGCTGAAGGCGGCGGCGGTCCGCCAGGAAGGCGCGGTCTACACGGAGACCGAGTGGGAAGTGTTCCCCCAGGGGCTCACCGACACCCTCCTGTGGGTCAGGGACCGCTATGGCGATATCCCGCTGATGGTCACCGAGAACGGCGCCGCGTTTGAGGATCCGGCGGTGGAGAACGGCCGACTGAATGATCCTCCGCGTACGGAGTATCTGCGCGACCACCTCGAGGCCGTGCTCGCCGCGATCGAAAAGGGCGTCAAGGTCGAGGGCTATATGGTCTGGTCACTGCTCGACAATCTCGAATGGTCGTTGGGCTATTCCAAGCGTTTCGGCATCGTCCACGTCGATTTCGACAGCCAGATCCGCACGCCCAAGGACAGCGCCCGCTTCTACGCCAAGGTGGTCGCGACCAACGGCGCCTGCCTGACCGGGCCAGAGGGCTAGGCCATCTTCCCCCTCGCTCGGCGTTTGCTGGCGACCGTGTCCGCGCTTCTCGCCATGGCCGCGCCCAGCCTGGCGGCGCCCTCCCCGGCCGAAATGAACGCCACCATCGAAGCCGCCGCCAGTCAAGCGCCGCGGGGCGCTTACCCGCGCGCCTTCAGCGGCGAGCAATCCTACTGGACCCTCATCGGTGTCGACGGCGGCGCGGCGAGCGGCCTCATCTCCGAGGACGGGGCGATCGAATTGGGCAAGGGGGGTCCATCGATCGAGCCCTTCGTCGTCGACCGCGGACGCCTCGTCACATGGGCGGATGCAAAGATCAGCCAGTCCCTTGATGGCGGCTATTTGCCGATCCCCGTCGTCACTTGGCGCCGGCCTGGCTGGATGTTGCGCGTCACCACCTTCGCCGACGGCGAAGCCGCCCACCCGCGTCTGGCGGCGCGCTATGAGCTGCGCAACCTGACCGGGCGCCGCCGGAACCTGGTCCTCGCCCTCGCCGCGAGGCCCTTTCAGGTGAATGGGCCCGAACAGTTCCTCAATTCGCCTGGCGGGGTCAGCCCTATCCATGACCTGGCCTGGAACGGCGCGGCGCTGACCATCGATGGCCGCCGCGCCGTGACTGTCACGCAGCGTGCCCGTTTCCTGCCCAACCCGGTGAATGCCGACGCGCTGCCCGATGCGCTTCGGTCGACCCGATCGGCCGCCTCCGTACATGACGCCGGCGGAATGGCCTCCGGTGTCCTGATCTGGCGGCTGACCTTGCCGGCGAATGGCGCCGCCGCCGTGGACTGGATCGCGCCGCTCACCGACGGGCCGCCGCCCCGGCTCCCCTTCAGCTTCGAGCGCGAGCGCGAGGCTGTCGCCAACGGCTGGCGCCGCCGCCTCGGCCGCGTCGCGATCGAGGTCCCGTCGGCGGGGCGCGCCGTCGCCGATACCCTGAAGACCTCGCTGGCCTATATGCTGATTTCGCGGAACGGCCCCGAATTGCGGCCCGGCACCCGATCCTACGACCGCTCGTGGATCCGCGACGGGACAATGATCTCCGGGGCCCTCCTGCGGCTGGGCGAGACCCGCGCGGCGGCCGACTATTTGCGCTGGTACGCGCCTCACCAATTCGCTGACGGCAAGGCTCCCTGCTGCATCGATGCCCGGGGCGCCGATCCTACCCAGGAAAACGACAGCGACGGCGAGTTCATCCATCTCGTCGCCGACGTCTATCGCTATGGCGGCGATGGCGCCCTGCTGCGTGCGCTCTGGCCGCGCGTCGAGGCGGCGGCGGACTACATGGACCGGCTGCGCCAAGCCGAGGCCGTCGCCCACGGGGGGGCGGGCGCGGCGACGCGCGGGCTTCTGCCCCCGTCGATCAGCCACGAGGGCTATTCCGCAAAGCCGGCCTATTCGTACTGGGACGATTTCTGGGCCCTGCGGGGCTATGAGGACGCCCTTTTCATCGCCAGGACCCTCGGAGAGCGGGCTGCGACGGCGCGGCTCACCGCTTCTCTCGGTCTGTTCCGCCGCGACCTCTACGCCTCGATCCCGGCCTCCGCCCGGGCTCACGGTGTCGACTACATCCCAGGGGCGGCGGACCTTGGCGATTTCGACCCCACCTCGACCACCATCGCCCTCTCGCCAGGCGGGGGAATGGCGACCCTTCCCAGGTCCCTCCTCGACGAGACGTTCGAGCGTTATTGGCAGGAGTTCGTCGAGCGCCGAGACGGGAAACGCACCTGGGACGCCTACACGCCCTATGAGCTGCGCACCATCGGCTCATTCTTCCGCCTGGGCTGGCGGGAGCGGGCCGGCGAACTCCTCGCCTGGTTCATGAAGGGTCGCCGCCCGCTCGCCTGGAACGGCTGGGCCGAAGTGGTTGGGCGCGACGCGCGCAAGCCGCGGTTCCTCGGCGACGAGCCTCACGCCTGGGTCGCCTCGGATTATGTTCGCTCGGTGCTGGACATGTTCGCCTATGAGCGGCCGAGCGATAAGTCCCTGGTGCTGGGGGCGGGGGTGCCGCGGGACTGGTTCGCGGGCGAAGGCGTCGGGGTGCGCGACCTGCGTACGCCCTACGGGATCCTCACCTGGTCGGCCGCGCGGCGCGGCGGCGGCTTCACGCTGCGGTTAGGCGGCGACGCGCGACCCCCGGGAGGATTCGTGTTCGCCTGGCCATTCAGGGGTCCGCCTGGACCCACGCTCTTCAACGGCCGCGCCGTGGCCTGGAGAGACGGCGTGGTGCGTCTGACCGGCGGCGGCGTGCTTGTGGTCAAGGCGGCGCATCAAGCGCCGCCGGCGCGCGGGTAGGCGCGGCCAGCCGGATCGAAGAGGTGGGCGGAATCCTCCGCCACGCCCAGGCGGAGTGTCTCGCCCATCCGCACGACAGCGTCAGGGGCCAACTGGGCGGTCAGCTCTTCTCCCGTACCTTTCAACGTCCCGTAGGCGAAGGAAGCGGCGCCGAGGGACTCCACGAACCCGACCGTGGCGCTCAGGGCATTGGCCTGCGCGCCGAGCTGGAAATGTTCGGGACGCACGCCAAGTGTGATCAGGGTTCCAGGGGCGGTCCCCGAGGCGTTGGCGGCGACCCGGATCACATCGCCTGAAGCCAGGCGCACGGCCGCGTTCGCCGCCCCGCCTTCGACGAGCTCGGCGGCCAGCAGATTCATCTTGGGCGAGCCGATGAAGCCGGCGACAAAGAGGTTGTCGGGCGCCCGGTAGAGATCAAGCGGCGCCCCGACCTGCTCGACGCGGCCTTCGTTGAGCACCACGATCCGGTCAGCCAGAGTCATCGCCTCCACCTGATCATGGGTGACGTAGATCATCGTCGCGCCAAGGGTCCCGTGGAGCTTGGCGAACTCGTAGCGCATGCGCACCCGTAAGGTGGCGTCGAGGTTCGAAAGCGGCTCGTCGAACAGGAAGACCTTGGGCTTGCGCACGATGGCCCGGCCGATGGCCACTCTCTGCCTCTGCCCCCCGGAGAGCTCCTTGGGTCGGCGTCTCAGCAGCGCGGTTATGTCCAGCGTTTCGGCCGCCTCGGCGACCGCCGCGGCCACGGCGTCCCGGGGTGTCCTGGCGATCTTCAGGGCGAAGGCCATGTTCTCGAAGACGGTCATGTGGGGATAGAGGGCATAGGACTGGAAAACCATCGCCACCCCGCGATCGGCCGGCGAGGCGTCATTCATCCGCACACCGTCGAAGCGGACCTCGCCTTCGGTGGGATCCTCCAGACCGGCGACGATCCGCAGCAGAGTCGACTTGCCGCACCCGGACGGTCCCACGAACACAATGAGTTCGCCGTCCTCCACGACGAGGTCGATATCCTTCAGGACGGTGGCCGCGCCGAACGCCTTGCGCACCCCCGACAGCTCGACCTGCGCCATGGTCCGACCAGACCAAATGCCGCCGTCAGGCGCAAGCTTCCCATTCGCTGACCTCGGCCGAGCCGCCCGGCGAGGCGATCTCGACTTTGAACAGCCTCACCTGAGCGTCCTCGAATCTCGCCAGGGTGAGGGCGCCGCTCATCCAGGCCCCGGTGTCGATATCGATTCGCCAGCGGCCGACCGTCGGTCGCGCCCGGGGCGTGTGGCCATGCACCACCGTTTTGCCGTGCGCAGGCCTCTCATCACCAGCGTAGCGAAGCCACAGCATATCGGCGTTGGTCTGTTCGCTCAGCGGGCGGCCCGGCCTCAGCCCCGCATGGACGAAGAAATAGCCGCCGCATTCGACGCCCATCTCGGTCTGTCGAAGAAACGCCAGGTGCTCGGCCGGAATCGCCGCCCGGGCGGCCTCGACGAGGCTTTCGCAATCTCTCCAGTCGACGCCATAGGAGAGGAGGGTCTGGGCCCCCCCATTGTCGAGCCAGGCCCACGCCTCTCCATCGCCATCCATGAAGTCGAGAAGGAACTGTTCGTGGTTGCCGCGTAGGAAGCGCATCTGGCAGTTCGGATCGCCACGCAGGGAAATCAGGTGCGAGATCACCCCCGCCGCGGCCGGCCCGCGGTCGACATAGTCGCCCAGGAAGATCGCCATGGCGCGGCTGCCCTTCTTCGCCGCCTCGGCCGCCAAGCGCCTGATCTCCCGGCTCGCGCCCTCGAGAAGGTCGAGGCGCCCGTGGATGTCGCCTACGGCGAAGACCACGACTCCCGGCTCCACGCCGGGGGGATGCGGAAGCCCGTCCGCCCCAGTCATCGAGGATCGTGTAGGAGACCGCCGTTCAAAAGGCGGTCGACCTCGCCGCGGGTAGGCAGGGATGGCTGGGCCCCTCGGCGGGTGACG
>DASXIE010000184.1:0-3423 GCA_036498165.1 Caulobacteraceae bacterium
CGCCGCTACTCTGGAAATTCGGTGTGGTGATCGCCTGTCCCCTGCTCCGACTCCGTACTTGGTCATGTAAGCTCGCGGCATCGCGCCTCGGGCCCTTCCGACGGCTGCGGCTTGGGGGGACTCTGACGACCATGCGCCGCGCCCTGATCCCTCTCCTGGCCCTGATCGCCAACGCGGCCCTCGTGGAGCGCGCCTGGGCGACCACGGCCTGCGCCTGGATCGTCGAATCGGTCGAGGACGACGGCGCCCACATGTTCGCCCTCAACCTCAGCGTCGATGCCCCCGTGGACCTGGCCGTGCGCGTCCACGGGTCGAATTTCACCTCCGGGGCCATGGGCGGCGAGCTCATCCACTTCGATCCCGGCGAGGCCAAGGAGGTCGACGCCGAAGGCTTCGACGTCAGCCCCGGCGACGACCTCGCCTTCGACGCCCAGCTCTACGCCCAGCCGATGGCGACCCTCGACGAGATGGAACACCCGGCGGGCCGGCCGCTGGCCGTGTTCGCCTTTCACCGCAAGGTCGGCGAGGCCGAACGCGCACCCCCCGCCGACCTCGCGGCCCGGCAGTGCAAGCCGCTGGGCGGATAGCCGGCGGCAAAGTTTGCCGACCGGCCTCGCATCACCCCCACCGTCATCCCCGGGGCGTCAGTCCCGGGGATCCATGAACGCCGAGCGAGGGTGGGCCGCGCGTGCGCGGCCATGCGCCGGCGGTTCGTCCGGTCCGTGGTTGCGGCGCTGAGCAGTGGACACGCTCACGCGCGCCCACCCACCGCATCTCGTTCATGGGTGACCCGGACTTGCGAGTTTAGCCGGGGGACAAGGCTGGCGCCTGTTCGGGGACATCAGTGACGGATCTGGGTTTGGTCAGGTCGATGGTGGCGATCTGCCGGCCGGCGAAGAACGCGCCATACTGGCCGCCGAGGGGGAGCCGGCGCCCGGCGCTCTCGTCCTACGGCGCCACGTCGCCGGCCTTGGCCGCGATCGGACGGGCGTAGCGGACGAGGGAGAGCAGGAACTTGCCGGGCTCCTCCGACTCCGGCTCATGGGCCGAATTCTCGAACCACACGAACCGCTTCTCAGGCGCCGTCACCTTCTCGAACCATTCGTGGGCCACGTCCGAGCTCACTGTCCGGTCGTGGCGCCCCTCCAGCAGAATCAGCGGCGTCGCCAATCTCGTCTCGCCGCTGAGGTCGAGATTGAAGACGTCGGCCAGGAGGTAGTGTTCGGAAAACGCATTGCCGTCGTAGATGTGCGGCGCCTCGGCGTCGCTGTAGTCCGGCGACAGGCGCCCGGCATGGCTCTCGTCCTCCTGCGAGGTCCGGTAAGCCATCACCCCGCCGAAATAGTCGCCCCATTTGTGGACGACCATGGCGTCCTTGAGCGCGATCCGCCGGCCGGGCGCCGCATAGGGGGCGATGGCCTGGAGTTCCGATACCGCCCGCGCGTTTCCCGCCCGCCGGGCCGCGGTCAGGGCGAAGGCCCAGCCGCGCCGCTCGCTCTTGGGGGAATTGGCCACCTGGCCGGTGCCGATATAGGCGTGGAGCCAGTCGGGATGGCGCCGGGCCAACTCGAGCCCCAGGTAGCTCCCCCAGGAATGGCCCCAGACGAAGATCCTGCGCTTGCCGAGGCTGTTGCGCAGCCAGGCGGCCATCTCCTCGGTGTCGGCCAGCATCCGGCCTTCGGTCATGGTCGGCGCGACGGCCTTGGGGTCGTTGATCAGATAGGTCTTGCCGGCCCCGCGCTGGTCCCACTGGACGACGGTGAAATACTCCTCCCAGCCGCGCGCGTACCACCAGCTGAGCGGCATTTCGACGTAGCCCGGACCGCCATGCAGCACCAGGAGCACCGGATTGCGCCGGTCGTCGCCGCGGATGGTGATCCACTGGTCGATGCCCCCGATGCGCACCGTCTCGGCGATGTCGATGCCATGGGGTGTCACGATCCGCCGCAGCCCCCGCACCACCTCAACCGCCTCGGCGCGGTTGTTGGGCGGCGGGCCGGCGGCATGGACCGGGCCCGCCAGCGCCAGCGTGGACGCCACGACGAGGGCCGCGAAATGGGCGTTCAGCATCCCAAGGTCTCTCCGATCCGGACGGCGCGCGGCGGTCACGACTTTGCCAGCGGCTTCACGCCAACGAGAATGACGGCCTCGACATCTTCCCGCTTCGCACGGGAGATTGAGGCGGCAAGGGCTGTATAGGCGGGGCTCCCTACACCAGCCCCGACTGCGCCCCTTCCCCCTGCTGCGCCAGGCGCGCCGCGTAGATGCCCCCGAAGTCGATGGGCTCCAGGCGGAAGGGCGGGAAGCCGCCCTCGGCGCTGAGGTCCGCGATCAGCCGCCGCGCGAAGGGGAAGAGGTAGCGCGGGCACTCGACCATCAGCACCGGCTCGAGATCGGCGTCCGGCACGCCCACGATCTGGAAAAGGCCGGCGTAAACGAGCTCGATATGGAACACCGTCTCGTTCTCGCGCGCCGCCCGGGCGGTGAGTTTCAGCTCGGTCTCATAGAGGCCGTCGTCGCGGGTCTTGGCGTTCAATTCGACATTGAGATCGATCTGCGGCTGGGCCCCGCCGCGCAGGGAATCGGGCACGTGCGGGCTCTCGAACGAGAGGTCGCGGATGTATTGCGCCAGGATGCGGATGCCCGGCTGGTTGTCGGGGTCCGATCCGTTGGAGCCGGGCGGGATGGTCGAGGCGTCGGTCATTTCGGCGGGGGCTCGTTCACAAAAAGGGGAGGGGGCGGAGCTATCACGGGGGCCAGGGAGTGGCAACGACGGCGCCGCGTGACGGCCCGCGGGCTGACGCGGCGGCCAATGCATCCTATATTGAGCCCCACGCATTCATGTTTTCGGTGTCGCCTTGCAAGTTGTCGAACTGATCATTCTCGCGGTGCTGGTCGGGGTGGTTTTCTTCCAGCTCTACGCGGTTCTGGGGCGCAAGGTCGGCCGCGGCCCTTCCGAGGCCGCCGCCCCCTCGCCGCTCGCCCCCACGGCGCTGGACGCCCCCCGCTCGCCCTTCGCCGCCCCTGAGGAATCGGCCCCGCTCACCGGCGTGGCGGCGCTTCGGGCCCGCGACGCCAGTTTCGATCCGGGCCAGTTCCTCCAGGGCGCCCGGGCGGCCTACCAGCAGATCGTCAAGGCCTTCGCCGAGGGCGACCGCGCCACGCTGCGCCCGCTGCTGGCCCCCACCGTGATGCAGAGCTTCGACGCCGCCATCGCCGAGCGCGAGGCGGCCGGGCGCAGCGAGAGCGTCGAGTTCCTCCAGCCGCCCAGGGCCGACCTGGAGAGCGTCAACGTGGTGGAGGACATGGCCCGCGCGGCGGTCCGCTTCCTGGCCGAGCTGCGCAACCGCACCAAGGATGCCGCCGGCGAGGCGGTCGACGACCACCGCACCGCCGAGGTGTGGACCTTCGAGCGCAACGTGA
>DASXIE010000185.1:0-3027 GCA_036498165.1 Caulobacteraceae bacterium
ATCGCCCACCTCCCGTCATCCCCGGGCGTCAGTCCCGGGGACCCATGATCGCGTGAAGTGGGGTGGCGATGCGCGAGCATCGTCACGCGCCGCCCTCGCCGCCTCTGAAGGCCTAAGAAATGTGCAGAGACGCAGAGACGCGGTTGATACCTCCTCGACGCTGACCTCGAGTCCGCCGACCGCAAGCGCATTGGCCGCGCCCTGGCGCGGCCACTTCCCGCGTCAACGATCATGGGTCGCCGGGACTGACGCCCGGCGATGACGGTGGGGGTGGGGTGGCGAGGCGCGATTTATCTCACCCGCCGAAAGCCCTAGCGGCGCGACTCCAGCGGCGTGTAGGCGCGCTTCAGGGGGCCGGTGTAGAGCTGGCGGGGGCGGCCGATCTTGCGCTGGGGATCCTCGAACATCTCCTTCCACTGGCTGATCCAGCCCACCGTGCGGGCGATGGCGAACAGCACCGTGAACATGGTGGTCGGAAAGCCCATCGCCTTGAGGGTGATGCCCGAATAGAAATCGACGTTGGGATAGAGCTTGCGATCGACGAAATAGGGATCATTGAGGGCGATCTTCTCCAGCTCGAGGGCGACCTTGAGCAGGGGTTCGTCGGAATCGCCGACCTCGTCGAGAACCTCGTGGCAGGTCTTCTGCATCACGATCGCCCGCGGATCGAAGTTCTTGTAGACCCGGTGCCCGAAGCCCATCAGGCGGAACTTCCGGTCCTTCACGCCCTGGATGTAGTCGGGGATGCGATCGACCGTGCCGATCTCCTGCAGCATCATCAGGGCCTCCTCGTTGGCCCCGCCGTGGCTGGGGCCCCACAGGCAGGCGATGCCGGCGGCGATGCAGGCGAAGGGATTGGCCCCCGACGAGCCGGTGATGCGCACCGTCGAGGTCGACGCGTTCTGCTCGTGATCGGCATGGAGGATGAAGATGCGGTCCATGGCCCGGGTGAGCACCGGATTGGGCTTCCAGTCCTCGGCCGGCACGGAAAAGGCCATGCGCAGGAAATTCTCGGCGTAGGTCGTGTCGTTGCGCGGGGTCACGAAGGGCTGGCCGATGGAATATTTGTAGGCCCGCGCGGCGATGGTCGGCATCTTGGCGATCAGCCGGTGGGCCGAGATCTTGCGCTGCTCGGGATCATCGACGTTGATGCTGTCGTGATAGAAGGCCGACAGGGCCCCCACCGCGCCGGTCATGATCGCCATCGGATGGGCGTCGGAGCGGAAGCCGCCGAAGAAGCGGTCGAACTGGGCATGCAGCATGGTGTGGTAGGTGATGGTGTGTTCGAAGTCCTCGAACTCGGCCGCCGACGGCAGTTCGCCGTTGAGCAGCAGGTAGCAGACCTCCAGGAAGCTCGACTTTTCGGCCAGTTCCTCGATCGGGTAGCCGCGGTGCAGCAAAATCCCGGCGTCGCCGTCGATGTAGGTGATCTTGCTCTCGCAGCTGGCGGTCGAGGTGAAACCGGGATCGAAGGTGAAGACGTCGCCGTCGGCGTAGAGCTTGCGGATGTCGACGACGTCGGGCCCGGCCGTACCGTTGATCAGCGGCAGCTCGACACTCTTGTCGCCGAGCGTGAGGGTGGCGCTTTTCGACATGCGGCGATCCCCTGATCGATGGCTTGCGGCGTTTCCGTTTCGGCGATCCTTATAGCGCCTTACCGCACTTGCGAAAGTGCGTCTTCGATACGGCCAAGGCTCTCTGATTTTCCCAGCGCGGTCAGGGCGCTGGCCAGATCCGGAGCGCTGGCGCCGCCGGCCAGAACCGCCCGCAGGGCCTGGCCGAATGCCCCCAGCCCGACCCCCTCGGCGGCGGCGAAGGCGCGCAGCGCCGCGCCAAGGCCGGCGACCGTCCAGTCGTCCTCGCCGGCCAGGTTCCTGGCGAGGCGGCCAAGGAGGATGCGAACCTCTTGCGTGAGCAACGCCTCGCCCTTGGCGTCGAGGGTCAGGGGCCGCGTCTTGAGGACGAAGCGCGACAGTCCGGCCAATTCGGGAACGGTCTTGGCCCCCTCCTTGACCAGGGGAATGACGGTCTCGAGCCGGGCGGCGGCGTCGGCCGGAAGGTCGATGTCTTCCCCCTCGAGGGCCTTGAGGGTCAGCGCCGCCAGCCGGCCGTCGTCGGCGGCGCGGATATAGTGGTTGTTGATGTGGCCCAGCTTGTTCCAGTCGAGCCGCGCCGGGGCGCGGACCACGTCGGCGACGTCGAACCAGGCGATGGCCTCCTCGTCGGTGAAGATTTCGGCGTCGCCGTGCCCCCAGCCGAGCCTCGCCAGGTAGTTGCGCATGGCTTCGGGGAGGTAGCCGAGGTCGGCGAATTCGGCCACGCCCTGGGCCCCGTGACGCTTGGAGAGCTTGGCCCCGTCGGGGCCGTGGATCATCGGCACATGGGCGAAGGCCGGCAGGTCGTAGTCGAGAGCCTGGTAAATGAGGCTCTGGCGGGCGGCGTTGCTGAGGTGATCATCGCCGCGGATCACGTGACTGATGGCCATGTCGTGATCGTCGACGACCACGGCGAGGTTGTAGGTCGGTGCGCCGTCGGAGCGGAGCAAAACCAGATCGTCCAGTTCCTTGTTGGCGAACACCACCTCGCCCTTGATCAGGTCACGGACCACCGTCTCCCCGTCCAGCGGCCCGCGGAAGCGGATGACGAAGCCGCGGTTGTCGCCGGCCGGCGCCTCCCGGTCCCGCCATGGCGAGCGGATCGCCCGGCCTTCGGCCCTGGCCGTTTCCCGCTCGGCGGCCAGTTCCTCGACGCTCATGTAGCAACGGTAGGCGCGGCCGGCGTCCAAGAGTCTCTGGACCGCTTGGCGGTGACGGTCGGCGCGGGTGTGCTGGAAGACCGGCTCGTCGTCGGGAACAAGGCCCAGCCAGGTCAGGCCGTCGAAAATCGCCTGCACGGCGCCTGGCGTCGAGCGCTCGCGATCGGTGTCCTCTACGCGCAGAAGGAAGCGGCCGCCGAAATGGCGGGCATAAAGCCAGTTGAACAGAGCCGTCCGGGCTGTGCCTATGTGCATCATACCCGTGGGCGATG
>DASXIE010000186.1:0-7854 GCA_036498165.1 Caulobacteraceae bacterium
CGGCTCCATGTGGCCACCCCGGTCCTCATCCTCACCGCCCGCGGCTCGTGGAGCGAGAAGGTGGCCGGGTTCGACGCCGGGGCGGACGACTATCTCACCAAGCCTTTCCACACCGAGGAGTTGCTGGCCCGCCTGCGGGCCCTGCTGCGGCGCTCGGCCGGCCACTCGGCCCCCAGTCTCGCCTGCGGGGCCCTGCGCCTGGATCCGCGCGCGGCGCGCGCCTCGGTGGGCGGCGAGCCGGTCCGGCTGACCTCGCTGGAATACCGCATGCTGCACTACCTCATCATGCATCAGGGCCGGGTGATCAGCCGCACGGAGCTGGTCGAACACCTCTACGATCAGGATTTCGACCGCGATTCCAACACCATAGAGGTTTTCATCGGCCGCCTGCGCAAGAAGATCGGGGCCGACCGGGTCGAGACGGTGCGCGGCCTCGGCTACCGCCTGGTGGCGCTCGAGGGCGAGGCGAGCGACGCGTGAGGGCGCCCCGCCGCGGGTCCTCTCTTGTCAGACGTCTGGTGGTCCTGGCGGCCGGCTGGAGCCTGGCGGTCCTCATCGCCGCCGGCATCGCGCTTTCGGTCTACTTCAACCACGCCGCCTCCGTCCGCCTGGACGACGACCTGACCGGCTCGGTGGACGGGCTCGTGGCGGGGGCCAGAGCCGAAGCGGGGGTGATCACGCCCCCCGACGATCCCGATCCGCTCTACCGCCGGGCCTACTCGGGCGCCTATTGGGAAGTCGCCACCCCGGACGGGGCCGGCGGCCTTCGCGCCCTGTCGCGCTCGCGCTCGCTATGGGACCGCGCCCTGCCGGCGCCGCCCGGAGGTCTCGCCGCCCTGGCCCGGACGCAGGGCAAGGGCGTCTTCTACGACAGTCCCGGCCCTCTCGATCAGCCCCTGAGGATCGACGCCATGCAGGTGCGCATGGCCGACTACAGCGCCCCGGTGGTGTTCATGGCCGCCGAGGACCGCACCTCGGTCAACCGCGACATCCGCACCTTCATCACCACCCTGGTGGCGGCGCTGGGCATTCTGGGGGCGGGCCTGGTGGCGGCGGTGATCCTCCAGGTTCGGGTCGGCCTCCGTCCCCTCTTCGCCCTGCGCCGCGAGGTGGCCGACGTCCGCACCGGCCGGCGCGAGCGGCTCGTCGGGGCCTATCCGACCGAACTGGCCCCCCTGGCCAGCGAGCTCAACGCCCTGGTGGAGCACAACCAGCAGGTGGTGGAGCGCCAGCGGACCCACGTCGGCAACCTCGCCCACGCCCTGAAGACTCCGCTCTCGGTGATCCTCGCCGAGGCTGGCCAGCAGGGCGGCGAATCGGCCGGCCTGGTCGAGCGCCAGGCCAGGATCATGAGCCAGCAGGTCGACCACCATCTGCGCCGGGCGCGGGCGGCGGCGCGCACCCCCGGGATCGGCGAGCGGACCGAGGTCGGGCCGGTGGTCGAGGAGCTCGCCAGGACCCTGGAGCGCATTTTCGAAGGCAAGGTCGCCCACATCGATTTCTCCTGCCCCGACAACCTGTGGTTCATGGGCGAACGCCAGGACCTGCTGGAAATGGCCGGCAACGCCATGGAGAACGCCTGCAAATGGTGCGCCAGGCGGGTCCGGGTCAGTTGCGCGCCGAGTCCTGGTCCATCGCGGATGCTGAGGCTCGTCGTGGAGGATGACGGCGAGGGCCTGCCGGCCGAGCAGCGCGAGGCGGTCCTCAGACGCGGCGAGCGGGCCGACGAGAGCGCGCCCGGTTCGGGCCTGGGACTGTCGATCATCGACGAACTGGCGCGCGCCTACGGCGGCGGCGTGGCGTTGGGGTCCTCCCCCCTTGGCGGCCTCAGCGTCGAGATCACCCTCCCCCGCGCCGAACGCTGAGTTCGTTCTCTTCCCCCCGCATCGGGGGGAAGTGGCGCGAAGCGCCGATGGGGGGACGGAAGCGCCGGCGTCTCCGATCCCCCATCCCCGGCTTCGCCGGTACTTCCCCCTTGTGAAGGGGGAAGAGAACTCGCGGGGAGGCGGGGAATTGGTTAAGAGGGCGGCCATGATCGGACTGTGGGTCGCGGCGGCGCTTCTCGCGGCGGGCGCTGGGGCCCTGATGCTCCACCGCGCCGCCCGCGGCGCGGCCGGGACGATTGATCCCTCTCTTGCCTTCTATCGGCGGGCGCTGGCGGAGATCGACGGGCTTGCCGCCCGCGACCTGCTGGTCGAGGACGAGCGGCGCGCGGTCCGCGCCGAGGCCGCCCGGCGCCTTCTGCGCGCCTCCGATGAGAGCGAGGCGCCGATCGGCGCCAGCGGCCCCGCCGGCCCCGTTCTCGCGGCCGTGGGCGTCGCCCTGGCCGCCGCCGCCATCTACCTGGCGATCGGGTCGCCGGACCTGCCCGACCAGCCCTTCGCCGCCCGCCTGGCGGCCTGGCGAGCCCATCCCGAACGCTACCCGCCGGCGGCCCTGGCCGCCGCCCTCGGCGCCATCGCCGACGAGCGGCCCGGCGACATCGAGCCGCTGCGCAGGCTGGCGGCCCTGGATCTTTCCATCGGCGACGGCGGCGGAGCGGTTCACGCCTTGCGGCGCGCCCTGGCGATCGCCCCGCGGCGAGCCGACCTCGCCGCCATGCTGGGCGAAGTGATGGTCCTGCGGGCCGGCGGCGCGGTGGGCCCCGACGCCCGGGCGCTCTTCGCCCGCGCCCTGACGGCCGATCCGGGCCAGGGCGCGGCCCGCTACTACCTGGCCCGGGCCAGGATCGCCGACGGCGATGTCAGCGGCGGCCTCGCCGACTGGCGGGCCCTGCTCGCCACGCTGCCGGCCTCCGATCCGCGGCGAAGCGGCCTCGCCGACGAGATCGCCAGGGTCGCGAGAACCGGCGCGCTGCCCCCCCTCGCCGAGGCCCCGGCGCCCGCCGCCGGCCTCTCCGCCGCCGTCCGCGGCATGGTCGAGGGCCTGGCCGCGCGGCTCCGCGCCCGGCCCGATGATCCGGCCGGCTGGGTGCGGCTGGTTCGCGCCTGGGCCGTACTCGGCGAGACCGCCAGGCGCGACGCCGCCCTGGCCGCCGCCCGGAGCCGCTATGCCGCTCGCCCCGACGTGCTGACCGCCCTCGCCGCCGCCGCCGACGCCAGGCCGGCCCGCTGATGGCCCTCCTGCCTCGATCCCGCACCGCGCGGCGGCGCCTGATGGTCGTGGCGGCGGTCGCCCCCGTCCTCGCCCTGGCCTTCGGCCTGGCGCTCTACGGCCTGCGGAATTCGATCTCCTACTTCTATACCCCGGCCCAGGCGCGCGCCGCCCACGTGGCGGCCGGCCGGGCGATCCAGCTCGGCGGACTGGTGGCGCTCGGCAGCGTGGCCAGGGATCCCGACGGGGCGGTCCGGTTCGTGGTCTCCGACCGCGCCGCCAGCGCCAGGGTGGTCTATCGCGGCGACCTGCCCGATCTCTTCCGCGAGGGCCAGGGCGTGGTCGCCATGGGGGCGTTCGACCGGGCTGGCGTATTCGTCGCCACCACCATCCTCGCCAAGCACGACGAGCGCTACATGCCCGCCGAGCTGGCCAGGGCTCTCAAGGCCCGCGGCGAGTGGCGCGGATCGGGCGCGGCGGCGCCGGCCTATGAGCCCCCGGGAGCCCGCTCGTGACCGCCGAGCTGGGCGCCTTCGCCCTCGTCCTGGCCCTCTGCCTGTCGCTGGCCCAGGCCGGCCTGTCGTTCTCCGGCCGGCTGCGCCGCGACGCCACCCTGACCGGAGCGGGAGAAGGGGCGGCGCTGGGCGCCTTCGCGGCCATCGCCATCGCCTTCGCGGCCCTCATCTGGGCCTTCGTCACCTCCGACTTCTCGGTCGTCAACGCGGCCGAGAACTCCCACACCGCCAAGCCGCTGATCTACAAGATCGCCGGGGCCTGGGGGAGCCACGAGGGCTCGATCGTCCTGTGGTGTTTCGCCCTGACCGCCTACGGGGCCGTGCTGGCCCTGGCGCGAGGCCTGCCCTGGGGCCTCAAAGCCCTGGCGGTGGCCGTCCAGGGGACGCTCGGAGCGCTCTTCATCGGCTACCTGGTCTTCGCCTCCAACCCGCTGATGCGCCTCATCGACCCGCCGGCCGAGGGGAACTCGTTGAACCCCCTGCTGCAGGACCCCGCCCTGGCGGCCCATCCGCCGTTTCTCTACGCCGGCTATGTCGGGCTCTCGGTGGTCTTTTCCCTCGCCGTCGCCGCCCTCATCGAGGGGCGCATCGATGCCGCCTGGGCGCGCTGGGTGCGGCCGTGGACCCTGGCGGCCTGGGGCCTGCTGACCGTCGGCATCACCTTGGGATCGTTCTGGTCCTACTACGTTCTGGGCTGGGGCGGCTGGTGGTTCTGGGATCCGGTGGAGAACGCCAGCCTGATGCCATGGCTGATGGCGACCGCCCTGCTCCACTCGGCGGTGGTCACCGAGAAGCGCGGCGCCCTGGCCGCCTGGACCGCCTTCCTGGCCATCTCCGCCTTCACCCTCTCCATGCTGGGGGCCTTCCTGGTCCGCTCGGGGGTGCTGACCTCGGTCCACGCCTTCGCCGTCGACCCGCGCCGCGGGGTCCTGCTGCTGGCGATCCTGGGGCTGACGGCCGGCTCGGCTTTCGCTCTCTTCGCCTGGCGGGCCGGGGCCCTGAAGGATCGCGCCGCCTTCGCCCCGGTCAGCCGCGAGAGCGCCCTGGTGCTCAACAACATCTTCCTGGCCGCGGTGACCAGCGCGGTGCTGGCCGGGACCCTGTGGCCCCTGGTCCTCGAGGCGTTCGGCCGCCAGGGCGGGGTCGGCGCGCCCTATTACAACCTCGTGGTCGGGGTCCTGGCCGCCGTGGCCTTCGTCATCCTGCCCGCCGGGCCCCTGCTGGCCTGGAAGCGCGGCGACGCCCTGGGCGCGGCGCAGCGGCTGGGCGCGGCCGCGGTGGTGGCGCTCGGCGCCGGCCTCCTGGTCTTCGCCCTCGCCCAGCCCAGGCAGGCGCTGGCCGCGGCGATGGTGGCCGTCGGCGCATGGCTGGCCGCCGGGTCCCTGGCCGAGGCCGCCGAGCGCATCCGCCTGGCCAAGGCCCCGCCTGGCGAGAGCCTGCGCCGCCTCATCGCCCTGCCGCGCGGGACCTGGGGCATGAGCGTGGCTCACCTGGGACTGGGCGTATTCGTCATGGGGGCGGCATTCGAGACCGGCTGGCGCGTCGAGGCCGCCGCCGTCCTCGCGCCGGGCGCGGGCATGGATCTGGGCGGCTATCACCTGCGTCTGGACGCCGTCGCCGACGCGCCGGGCCCCAACTACGAAGCCGAGCAGGGCCGCATCGCGATCACCCGGGCCGGCGGCGCGCCGGTGTGTCTGGCCCGGCCCGAGCGGCGGACCTATGACGTCGGCGGCGAGGCGATCTCCAAGGTGGCCCTGTGCATGGGCCCGCTGAGCGATCTCTATGTCACCCTCGGCGAACGGCGGGCGGCGGCCGGCGGCGGATCGGCGTGGCTTGTCAGGGGCTTCATCAACCCCTGGGTGCGGCTGATCTTCCTGGGCCCGCTGATGATGGCGGCGGGCGGCGCGCTCTCCCTTTCCGACCGGCGCCTGCGCATCGCCGCCGGGCGCCGAAGGGCGGTGGCCCCGGCCCGACTGGCGGCCGCCGAATGACCTGGCGACGCTGGGCCGCGATGGCCGGCGCGGCGCTGTGCCTCGCCGCCGCCACCGACCCTGCCGAGCGACTCTCCGATCCGGCCCGCGAGGCCCGGGCGAGAGCCCTCTTCCGCGAGACCCGCTGCCTCGTCTGCCAGGGCGAATCGATCGACGAATCGGACGCGGCCCTCGCCGCCGACCTGCGGCGGGCCGTCCGGGGGCGCCTGGCGGCCGGCCAGAGCGACGAAGAGGTGCGTTCCTTTCTGGTCGCCCGTTATGGCGACTTCGTGCTCTTCAGGCCCCCTCTTTCCCTGACCAACGCCCTTCTATGGAGCGCGCCCTTCGTGGTCGCCCTGGCCGGCCTTGGCCTGCTCGTCACGCGCCACCGGCGCCTGGGCGAGCCGCCGACGCCCCTCTCGCCCGCCGAGGTGGCTCGCCTGGCTGAGCTGGAATCGCCCTCTGACACCATGGCGCCAGAATTCGGTTCCAAGAACGCCTCCGAACTAACCGAAAGGTAACTTGTGAGCCCTCGCGCTCATTGGCATGCGATACTAGATTAGGAGCCCCGCTCCGCGGGGACCTTGAGGAAACACTTGATGGCCGTCACCAGAACTCATGTCGTCATCGGCGCCGTGGCCGGCGCCGGCATAGCCGTCGCCGCCATGGCCGGAGCCGGAATGCATGCCCCCATTCCCGGCCTTCGGGACCAGGGCAACTTGATCCAGGCCTCCCTGCCGGTTCTGCCTTCGGCGCCCGGCGCGCCCCAGTCCTTCGCCGACATCTTCGAGAAGGTGTCGCCGGCGGTGGTTTCCATCGACGTGACCTCGCGTCCGGCGGTGGCGACGCTCAACCGGATTCCCGGCTTCGAGAATTTCCCCTTCGATATCGTCCCCCGCGGGCAGGGCCAGGGCGGGCAGGGTCAGGGCGGCCTGAACGTCAATCCGGGACCGGCCCCCAAGCAGATGTCGGCCGGGTCGGGCTTCTTCGTTTCGCCTGACGGCTACATCGTCACCAACAACCACGTCGTCGACAACGCCTTGGAGATCAAGGTCGTGCTCAAGGACGGCAAGGAGCTCAAGGGCACCGTGGTCGGCCGCGACGAAGGCACCGACCTGGCGGTCGTCAAGGTCGAGGGCCACAATTTCCCCTATGTCGACTTCGAAAACTCCGCCAAGCCGCGGGTCGGCGACTGGGTGCTGGCGGTGGGCAATCCCTTCAGCCTCGGCAGCACGGCCACGGCCGGCATCGTCTCGGCCTATAACCGCGACCTCGGAGAGAATTTCGTCGACTACATCCAGATCGACGCCCCGGTGAACCGCGGCAATTCCGGCGGCCCGACCTTCGACACCTATGGCCGGGTCATCGGGGTCAATACGATGATCTTCTCGCCGTCGGGCGGCTCGGTGGGCATCGGCTTCGACATTCCGGCCGACGTCGCCGCCTCGGTGACCAAGCAGCTCATTTCCACCGGGCGCATCAAGCGCGGCTATATCGGCGCGACCATCCAGCCGCTCAGTGACGAAATGGCCGATTCCTTCGGGCTCGGCGGCCGCAAGGGCGCGGTGGTGGCCGATGTCGTCCCCGGCGGTCCGGCCCAGAAGGCCGGGGTGATGTCCGGCGACGTGGTGGTGGCGGTCAATGGCCGGCCCATCAACAGCTACACCGAGATGACCCGGGAAGTCGCCAAGGTGGCGGCCGGCGACGTCGCCCGCCTGGACGTGTTCCGGGACGGCAAGGAGCGTCAGATCGACGTCCACACGGCGCTGCGGCCTTCCGAGGCCCAGCTGGCCCAGAACGGCGGCGACAGCCAGCAACAGGGCGGCGATATCGGGGCCGGTCCCCGCGCCACGCCCGGCTCGGCGGTCCTGGGAATGAATCTCGTTCCGCTCAATCCGGCGGCGCGCCAGGAGTTCAACCTTAGCGAGGGCGCCCGCGGCGTGGTCGTCGAGGGCGTCAAGGGCTCTTCCGACGCCAGCGACAAGGGCCTTCAGCGCGGCGACGTGATCGTCAGGGCCGGCGACCGCCTGGTGGCCAGCGCCGGCGATGTGGCCGCGGCGGTCAACGAATGGAAGAAGGCCGGGCGCAAGAGCATTCCCCTGGCGATCACCCGGGCCGGCCGCACCCTGTTCGTGCCGGTGAAGATCGAGGGCTGATCCGCCTGCGAGCGAGGGGGACAAGATGCGGGTACTGATCGTCGAGGACGATCTCGAAGCGTCCGTGGCCATGTCCAAGGGCCTGACCGAGGCCGGCCATGAGTGCGCCGCGGCGGCCGA
>DASXIE010000187.1:0-8399 GCA_036498165.1 Caulobacteraceae bacterium
TTGGGCCGCTGCAGGGCGTTGGCGTCCACCCCGCCGGTCAGCACCTTGCCGGACGAGGGCACGGTGGTGTTGTAGGCCCGTCCCAGGCGGGTGATGTTGTCCAGCAGGATCACCACGTCGCGCTTGTGCTCCACCAGGCGCTTGGCTTTCTCGATGACCATCTCGGCCACCTGCACGTGCCGCGTCGCCGGCTCGTCGAAGGTCGAGGAGATCACCTCGCCCTTCACGGTGCGCTGCATGTCGGTGACTTCCTCGGGCCGCTCGTCGACCAGGAGGACGATCAGGTAGCACTCGGGGTGATTGGCGGCGATCGACTTGGCGATGTTCTGCATCATGATCGTCTTGCCGACCCGGGGCGGGGCGACGATCAGGCAGCGCTGGCCCTTGCCGAGCGGGGAAACGATGTCGATCACCCGGCCGGTGCGGTCCTTCAGGGTCGGATCGTCGATCTCCATGGTCAGCCGCTCCTCGGGATAGAGCGGGGTCAGGTTATCGAAGTGGACCTTGTGGCGGACGTTGTCGGGGTTCTCGAAATTGATCTGGTCGACCTTGACCAGGGCGAAGTAGCGCTCGCCCTCGCGGGGGGCGCGGATGCCGCCGTCGACGGTGTCGCCGGTGCGCAGGCCGAAGCGGCGGATCTGCGAGGGGCTGACATAGATGTCGTCAGGGCCGGGCAGGTAGTTGGCTTCCGGGCTGCGCATGTAGCCGAAGCCGTCCTGCAGGACCTCGAGGGTGCCGGAGGCGAAGACCTCGACGCCTTCCTCGGCCAGGGTCTTGAGGATCGCGAACATCATGTCCTGCTTGCGCATGGCGTTCGCGTTTTCGATGTCGAACTGTTCGGCGAAGGCCAGCAGGTCGGCGGGGGATTTCTCCTTCAGCTCCTGCAGGCTCATCCGCGACAGGCCCAGCTCGGCGATGGCCTTGCCGGCGTCGGTGGGCTCGCCATCGAGGCCCGCGTCCGGCTCGACGATTTCGTCGGCGGTCTCGGCGGGCGGCATATCGATGATATCAGTCATATGATTGTATTAACTCGTATTTCTTTCAGTGGGAGTGGGTGTGGCGAGAGGGCGGGAGATGGACTCCGGGCGGTTCGCTCGAAAAAGGCCTCCGGCAGGAGAGAACGGGCGCCAGGGCGAATGGATCACGAAGGTCGGGTCGCGGGCTGAAGCCGTAAGGGCCGGCGCGATCCTTGAGGAGGCGGGGAAAGCCCGCCCCTTCATATGGGCGCGCTTCGGGCCGGAACAAATCCCAACCAAGGCCCGCCGTCAAGGCTTCTCTTCCCCCTTCACAAGGGGGAAGTACGGCCGAAGGCCGGGATGGGGGATCGGAAACGCCGGCGTATCCGTCCCCCCATCGTCGCCTGCGGCGACACTTCCCCCCGATGCGGGGGGAAGAGAGCGCTCTGTTCAGCCGAACTTGGTGGTGGCGGCCAGGACGACGACGATCGCGGCCAGGAAGGGCGCCTCGTTGGTCATCCGCCAGAAGCGCTCGGTGCGGGTGCTGCGCCGCTCGGCGATCGCCCGCCGCTCGGCGAGCAGGAAATGGTGCCACCAGATCAGAAACGCAACCCCGGCCAGCTTGGTCAGCATCCACGGGGTCAGCAGGAAGCGAAGGCCCCAGCCCAGCCTGTCCGCGTCGTACCAGATCAGCGTCCCGCCCAGGATCAGCACCGCGATCATCGCCGGGCGCATGATCATGCTCGCCAGCTTCGCCTCCATCACCGTGAAGGTCTCGTCCATCTGCGAGCCGGGCGAGGCGCGGGTGTGGTAGGCGAACAGCCTGGGCAGGTAGAGCAGCCCCGCCATCCACGCGATCACCGCCAGGATATGCAGGCCGATCAGCAGGTTATGGATCACGCCGCGATCTCCCGGATGCGCCCGCAGCGGCCATAACCGGGCGGACACGGCGCGCCGTCCGGACCGACGCCGGCGCGTTCCAGCGCCCCCCTCACCGCGCCCGCGAGGCCGTCGATGAAGGTCGCCCGCACGCCCACCGCCGGGGCGCGCAGATAGCACGAGATCCCCGCCCGGGCGGCCAGGGCCGCGTAGTCGCGGTCGAGCTCGATGAGGGTCTCGACATGTTCGCCGACGAACGAAACCGGATCGATCAGCACTCCCAGGCCCTCGCCGGCCGCCTCGGCGATGGCCTCCGGCGTCGATGGGCCCAGCCACTTCATGGGCCCCACCCGGCTCTGATAGCAGAGCTTCCAGTCCCAGCCTTCGCCCAGGCGCGCGGCGATGGCCGCGCAGGTCGAGCCCACCTGCCAGGCGTAGGGATCGCCGCGCCGCTCGGTCCGCACCGGAATGCCGTGGGCGGAAAACAACAGCCTCACCTTCGGCCGCCCCGCGCCCTCCCAGGTTTCGCGGATGATCTCCGCATGGGCCTGAACGAGGCCGGCGTTGTCGTGCCAGCAGCACAGCGCGTGAACCTCGCCCGGCCCGGCGTAGGCGCGCCGCCAGGCGTCCAGCGACGAGGCTGTCGTGGTGGTCGAGAACTGCGGATAGAGCGGCGTCAGCACCACGTCGGTCGGCGCATAGGCCGCCACCTCGCGCGCGGCCTCCCCGGCGCCGGGGCGCCAATAGCGCATGGCGATAAACACCTTGGCGTCGAGGCCGCCTTTGGCCAGCGCGCCCTCGAGAGCCGCCGCCTGGCGCCGGGTCTCCGCGAGCAGGGGCGAGCCGCCGCCCATGGCCGCGTAGTTGGCCACGGCCACCCTCTGACGGGCCCGGGCGATGAGCGCCGCCAGAGGCAGGCGCGCCGGCCCCGGCAGGTCGATGATCGCCCGGTCGGAGAAGAGGTTGGTGAGGAACGGGGCCACGTCGGCCGGACCCTCCGGCCCGCCCAGGTTGAACAGCACCACCGCCACCCGCCGCCCGCTCATCCCCCCCTCACCCGCTCCACCACCGCGGCGATGTGCTCGAGCGGGGTGTCGGGGAGGACGCCATGGCCGAGGTTGAAGACATAAGGCCCGCCGCCCCACTGTTCGATCAGGGCGTCCACGCGCCGCTCCAGCCCGGCCCCGCCGGCCCGCAGCAGCAGAGGATCGAGCGCCCCCTGGATGGCCACACGCGCCTGCAGCCGCCGGCCCAGCGCCGCCGGAGCCGCCACGTCCAGCCCCACGCCTTGCGCCCCGGCCCGCTCGGCGTAGGCCTCCACCAGCGCCCCGGCCCCGCGCGGAAAGCCGATCACCGGGACGTCGATCCCCTCGCCACGCAGGTGCTCGATGATCCGCCGGTGGGGCGCGATGACCAGGCGCTCGAAGAGATCCTCCGGCAGCAGCTCGGCCCACGACTCGAAGATCTGCAGTACCTGGGCCCCGGCCCGCGCCTGCATGGCGAGATACCGGGCGGTCGCCTCGGCCAGGAGGTCGACGAGGGCCTGGACCCGCTCCGGCTCGGCGAAGGCGGCGGCCCTGGACGCCTCGCGCGGGCCGCCGCCGCCTTGCAGCATGTATGTCGCCACCGTCCACGGCCCGCCGGCGAAGCCGATCAGCGCCCGCTCCGGCTCCAACTCCGCGCGCACCCTCGCCAGCGTCTCGCCCACCGCCCCCAGTCGCGCCGCCGCCCCCTCCACGCGCCCGGCCATCGCCGCCAGCTCGGGAAGCGGTCCGAGCTTCGGTCCCTCGCCGGGCTCGAACCACACCTCCTGGCCCAGCGCCATGGGCAGCAGCAGGATGTCGGCGAAGACGATCGCCGCGTCGAAGGCGAAGCGACGCATGGGCTGCAGGGTCGCCTCGGCCGCCTTCTCCGGATTGAGGCAGAAGGCGATGAAGTCCGGCACGTTCTCGCGCAGCACATGGTATTCCGGCAGGGAGCGGCCGGCCTGGCGCATGAACCAGATCGGCGGAGGCCCCACCGTCTCCCCGGCGAGGACCCGCAGCAGCTTCGGGGCGGGGGTGCTCATGGCGAAGGGACTTAGAGCCGAGCGCGGCTCAGGTCTCAAGCCCTGGCCGATCCGATCACGCCCTTACTGTTCATTGTCTAGAATCTAGAGTCTGAAGATTCCCAGCAGTAGGGCGGGGGAGAGCGGGGAAAGGCGCCGACCTGGGCCGTTCCTCCGGCCGATTCCCACAGCCTTTCCGCCCTCCCCGGAGGCTCTCGCCGGCCCCTGTCGACAATCCACCAAATCCTTGACGGCAAAGCCCCGCCGCCCGGCCCGATCCTGGTATGTTCCGCGCCGCGCGAGCGGCTTGTCCCGCCCCGGTGGACCGCCTCGGCGCCCGGCCTGTGAACAGGCCCGCGCCTGTGAGCGAAACCGGGACGGAAGCTCGACTTCTCCACGGGCCGGCCGCCGCGGCCCGGGCCAGCCCCGAAAGGCGCCGAAAGCCTTCACCGCCCGCGCCGATCCGCCCCGACTCTGTCAACCATCCGCCCACAGAAATATTTTCCCGTCATCCCCGGGCGTCAGTCCCGGGGACCCATGAACGCGACCCGTGCAATGGCCGCGCCTGGCGCGGCCACGCCATGGCCGGCGCGCATGGGTGGCCGACACTGACGGTCGGCCATGACGTCTCGATAAAACGGGCGAGCGATAGCCCTGAGCCGGCGCGGTGCGTTAAGATCGCCCCATGACCCCGCCGAGCCGCCTGGCGACCTATTTCCACGTCCACCTGGTCTCCGATTCCACCGGCGAGACCCTCAACGCCATGGCCAGGGCCGTGTGCGCCCGCTTCAACAAGGTCCTGCCCATCGAGCACATCTACGCCCTCGTCCGCTCCCACAAGCAGCTCGAGCGGGCTCTGGACGAGATCGCCGAGGCCCCGGGCATGGTCCTCCACACCATCGTCGATCAGTCCCTGCGGGCCATGCTCGAGAAGGGCTGCCAGAAGATGGAGATGCCGTGCATCGGGGCGCTCGATCCCCTCGTCACCATCCTCTCGCGCTACCTGGGCGCGCCGCTCTCGACCCGGGTCGGGGCGCAATATTCCCTCGACACCGACTACTTCAACCGCATGGACGCCCTCTCCTATGCTCTCGGCCACGACGACGGCCAGGGCGGCCCGGACCTGGCCCGCGCCGACGTCGTCCTGGTGGGCGTCTCGCGCACCTCCAAGACCCCCACCTGCATCTACCTCGCCCATCGCGGGGTGCGGGCCGCCAATGTTCCCCTGGTGCCCTCCACCCCCCTGCCGGCCGCCCTCTCCTCCCTCGACGGGGTGCCGGTGGTCGGCCTCACCGTCGCCCCGGATCGCCTCATCCAGCTGCGCCGCAACCGCCTCAAGGGTCTCAACGAGGTGCGCGAGAGCGCCTACGTGGATTCCGACATGGTCCGCGCCGAGACCGTCGCCGCCCGCCGCCTCTTCGAGCGCCAGGGCTGGCCGGTGATCGACGTCACCCGCCGCTCGGTGGAGGAGACCGCGGCGGCGGTGATCAACATCATCTCCGGCGGCCGCGGCCAGGTCGAGGTGCTCGGTTGATCGTTCTGGCCTCGGCCAGCGCCGTCCGCGCCCGCCTGCTCGAGGCCGCCGGCGTGGCCTTCACCGCCGTCCCGCCGGAGCTCGACGAGGAAGCCGTGAAGGCCCGGATGCTGGCCGCCGGGGCGAGCCCCAAGGCGATCGCCGCCCACCTCGCCGAGGCCAAGGCCCTGGCCGCGCCGGCCGGCGAGGGCGACCTCGTCATCGGGGCCGACCAGACCCTCGATCTCGACGGGGCGCTTGTCGACAAGGCCGCCAGCCTCGCGGAAGCCCGCGAGCGCCTGAGAGCCCTGCGCGGACGCGCCCACACCCTCCACGCCGCGGCGGTCCTGGCCCGGGGCGGCGAGATCCTCTGGCGCGGCCAGGCGAGCCCGGTGATGACCCTGCGCGATGTCTCCGACGCCTTCCTGGAGGACTACCTCGCCGCCGAGGGCGAGTCGGTGCTGAGCTCGGTCGGCTGCTACCGCCTCGAAAGCCTGGGCGCCCAGCTCTTCTCACACATCGACGGCGATTATTTCGCCGTCCTCGGCCTCCCCCTCATCCCCCTCCTAGCCGCCCTCCGCGACGCCGGCGCGATCGCCTCATGAGGAAAGCGGCGCCGCTTCTCCTCCCCCTGTGGGGGAAGGGGACCCCGACGGGGTGGAGGGGGTGCTCGGGCAAGATCGCCGGCGCGCTTAACCGCGACCCCCCTCCTCGGCTTCGCCGGTACTCCCCCCGGAGGGGGGTGGGAGGCGCGTCATGAGCGGCTCTGCCACCCTCGTCGCCGGTGTCGTCGGCTCGCCGATCGGCCATTCGCTGAGCCCGGCCATCCATGGCGCCTGGATCAGGGCGGCCGGGCTGGAGGCTGTCTATCTGGCCCTGGAGCCTGGCGATTTCACCGATCTGATCCGCCGGAAGTCGGGCGAGCCGAACCACCGCGGCTTCAACGTCACCGCGCCGTTCAAGGAAGAGGCCCTGGCGCTGGCCAGCAACGCCAGCGAACGGGCCCGCCGGGCCGGCTCGGCCAACCTGCTGATCTTCGAGGGCGAAGGCCGGATCCGCGCCGACAACACCGACGGCGAGGGCCTGCTCGCCGCCTTCGCCGAGCAGGCGCCCGGCTTCGATCCGGCCGCCGGTCCGGTGGTCATCATCGGGGCCGGCGGCGCGGCCCGCGGGGCGGCGGCGGCGTTCGGCGAGGCGGGCGCGCCGGCGGTGCGTCTGGTCGCCCGCTCGCCGGAGAAGGCGGCGGCCACGGCCGCCAGCCTCGGCGGCGTCGTCAGCGCCGCGGACTTCAGCGCCGCCGTCCGCGACGCGAACGCCATCATCAACGCCACCCCGGCGGCCCCCAGCGTGGCCCTGGAAGCGGCCCCGGCCTCGGCGGTGGTCATGGACATGGTCTACCGGCCCGTGACGACCCCCTTCCTCGCCCACGCCCGCGCCGCGGGCCTCACCACCGTCGACGGCCTGGCCATGCTCATCGGCCAGGCCCGGCCGAGCTTCACGGCCCTGTTCGGCGTCGCTCCGCCGGACGTCGATGTGCGCAAGTGGGCGATCCTGTCCATGGACCTGGGCGTATGATCGTCATCGGCCTCACCGGCTCGGTCGGCATGGGCAAGTCGACTACGGCGGCCATGTTCGCGGCGGCCGGGGCCCCGGTCTACGACGCCGACGCCGAGGTCCGCCGCCTCTATGCGCCCGGCGGGGCGGCGGTCGCTCCGGTCGAGGCCGCCTTTCCCGGCGTCGCCGTCGACGGGGCCATCGATCGCGGCCGGCTCGGCGAGCGGGTCCTGGGCGATCCGGCCGCCCTGGCCCGCCTCAACGCCATCGTCCATCCCCTGATGGGCGAGGCGCGGGCCGAGTTCTTCGCCCGCGCCCGCGCGGCCGGCGCTCCGGTCGTCGTCCTCGACATCCCGCTCCTTTTCGAAACCGGCGGCGCGCGAAACGTCGACAAGGTCGTGGTCGCCAGCGCCCCCGCGGCCATTCAGCGCGCCCGGGTCATGGCCCGGCCGGGGATGACGAAGGCCAAGTTCGCCGCCCTCCTCGCCGCCCAGAAGCCGGACGCCGAAAAACGCGCCAGGGCCGACTTCGTCGTCGACACCGGGGCCGGCTTCGAGGCGGCGCGCGAGCAGGTCGAAGCCATCCTCGCCGCCTTGCGCGAGGGGCCCGAACCAGGGCATTGATCCAGCCACCTTGGCGCGCGAAATCGTCCTCGATACCGAAACCACCGGCCTGAGCCCGCGCGACGGCCATCGGGTCATCGAGATCGCCTGCATCGAGATCGACGACTTCACCCCCACCGGCCGCCATTTCCACCGCTACGTCCATCCCGAGCGGGCCATCGACCCCGACGCCGAGCGGGTGCACGGCATCTCCCTTTCCTTCCTGGAGGGCAAGCCGCGGTTCGCCGAGCCCGAGGTCGGAGCCGCCCTGGCCGAATTCGTCGGCGAGGCCAGGCTGGTGGCCCACAACGCCGGCTTCGACCGCGACTTCGTCAACCATGAGCTGGCCCTGGCCGGCCTGCCGACCTTCCCGGCCCACCGCTGGGTCGACACCCTGCCCCTGGCCCAGAAGCGCTTTCCGGGCATGCACAATTCCCTCGACGCCCTTTGCAAGCGCTTCAGGATCTCCCTGGCCGAGCGCGAGAAGCACGGGGCCCTCGTCGACGCCCGCCTCCTGGCCCACGTCTATTTCGAGCTGCGCGGCGGGCGCGAGGCGGCGCTGGATCTTTCCGGCGCCGAGGCGGCCGCGGCCGCCGGCGGGCGTCCCGCCTACGGCCCTCGCCCCCGCCCCCTGGCCCCTCGCGTCACCGAAGCCGAGGCCGCCGCCCACGCCCTCTTCCTCGCCACCCTCCCCAACCCCCTCTGGTCCCGCGCCTGAGCCCCGAGAAACCTCTCCCATAGGGAGAGGAAGGGGCCCATGGCGCAGCCATGGGAAGGTGAGGGGTTACGCACCTGGTGAGCTGAACCGAGGCTGAAACAAGGGGCTCCTCCTTGTGCGCCTTACCCCC
>DASXIE010000188.1:0-1746 GCA_036498165.1 Caulobacteraceae bacterium
ACCTCCGCCTCGGCCAGGTCCGGCGCGACCTTGAGGAAGACCGGCGCGGCCGGCTTCGCTTCGCTTACCGCCCCCAGCAGGTCTTCCAGCGCCCCCCTCCCCTGCAGGTCGCGCAGGCCGGGGGTGTTGGGCGAGGAGACATTGATGGTGAAATAGTCGGCGAGGCCGGCGAGGCGCTTCATCCCGGCGACATAGTCGGCGACGCGGTCGGCGGAGTCCCTGTTGGCCCCGATATTGGCCCCCACCACCCCGCCGCGCGGGCGCCGGGCGAGGGCCGCAGCGAAGGCCCCCTGGCCGGCGTTGTTGAAGCCGAGGCGATTGATCACCGCCCGGTCGGCGGCGAGGCGAAAGAGCCGCGGCCGGGGATTGCCCCTCTGCGGTTTCGGCGTCGCGGTGCCGCATTCGACGAAGCCGAAGCCGGCCGCCAGCATCGCCCCGGGGACCTCGGCGTTCTTGTCGAACCCGGCCGCCAGGCCAATGGGATTGGGAAGGGCCAGTCCCGCCAGCGTGGTCGCCAGGATCGGGTCGGGAGGGCTCGTCTCGCGAGGGCCGAGCCCAGCTTTCAGAGCGATGAGCGCCAGGCGGTGAGCGTCCTCCGGATCCAGGCGGCGCAGGGCGCCGGTGGCGAGATCGTGCAGCGCGCTCATGGACCCACGTCCGGCACGCCGTCGGCGCCCAGCGGCGCGGCGCGGACCGCCCGCACGCGCCTACACTCGAGCGCGCCGTAAAGGTGCGGGAAGAGCGCCCCGCCGCGCGAGGGCTCCCAGTTCAGCGCCGTCCCCAGATCGTCGGCCTCGACTTCGAGGACCACCAGGTCGGCCTGGGAGTGGAAGTGACGGCGGGCCGTCTCGCGAACCTGGCCGGCAGTCGAGAAATGGATGAACCCGTCGGCCCTGTCGATCGCCGATCCGGCGAACACCCCGGCCGCCGCGGCGGCCTCCCACTCGGCCCGGGCGAGGATCTTGAAGATCCGGCTCACCCGGTGTCGGCGCCGCGCCAGGCGCGGGCGTGGAACAGGGCCTCGAGCCCCCAGCGCCCGGCCGCGTCGCTCACGAACACCGCCGCCGCCGCGGTGGGAAAACCGGCCGACAGCGCCTCGATGTCGCGCGCCGAGCCGCTGCTTTCGATGAGCAGATTGACCGCCAGCTCCTGCAGGCTGGGGTTGTGCCCGACCACGATCACCGTCTCGGCGTCATCGGTATCCGCCTCGAGCTCGCCGGCGACTTCGTCGGCCGTCGCGTCATAGAGGCCCGGCCGGAAATCGATGCGCGCCGGCGGGAAGGCCGGGGCGGCCAGCTCCCAGGTCTGCCTCGCCCGCGCCGCCGGGGAAACGAGGGCCAGGTCGGGGGCGAAGCCGGCGGCGGCGATCACCCCTCCCATCAGCACCGAATCGGCCCGGCCGCGCTCGACCAGGACCCGGTCGAAGTCTTCCACCCCGGCCGGCCGCGCCTCGGTCTTGGCGTGACGGAACAGAATCAATCGGCGCATCCAATCCCTCCCGCCCCGGTCATAACGCCAAGCGACCCCAGCGGGAACGGCGCGCAAAGTTCCTTCTCCCCTTGCGGGAGAAGGTGGCGGGCGAGAGCCCGACGGATCAGGAGTCTCGCCAGCAGTGGAGAATTGCCCCACGCCGGGCAATCTCATGGGTTTCTCGACCTCTCATCCGACCTTGCTCCGCAAGTCCACCTTCTCCCGCAAGGGGAAAAGGGTCGGTAAAGGAGCCGCCCCCGCCCTAGCGGGATGACG
>DASXIE010000189.1:0-8950 GCA_036498165.1 Caulobacteraceae bacterium
GTTTCATCGCCGACCACCGTGGCGACCTCGTCGCCGACCTCGGCCGCGACGAAGCGGGGATCGGCCTCGCCGCCTTCGATCTTGATTTCCTCGATCGCCACCGAGCCGCCTGGGGCTTCTTCCGCGACCGCCGGCCCGACCTCTACGGCGCCCTTGCCTCCCCGCGGCCGGCGTGATCGAGACCGACCGCCTGATCCTGCGCCGCTGGCGCCAAGCCGACCTCGACCCCTATGCGGCGATGATGGCCGATCCGGCCGTCACCGACTGGCTGGGGGGCGGCCAGACGCCCGACAAGGTGAGGACCGTCCTCGCCCGCCGCGAGGCGGTGTTCGACAAGCTGGGCTTCGGCATCTGGGCGGTCGAGCGACGCGAGGACGGGGCGTTCCTCGGGGCGGTGGGGCTCGATCCAACCGGAGACGACATGCCCTTCGCCCCGGCCGTGGAGGCGGCTTGGCGCCTTGTGCGGCAGGCCTGGGGCTTCGGCTACGCCACGGAGGCGGCGCGGGCGGCGATCAACGACGGCTTCGACCGCTGCGACCTCACGGAAATCCTAGCCGTCACCGCCCAGATCAACCTGAAATCACAGGCCGTGATGCGCCGTCTGGGCTTCGCCCCGCGGCCGTGGCGCGACTTCGATCACCCGGACATCGCGCCCAGCGATCCCCTCCGCCAACACGTGGTCTATGCAATGAGAGCCGACGCCTGGCGGGCCAGCTGAGTGATGGCGACGACGTCCGGCGGTCCTTTGGGAACCAGCCAACTGCCGCCGACGCAGAGCACCGAGGGCATGGCCAGCCACTCTGCCGCCGAGGTGGGCGTGATCCCGCCGGTGGGGCAGAAGCGGACCTGATGAAAAGGCGCGGCGAGGCTGGCGAGCGCCGCCCGACCGCCCGCCGCCTCGGCCGGGAAGAATTTGAAATGGGTGAGGCCCAGATCGAGGCCGCGCATGATGTCGCCGGCGTTGGCGACGCCGGGCAGGAAGGGGATGTCGGCGGCGATGGCGGCCACGGCCAGGCGCTCGGTCAGACCTGGGCTGACGATGAACCGGGCCCCGGCCTTCAGGCTGGCCGCGAGATCGCCTGGGTTTAGCACAGTGCCGGCTCCGACCACCGCGCCATCGACCTTGGCCATCTCCCCGATCGCCTCGAGAGCCACGGGCGTCCGTAGGGTGACTTCCAGGACCTTGAGGCCGCCGGCCACAAGGGCGCGGGCGATGGGCTCGGCGGAAGCGACGTCGTCGATCGTCAGGACCGGGATCACCGGGGAGAGGCGCATGATGTCGCGCACGGAGCGGGCCAAGGCCGTCACATCCCCGCCGCCGCCAGCATCGCCGAGGCGCCGTGTTCGGCGCTATCGACGCCATGGCGCATCAGGGTGAAGAGTTCGCGGCCATAGCCGAGGTGGGCGGGCGGCGGCGCGACGGGCGTCCGCGCCGCCCATTCCGCCGGCTCGACGAGGGCGACGAGTTCGCCTTCGTGGGCGCAGAGGCGGACCACATCGCCGTCGCGCAGCTTGGCCAGCGGCCCGCTGTGGGCCGCCTCGGGAGTCACGTGAATGGCGGCGGGCACCTTGCCCGAGGCCCCCGACATCCGCCCGTCGGTGACGAGCAGGACAGAAAAACCCTTATCCTGCAGGACGCCCAGCGCCGGGGTCAGCTTGTGAAGCTCCGGCATGCCGTTGGCGTGGGGGCCCTGGAAGCGCACCACCACGGCGACATCGCGGTCCAACTCACCGGCGTGGAAGGCGGCGACGACCTCGTTCTGATCGGCGAACACGCGCGCCGGCGCCTCGAGGGTCCAGCGGGCTTCGTCCACGGCGCTGGTCTTGAAGGTGGCGCGGCCGAGATTGCCCTGAACGAGGCGCATTCCGCCCTCCGGCCGGAAGGGATCGCTGGCCGGACGCAGGATGGACCGGTCGCCGGACTCGGCGGGCGCGGCGTTCCAGGCGAGAGTCTCGCCCTCGAGCCGCGGGTGCTCGCCGTAGGCGGCCAAGCCGGCCTCGGCGATAGTCAGGATGTCGTCATGCAGGAGGCCGGCGTCCAGCAGGCTCGCGATGACGAAAGCCGTCCCTCCGGCGGCCTCGAACTGGTTCACGTCGCCGGGGCCGTTGGGATAGACCCGGGCGATAAGCGGCGAGGCGGCCGAGAGGGCGTCGAGGTCCTCCCAGTCGAGGATGATCCCGGCGGAGCGGGCGATGGCCGGCAGGTGGATGGCGTGGTTGGTCGAGCCGCCGGTGGCCAGCAGGGCGACCGCGGCGTTGACGATCGCCTTCTCGTCGATACAGCGGCCGAGCGGGCGGTAGTCGGGACCGTCCCAGCCGATTGTCGCCAGGCGATGGACGGCGGCGCGGGTGAAGGCCTGGCGCAGCTTCGTGCCGGGATGGACGAAGGCGGCGCCGGGGATGTGCAGGCCCATGGCCTCCATCATCACCTGGTTGGTATTGGCGGTGCCGTAGAAGGTGCAGGTGCCGGCTCCATGGTAGCTGGCGGCCTCGGCCTCGAGCAACTCCTCGCGGGCGGCCTTGCCCTCGGCGAAAAGCTGGCGGACCCGCTGCTTCTCGCGGTTGGCGAGGCCGGACGGCATCGGCCCGGCTGGGACCATGACCGTGGGCAGGTGGCCGAAACGCAGGGCCCCGATCAGGAGGCCGGGGACGATCTTGTCGCAAATGCCCAGCAGCAGGGCGCCCTCGAACATGCCGTGGGTGAGGGCGACGGCGGTGGAAAGGGCGATGGTGTCGCGGCTGAACAGCGACAGCTCCATGCCGCCCTGCCCCTGAGTGATCCCGTCGCACATCGCCGGCACGCCGCCGGCCACCTGGGCGGTGACTCCCGCCTCGCGGGCGAAGAGTTTTATCTGCTCGGGATAGCGGCCATAGGGCTGATGGGCGCTGAGCATGTCGTTGTAGGCGTTGACGATTGCGATGTTCATCGCCGCGCCGGCGCGGATGGCCGCCTTGTCCTCGCCGGCGGCGGCGAAACCGTGGGCGAGGTTGCCGCAACTCAAGGCCGGCCGCGCCCCGCCGCGGTCGCGTTCGGCGGCGATGAAATCCAGATAGGCGCGCCGCGTCGGAGCCGAGCGGCGGACGATCCGCTCAGTCACCTTTGCGATTCTTGGGTCGAGGCGGCTCATGTACACCCTATTCCCGCCGCAGAAGCTTTTCGGTCAGCACCGTGCCCCACCAGCCGGCCCTGAAGTCGGCCTTGAGGGCGACCGGATCATAGGCCGGGCTTATGACCCAATCCACGAACGAGATTCCCGCCGGCTCCGCCTCGGCGAGGTAGCGCTCGAAGATGTAGTCCAGCACCCCGGTGAGGCCGGCGCGCACGTGCAGATAGCGCGGCGAGAGCTGGGCGATGGCCTCGCGGATCGTCAGGCCCTGGCGGAAATGCTTGTAGAATACCGCCATGATCCCGGCCCGGTCGGCCCCCGACTTGCAGTGCATAAGGGCCGGGTAGGGCACTGTCTCGAACAAGTCGCGGGCGGCCAGCACCTTTTCAGCGCTCGGTACGTCGCGCGAGGCGATGACGAAATCGACGAGCTCCAGGCCAAGCCGGCGGCAGGCTTCGACCTCCAGGGCGCGGAAGCTGGCGTCGAAGCCACCGCGCAGATTGATCACCGTCCTGATCCCGCGATCGGCCCAGCCCCTCAGCTGGAACGGCCACGGTTGGTTGGTGCGGACCAGCTCGTCGCTGATCCAATGGGCGTTGGAAAAGCCCAACCGCAGATAGGCGTGGTCGTTCCACAGGTGGTCGGCGGTGGTGCGCAGGCGTCCGCGCGCCGTGGTGAGGTCAAATTTCGTCAAGTCCGGCTCGTCTATTGGTCGCGGCGCGAGAACAGGGCGTCGGCGGCCGCCCGGGTGGCCTGTTTCCTGGCCAGCTGGGCGCGAGCCCGCTCGATCTCGGCGGTCAGGAGTTCGATGCGTTCGGTCAATTCCTCGACGCCCCAGAGGTCCAGGTCCTCGCGCGCCAGGTCGACGAGAGTTGCGCCGCGCTGGCGGCGGACTTCAGCCGGTTCTTCGCTCATGGCAAACGCCCCTTCCTCCGGTCGGGCCCGTCTCTTGTCCAGGTCCTATCTGCGGCCGAGCGCGCGCCAGCGCAAGGCGTAGCGGCTGGCGGTTCAACTTATTGACACTCCAGTAAGGAGGTATTGACAGCAAGGTTAAAAAGGAGAAGCGTCCCTGCGGGGGGAGAGTGTGGCGGCTCGCCCCCTCGCGAGCGGCCTCTAATCGAGAGGCGCTACGATGGCTAACATTCGCTGGGCCGATGCGGTCGACGGTCTTTTCGGCGATGCCGCCGGCTGGCTCGGGGACCTCGTTCCCAATCAGTTTTCCAATGTCTTCCTGGTCGCCGCCGGCCCGGCCTTCACGGTCCTCGCCGAGTCCGGGCTCCTCAACCAGTCCGACGTCGTCATCAACAGCCTGCAGACCTCGACCAACGCGACCTTGAGGATCGTCGGCGGCGAGCAGGTGATCAACGACGTCCTAGGCATCACCACCAACTTCACAGACACCGCCGGCACGGGGCTGGGCGCCAATCTCGGCAAGATCATCATTCAGAACAGCTTGACGAAGAATCTGCTGGGGACGCTCACTGGCGCCTCGGCGATCTTCAACGTCAACGGCGTGTTCGACAATGTCGGCAACATCGAAATCGCCGCCGAGAACGCCCTGCTGCCGGTGGTCGGCAAGGCCCAGGCCGTCTTCAACGTCGAGAAGGTCCTCAAGCTGACCGGCGGGGGAACCATGCTCCTGACCAGTTCCCTCGATAATGTCATCAAGGGCACGACCGCGGCCTCCATCCTCTACAACGTCAACAACAAGATCATCGGGGCGGGATTGCTGGGTGACGGCAATCTGACCCTCGTCAACGAGGTCGCCGGCCTCATCGACGGCTCGTCGCGGCAGGTCGCCCTCATCGTCGACACCGGCGCGAAGATGATCACCAACAATGGCGTCATCGAGGACACTGGCCTCGGCGGGACGGTGGTCAAGAGCAGTCTGCTCAACAATGGAACCCTGCTCGCCTCTCTCGGCAAACTGGCGGTCGATGGGCCGGTCAGCGGGACCGGTATCGGCAAGATCACCAAGGGTGGTTCGTTGAGCTTCCTGTCGAGTTTCACCCAGAACGTCTCGTTCCTGGCCGGCGGCGGGACCCTGGCCTTGGCCGACCCGCAGGCCTACCTCGGCAAAATCAGCGGCTTTTCCAGCCTGGGCTCCACGGCGCTGGACCTGACGAATTTTTCCTTCGGCCCGCAGGTCAGCACGATCTTCAAAGGCACTTCGCTAGGCGGCGTGCTGACCGTCCTCGATGGAGGCCAGAGCGCGAACTTTAAGCTCATCGGCGACTATCTGAACACCGCCTTCACGGCGGTCACCGACGGAGCCGGCGGGACCAAGATCCTCGGCGGCGGCCTCCTCCCGACGACGGCCACGCCCACGGCGCTTATCACCGCCATGGCCAGCTTCGGAGCGCCCGCGGCGGGCGCAAGCAGCGGTGCGGCCAGCGTCCATCCCGGCCCGACGCCGGCCATGCTGGTCGCCCCGCACGTGGTCGCGGCCTGAGGCGAGCGGCGCGATCGGCTTGGTTAGCGACGGCGCCCCGCCTATAGGGGGCCGATGAGCGAAGCGACAATGGCGGCCATCGCCGTTCGCGACGGCAAGGGGCCGGCCGAGGCCCTCCAGATGGCGAGGGTCCCGCGCCCGATCCCGGCCGAGGGCCAGATTCTGATCGCGGTCAAGGCAGCCGGGGTCAACCGGCCGGACATCCTCCAGCGGCTCGGCCTCTATCCGCCACCGCCCGGAGCCTCGGCGACGCTCGGCCTGGAGGTGGCCGGAGAGGTGATCCACCCCGCCGGCCGCTGGCGGGAGGGCGATGCGGTCTGCGCTTTGCTGGGCGGCGGCGGCTATGCCGAAGTCGCCGCCTGCGACGCCCGCCACGTCTTGCCGCTTCCCGTCGGCCTTTCCTTCACCCAGGCGGCCGGCCTGCCGGAGACAGTGTTCACCGTGTGGGCCAATCTCTTCGAGGGCGGCGGGCTGAAAGCCGGCGAGACGGCGCTGATCCATGGGGCCACCTCCGGCATTGGGGTGACCGCCATCCAGATGGCAAAGGCGGCAGCGGCCAGGGTCATCGCCACGGCCCGAGGCGCGGCAAAGGCGGCCAAGGCGCGCGAGCTCGGGGCCGACCTAGCCATCGACGCCAGCAGCGAGGATTTCGAAGCCGTGGTCAAGGCGGCCGGCGGCGCCGACGTGGTCCTCGACATGGTCGCCGGTCCCTACTTCGCCAAGAACATCGAGGCCCTCAATACCGGGGGACGGCTCGTCCACATCGCCGCTCAGGGCGGCGGGACGGTGGAACTGGCGATCATCAAGATCATGCAAAAACGCCTCTTCATCACCGGCTCGATGCTGCGTCCGCGCGATCCCGACGAGAAGGCGCGCCTGGCCGGCGAGGTCGAGCGGGTAGTCTGGCCATGGATCGCGGCCGGCAAGGTGGCGCCGATCATCGACGCCGTCTTCCCGCTCGCCGAAGCCGCCGCCGCCCACGCCCGCCTGGAGAGCGGCGCCCACGCCGGCAAGGTGATCCTCGAGGTCTGAGAGCGACCCAGGAAAATTCCTGTGCGGGTGCAGCAATTCTGACTTGCGCCGCCTCCAGAATCCGGGCTTGTGGCCGGCGGGCCACGCCCTCCCAACGGGGCGCTGCCCATCTGCAAGGATGGGAGAGACTGCTGTGAAGACCCTCACCAAGCCGGCCATGCGCCCGGCGCGGCCAGAATTTTCATCCGGACCGTGCGCCAAGCGCCCCGGGTGGAGTGCAGAAAGCCTCAGGACCGCCGTACTCGGCCGCTCGCACCGCTCGTCGGCGGGCAAGGCGCGCCTGAAGGCGGCCATAGACCAGACCCGAGCCTTGTTGCAGGTCCCTGCCGACTACCTCGTCGGCATTACCCCCGGCTCTGACACCGGGGCGGTGGAGATGGCCTTGTGGTCGCTCCTCGGCCCGCGGGCGGTGCAGGTCCTGGCCTTCGAAGCGTTCGGCAAGGACTGGGTGACCGACGTGGTCAAACAGCTGAAGCTCGACGCCGAGGTGCTCGACGCGCCCTACGGCGCCCTGCCGGATCTTGGCAAGGTGCGGCGCGACGCCGACCTCGTTTTCACTTGGAATGGCACTACCTCCGGCGTTCGCGTCCCCAACGCCGATTTCATCGCACCGGACCGCGAGGGGATCGTCATCTGCGACGCAACCAGCGCGTGTTTCGCCCAGGATCTCGATTGGGCCAAGCTCGATGCCGTGACCTTCTCTTGGCAGAAGGCGCTGGGCGGCGAGGCCGGCCACGGCATGCTGATTCTCTCACCGCGCGCCGTCGAGCGCCTGGAGGGCCACGTCCCGCCCTGGCCCATGCCCAAGCTCTTCCGGCTGACCAAGGCCGGAAAGCTCAACGGCGAGATCTTCGAGGGGGCGACGATCAACACCCCCTCAATGCTGTGCGTGGAGGATTTCCTCGACGCCTTGCGCTGGGCGGCCTCGATCGGCGGCCTCGCCGAGCTGCGCCGGCGGGCCGGCGGCAACCTCGCCGTGCTCGAGGCCTGGGCGGCCAAGACGGCGTGGATTGATTTCCTGGCCGCCGATCCGGCCATCCGTTCCAACACCTCGGTGTGCCTGAAGGTGGTCCATCCGGCCGTCGCCGCGCTGCCGGCCGATGGCCAGGGCGCTTTCGCCAAACGCCTCGCCTCCTTGCTCGAAAAGGAAGGCGTGGCGCTCGACATCGGCGGCTATCGCGACGCCCCGCCGGGCCTGCGCATCTGGTGCGGGGCGACGGTGGAGGGCGACGATCTCGAGGCCCTCACGCCATGGCTCGACTGGGCCTTCGCCGAGGCCCTGGCCGAACTCGCCCCCGCCTGACGCTTCCGAGCGCCTCACGTCACGCCCGTCGCAGGCTCGCCTCGCCGGCCCCGCAAGGATCTTCCCATGACTCCCCGTGTTCTGATCGCCGATTCCCTTTCACCCGCCGCGGTGGAGATCTTCCGCCAGCGCGGTGTCGACGCCGACGTCAAGGTGGGCCTCTCCAAGGCCGAACTGATCGGGATCATCGGTGAATACGACGGCCTCGCCGTCCGCTCCGCCACCAAGGCCGACAAGGAGGTGATCGGCGCCGCCAAGCGCCTGAAGGTGATTGGCCGGGCCGGGATCGGGGTCGACAACGTCGATATCCCCGCCGCCACCGCCGCAGGCATCGTGGTGATGAACACCCCGTTCGGCAATTCGATCACCACCGCCGAGCACGCCATAGCGATGATGTTCGCCCTGGCCCGCCAGCTTCCCGCCGCCGATGTCTCCACCCAGGCCGGCAAGTGGGAGAAGAACCGCTTCATGGGCGTGGAACTCTACGCCAAGACACTGGGCATCATCGGGGCCGGCAATATCGGCTCGATCGTCGCCGACCGCGCCAATGGCCTGAAGATGAAGGTCATCGCCTACGACCCCTTCCTCAGCCCCGAGCGGGCGGTGGAGATCGGGGTCGAGAAGGTCGAGCTGCCCGAGCTGCTGGCCCGCGCCGACATCATCAGCCTGCACACCCCGCTGACCGACAAGACCCGCAACATTCTCTCCAGTGAGGCCCTGGCGGCGACCCGGAAGGGGGTGCTGATCGTCAACTGCGCGCGCGGCGGGCTGGTGGACGAGGCGGCCTTGCGCGCCGGACTCGACAGCGGCCACGTCGGCGGGGCGGCCTTCGACGTCTTCGTCTCCGAGCCGGCCAAAGAAAACGTGCTGTTCGGCGCCGCGGGCTTCATCGCCACCCCGCACCTGGGGGCCTCAACCGGCGAGGCGCAGGAGAACGTCGCCCTGCAGGTGGCCGAGCAGATGAGCGACTACCTGCTCACCGGGGCGGTGACCAACGCCCTGAACAGCCCCTCGATCACCGCTGACGAGGCCCCCAAGCTCAAGCCCTACGTGGCG
>DASXIE010000190.1:0-2900 GCA_036498165.1 Caulobacteraceae bacterium
AGGTCGGCTTCCTGGGCCGCCGCCGCCGTCTCGATCCGCCGCCGGTTGCCGCCGAAGAGGTCGAGGTCGTAGCTCGCCGTGGCCCCGATGCTCAGGAGGTTGATGGTCGGGTTGGGGAAACTGCTGATCCCGAACGAGGAGAGGTTGATGCGCTCGCGCTGGGCGCTGGCCTGCCCCTGCACCTGGGGCCCGGCCGCCCCGCGGGCGCTGTCGGCCTGAGCCTTGGCCTTGTCCAGGGTAGCCAGCGCCTTGGCCACGGTCTGGTTGTCGGCCAGGGCCTCGTCCATCACCGTGTCGAGACGCGCCGAGCCCAGGGCACGCCACCACGGCCCCATCGCCCGCGCCTGCGGGGTCAGGACGACGGTCCGGTCGCGGGCGTCGCCGGCCATGGCGTAGCCGGGCGCGGCCGGCGCGGCCGGGGTCTTGAAGTTGGGCCCGACCGTCGTGCAGGCGGCCAGGGCCCCGGCGAGGAATAAACCGCTCATCCTGGCGAAAGCCAGGACCCAGTGGTGTCCAGCCTGGCGCTCTTTCGATGGGATTGGCGCGCTCAGGAAAACAAAAAAAGCCTGGGTCCTGGCTTTCGCCAGGATGAGCGGGGGTTTTGGTCTATTCCACGGGAACATGGACGCCCTCCTCCGGCGCGAGCTTGGGCGTCCGCATCAGCAGCAGCAGCGGCATGCAGGCGAGGGTTATGAACAACATCAGCTTGAACACGTCGAGATAGGCGACCATGGCCGCCTGGCGGGTGACCTCGTTGTTGAGCGCCTCGAGCCCGCCGGGGGCGGTGGCCCCCAGGTTCGGCCCGAGGGCCGCCTTCGCCGCCACGTCGCCGGGAATCACATGGGCGGCCAGGGACGAATGGACCACGGAGGTGTCGGTGGTCCACTGGGCTTCCATCAGGGAGATGCCGACGCTGGCCCCCAGGCTGCGGACCAGGGTGTAGACCCCGGTGGCCTCGGCGCGCAGGGTCGACGGCAGGGTGGTGAAGGCCAGGGCGCTCAGCGGCACGAAGATGAGCCCGATCCCGCCGCCCTGGATGATCCCGGAAACGACGATCGGCGTGGCGGTCATGGAAAGATCGAAGTGGGTCATCTGCCACAGGGAAATCGCGCTCAGGGCCAGGCCGGTGAAGAGGATGAGGCGGGTGTCGACCCGGCCGATCAGGCGGCCGACCACGAACATGGCCGCGAACGAGCCGATGCCTCGCGGCATGCTGACGATGCCGCTCTCCAGGGCGGTGTAGCCCATGAACTGCTGCATCATCACCGGCAGCAGGGCCATGGTCGAGAACAGCAATATGCCGATGAAGAAGCCGAAGACGGTGCACGAGACGAAGTTGCGGTCGGTGGCCAGCCTGCGGTCGAAGAACGGATTGCGGGCGGTGAGCGTCTGGACCATGAAGACGTAGAAGGCGATCGCCCCGATGACCGCTTCGGTCCAGATCTCCGGCGAGGAAAACCAATCGAGGTTCGGCCCCCGGTCGAGGGTGAGCTGGAACGCCCCGACGAAGACGCTGAGCGCCCCGAAGCCCAGGAAATCGAACGGCTTGGCCTTGGTCTCGCCGCCTGACGACATGAAAAGGGTCACCCCGGCCAGGGCCAGGATGCCGATCGGCAGGTTGATGTAGAAGACCCAGCGCCAGGAGAGGTTGTCGGTCAGCCAGCCGCCGATCGCCGGACCGAATATGGGCCCCAGGATCGCCCCGGCCCCCCAGATCGCCATCACCTGGCCGAGCCGCGAGGGCGGATAGAGATCGAGGATCACCGCCTGGGAAAGCGGGATCAGGGAGGCGCCGCAGATGCCCTGAAGCAGGCGGAAGCCGACGATTTCGCCGAGGCTGGTGGCGATGCCGCACAGCATCGAGGCGATGGTGAAGCCGGCGATCGAGATGGCGAAGATCAGCTTGCGGCCGAAGCGCACCGACAGCCAGCCGGAAAGCGGCGTCATGATCGCCGTGGCGATGAGGTAGGAGGTCAGCACCCAGGCGATCTGGTCCGACGAGGCCGAGACGCTGCCCTGGATGTGCGGCAGGGCGACGTTGGCGATGGTCGTGTCCAGCGAATTCATCACCGTCGCCAGCATCAGCGAGACGGTGATCGGAACCCGATTGGCGATGTCCGAAGCGGTGGCCATGGATCAGGGGAGCCAGGACCACAAGCCCCCGCTCATCCTGGCGAAAGCCAGGACCCAGGCTTTTTTTGTATTTGCCTGAGCGCGCCAATCCCTTCGGAAGAAGTCCAAGCTGGACACCACTGGGTCCTGGCTTTCGCCAGGATGAGCGGAATTAAATACGCTCACTTCTTCCCCCCTGACCGCACATCGACGGTCACCTTGGCCGAGAGGCCGGCGCGGCCGGCGACTTCGGGGGGGGCCTTGTCGAAGGCGATGCGCACCGGCAGGCGCTGGGCGACCTTGACCCAGTTGCCGGTGGCGTTCTGGGCCGGCAGGGCCGAGAAGGCCGATCCGGAGCCCGGGCTGAAGCTGGCCACGTGGCCGGCCAGTTCGCGCCCGCCCAGGGCGTCGACGACGATCTTGGCCGGCTGGCCGACGCGCATCTTGGTGAGCTGGTTTTCCTTGAAATTGGCCTCCACCCACGGCTCGCCCGAGAGCAGGAAGAAGAGCGTCTCCGAGGGATTCACATAGGCCCCGACCTGGAGCTGGTCGACGCGCGTGACGATCCCGTCTTCCTGCGCATAGACGACGGTGCGAGCCAGATCGACCTGGGCGGTGGCGCGCTCGGCCTTGGCCTGCAGCACCGCCGGAAAGGCGTCCGGATCGCGCGCCCCGGAGCCCAGATTGGCCAAGGCCGTGGCGGCCTGCTGGCGGGCGATGATCACCTGCGAGGTATCCACGTCGGCGGTGTGCCGCGCCGCCGCCGCCTGCTGGCGGGAGGCGACGCC
>DASXIE010000191.1:0-5141 GCA_036498165.1 Caulobacteraceae bacterium
CGCGTCGAAGAGAGCGGCGTTCTCCGGCGGGTAGATGTCGTCCACGCCGCCGGCCAAGGCGGCTACGGTTCCGGTATCCAGCGCTCCCTCGTGGGCCGCCGCGTCGATGCCGCGCGCCATTCCCGAGACCACCACATAGCCCGCCGCGCCCAGATCCCTGGCCAGGCCGTGGGCAAACCGCCGGCCGGCGGAGGAGGCGACCCTGGCCCCGACGATGGCCACCGTGCGGCGCTTCATCAGCGAGGCGTCGCCCATAACCCAGAGGAGCGGCGGCGGTGAATTGAGGACGGCCAGCAAGCGCGGGAAGTCCGGTTCATTGGCGAGGATCAGCCGCGCGCCGATCGCTTCGCCGGCCGCCAGTTCGGCCTGGGCCTCGGCTGGCGAGGGGATTCGCAGTGACGTCGCGCGGCCGCCCCTTCGCGCGAGGCCTGGCAACGCGTCGAGAGCCGCCGCCGCCGTCCCATACCGCCTGATCAGGTGGGCGAAGGTCACGGCGCCGACCGCCTCGGTTCGCGCGAGCCGTAGCCAGTCGAGGCGCTCGCGCCCGTCGGGATTCATTTAGCCGCCTTGCCGCCGCCGAGGCGAGGCTCGGTCCCGGCGATCAGGCGGCCGATGTTTTCCCGATGGCGAATGAAGATCAAGGCCGCCATGCCGATCGACAGCCAGAACACCGGCGCCTGCCAGCCGAACTTCGCCGCAGAGAACACGGGAGCGAGCGCTGCCGCCGTCAGGGCGGCCAGGGAGGAAAACCGCAGGGCCGCAGCCATGGCCAGCCAGGTTGCGCCGCTAAGCAGCCCGACCGGCCAGGCGGCGGACAGCAATATGCCGAAGAAAATCGCCACGCCCTTGCCACCGCGAAACCCCAGCCAGACCGGGAAAAGATGGCCGAGGAAGGCCGCGCCGCCGGCGACGGCCGCGCCTATTGGCGAAACGAGGCCCGCCGCGGTCAGAACGGCGACCGCGCCCTTGCCGGCGTCGCCGATCAGGGTGATGGCGGCGAGGTCGCGACGGCCAGTACGCAGAACATTGGTCGCGCCGATATTGCCCGAGCCGACGTGGCGGATGTCACCGGCCCCGCCGAGCCGCGTGGCGATGAATCCGAATGGGGTCGATCCCAGCAGATAACCTCCGGCCGCGCAGGCGACGAGCGATACGGTGTCGGCGGGCGGGGTCATGAGGCTTCGCCCGCGTCGAAGACAATGCGGCCGTCCACCAGGGTCATGCGCACCTCTCCCTGAAGGCGTCGGCCGTCGAAGGCCGAGTTCTTCGACTTGGAGATGAGCTGCGCGGCATCAACCAGCAGCGGCGCGTCGATATCGCACAACACCAGGTCGGCCGGAGCGCCGACCGCCAGCCGGCCGGCGGCCAGCCCGATCGCCTTGGCTGGGGCGAGCGTGACGGTCTCGATCAGGCGGATGAGTGGGATCCGCCCTTCATGGTGCAGGGTCAGGAGAGCCGGCAGCAAGGTCTGCAGGCCTATCGATCCGGGCGCCGCCTCATCGAAGGGCAGGCGCTTGTCCTCCGGCGGGGCGGGGGCATGGGCGGAAACGACGATGTCGATCTCGCCTCGGGCCAGGGCCCCGATCAGAGCCAGCCGATCTTCCTCAGCCCGCAACGGCGGGGTGAGCTTGCAGAAGGTGCGGTAGTCGCCGATGTCCAGCTCGTTGAAGGACAGGTGGTTGATCGAAACGGTGGCGATGACCGGGAGGCCGTGGGCTCGCGCCCGCGCCAGGCTCGCGAGCGGGGCGGCGGCGCTGATCTGGTCGACCATCAGACGGGCGCCGGTAAGGGCGACGAGGGCCAGGTCGCGTTCGAGCATGATGGTTTCGGCGGCGACCGGCTCGGCCGGCAGGCCCAGGCGTCCGGCGAATTCGCCTTCGCTGGCCGCGGTTCCGGCGGTCAGCCAGGGATCGGCGGGACGGTGCGCCACCAGCACATCCTGGCAGCCGGCATAGGCCAGCAGGCGGCGCATGAGACGGGAATCGACGATCGGGCGGTCGGCGTTGGTGACGTAGACACAGCCCGCCTCGCGCATCAGGCCTATCTCAGCCATGCCCTGACCTTCGAGGCCTTCGGTGGCCGCGCCGGCGGGATAGACGTGAACGAGGCCGATATCGCGGGCTCGTCGCAGGATGAAATCGACCACAGCCGGATCGTCGATCACCGGGTCGGTGTCGGGCTGGACGACGATCGACGTGACCCCGCCGGCGGCGGCGGCCAGCGCTGCCGATTTCAACGTCTCCTTTGGCTCGGATCCCGGTTCGCCGGTCTTGACCCTCAGATCGATCAGGCCGGGGCAGAGCATCGCCCCGCCAGCGTCGATCCGGCGCACGTCGTCCGAGACGTCGATCGGAGTCGCGCCAATGCGCGCCTCGCCGATCCGGCCGTCCGTCACCAGCAGGGCGCCTGGGCCATCATAGCCGCTCTCAGGATCGACGAGGCGGGCGCCAGAGATCAGGATCGGCTGCTGGCTCATCGATTGTCCAGCCGCGCCGCCAGGGCGGCCAGTACCGCCATGCGGGCGGCGACGCCCATCTCCACCTGGTCCTGGATCAGACTGACCTCCAGGTCGTCGGCGACATCGGAATCGATCTCCACGCCTCGGTTCATCGGGCCAGGGTGCATGACCCGCACGCCCTTGGCGGCGCCGGCGAGCTTGGCCCGATCCAGTCCCCACAAGCGGAAGTATTCGCGCATTGAAGGTACGAGCGCCCCCTGCATGCGCTCGAGCTGCAGGCGCAGCATCATCACCACGTCGGCGGCCTCGATGCCGCTCTTCATGTTTCCATGCGGTTCGACTCCCCAGCGGGCGATATCCGCAGGCATCAGGGTGGGAGGGCCGACCACGCGAACGCGCGCCCCGAGCATAGTCAGAAGGGCGATGTTGGATCGGGCCACGCGGCTGTGAAGGACGTCGCCGCAGATGGCCACAGTCAAGCCGTCAATCCGGCCGAAGGCGCGGTGGATCGACAGTGCGTCGAGCAAGGCCTGGGTTGGGTGCTCATGCTGGCCGTCACCGGCGTTGACTACCGAGCAGCTCACTTTCTGGGACAGAAGCGAGGCGGCGCCGGACGAGCCGTGGCGCACGACCAGGATATCCGGCTGCATGGCGTTCAGGGTCACGGCGGTGTCGATCAGGGTCTCGCCCTTGACGATCGAGGAAGCGCGCGGGCTCATGTTGACGACGTCCGCGCCCAGACGCTTGCCCGCCAGTTCGAATGAACTCTGGGTGCGGGTCGAGGCCTCGAAGAACAGATTGATCAGGGTGCGGCCCTTGAGCAGGTCGAGTTTCTTGCTCGCCTGGCGGTTGAGGGCCACGAAGCTTTCCGCCAGAGCCAGCAGGTCGCCGACCTGGGTCGGATCGAGATCCGTGACGGAGAGAAAATGCCTGCTCGGAAACGGGAAAGTCCGCGAACGGACTTCATCGACGCCAGGGGCCAGCACGGTCATTAAAGCGGCACTTTAGGAGTTGCCCCGGCGGTGCGCAACCGATCGAGCGCCCCCTGCAGGATCCAGGCGGCCGCCATCTTGTCCACCGCCTTGGCCCGGTGCGTCCGGCTGACATCAGCCTCACCAATCAGCACCCGGTTGACGGCCATGGTCGACAATCGCTCGTCCCAGAAAGCAATCGGCAGCTCGCGCAGGCGAAGAAGGTTGCGGGCGAAGGCGCGGGCCGACTGGCATCGCGGGCCCTCGCTTCCGTCCATGTTCACCGGCAATCCGATCACCACGCCCGCGGCGCCACGTTCGGTCATCAGGGCGAAAAGAGCCTCGGCGTCGCGGGTGAATTTCGTCTTCTCGATCAGGGCGGCTGGCGAGGCGATGGTCAGGGAAACGTCGGAGATGGCGACGCCGATCGTCCTCTCGCCGTGGTCAAGTCCGGCAAGGGCATAGCCGGCGGGAAAGAGCTCAGCCAACCCGAGAAGTTCCACGATCGCCATGCGAGGCCCTCGCCCTTGTCACGGCGCTCTTGTCAAGGGGCCGATGCGGCGCGTAGGGCAGGCGCCTTCGCAAGTTTGGAGCCGCCATGGCCATCGACGTCGACACCGTGCGCAAGGTCGCGGACCTGGCGCAGATTCGTGAGCCGGAGGAGCGCCTGGCCCCGCTCGCCGCCGAGCTGTCGGGCATTCTGCAGTGGATCGAACAGCTCGGCGAAGTCGACACCGACGGCGTCGAGCCGATGACGGCGGCGGTCGCCGTCCGCCTGCCCATGCGCGAGGACATGGTCACCGATGGCGGAGACCCGGCGGCTATCCTGGCCAATGCGCCCAGGGTCCGCGGCGGATTCTTCGTTGTGCCCAAGGTGGTGGAATGAGCGCACTCACCGCCATGACCTTGAGACAGGCGCTGGATGGCCTCGGCAAGAGGGCTTTCTCGGCGCGCGAGCTGACCGTCGCCCACCTCGAGGCGATCGCGGCGGCCCGCCCCCTCAACGCCTTTGTCCTCGAAACACCGGAGGCGGCGATGGCGATGGCCGACGCCTCCGATGAGCGGCGAGCGCGCGGCGAGGCCGGCCCCCTGGAAGGCGCGCCCTTAGGCATCAAGGATCTATTTTGCACCAAGGGCGTGCGTTCGACCGCGGGCTCGCGCATCCTGGGGGATTTCATCCCGCCCTATGAGTCGACCGTCACGGCCAACCTCTGGCGCGACGGGGCGGTGATGCTTGGCAAACTCAACATGGATGAGTTCGCCATGGGCTCATCCAACGAAACCAGCGCTTTCGGCCCGGTCGTCAATCCGTGGCGGCCGACGGGTTCGAACCGATCGCTCTCGCCAGGCGGTTCCTCCGGAGGCTCGGCCGCGGCGGTCGCCGCTGACCTGGTCCTTGGCGCAACAGCGACCGATACGGGCGGCTCGATCCGCCAGCCCGCCTCCCTGACCGGCACGGTGGGAGTGAAGCCAACCTACGGGCGTTGTTCGCGCTGGGGCGTGGTTGCCTTCGCCTCGTCCCTCGACCAGGCCGGGCCCCTGGCGAAGACCGTGGAGGATGCGGCCCTCCTGCTGACCTCGATGAGCGGGCATGACCCGAAGGATTCCACCAGCTTGACGACCGAAGTACCTGATTTTTCGGACTTTGTTGGGAAGTCTGTCAAGGGTCTGCGCATCGGCGTGCCGAAGGAATATCGGGTCGACGACATGCC
>DASXIE010000192.1:0-8694 GCA_036498165.1 Caulobacteraceae bacterium
GCCCACCGTGCTGCTGGTCGCCGACAACGGCCTGACGCTTGGAGCCCTCCTGGCCCTGTATGGCTCGCGGGGACTTGGCGGCCCGATCGGCGGCTGGCTCGCCATCCACGGGACCACCGAACTCTTCGCCACGGTTATCGCAGCGGCGGCCGGTTTCAAGATCGGCTGGGCAGTGATTTTCCCGGGGGTCCGCTCGCGCCTGGAAGCCGCCTCGGCGGCGGCGCGGATCGCCGGGGCGGCCATGGCCGGAGTGGTGATCATGCTGGTGGCGGCCGGGGTGCTCGAGGGGGTCGGCCGCCAGACGATCCGGCTGGACTGGGCGCGCTACGCCATCGGCTCCGCCATGCTCATCCTGTGGCTGGCCTATTTCTATCTGCCCCGCCGCAAGGAGGCGCGGTGATGGCCGCCGTGGTCCCGGCGACGACCGCCGAGCCGGCCGACCGTTTTGTGCGCCGATTCATCACCCCCGAGGGGATCGACCTGCGCCTGACCCTGGGTTCGGGGGGCGAGCGCCTCGCCGCCTTCCTCATCGACGTGGCCGTCATGGTGGTCGCGCTCTTGGTCCTGACCGTCGTCATCCTGGTGATCGCCACCACGGTGGGAATCGAGAACGCCGAGCCGTGGGGGATCGTCTGGCTGCTTGGCTTCTTTGTCCTGCGCAGCGGCTATTTCATCCTTTTCGAGCTCGCCGCCCGGGCGGCCACGCCGGGCAAGCGGGTGCTCGGCTTGCGTGTCGCGGCGCGCGACGGCGGACGGCTGACCGGCGAGGCGGTGTTCGTCCGCAACGCCATGCGTGAGATCGAGATCTTCTTGCCGGCGGTGTTCCTTCTCGCCGCCAATAGCGCCGGCGACGCGGTCGACGCCTGGCTCGTGCTGCTCGGCTGCTTGTGGACCGGGAGCTTCCTGCTCTTCCCGCTGTTCAACCGCGACCGCCTGAGGGTGGGCGATTTCGTGGCCGGGACCTGGGTCGTCAAGGCCCCGCGCCGCTCGCTGGCTGTCGACCTCGCCGCCGACCATGAGGGCGCCTTCGCCTTTTCCCGCGACCAGCTCGCCGCCTATGGCGTGAAGGAATTACAGGTGCTCGAGCAGGTTCTGCGCGCCGCCGACAGGCGCACAATGGCCGCCGTCGCCCAGCGCATCCGCGGCAAGATCGGCTGGTATGGCGCCCCGGACGAGTCCGACGCCGCCTTCCTGACCGCCTACTACGCCGCCCTGCGCGGGCGCCTCGAGCACCGTCTGCTGTTCGGGCATCGGCGGCGGGATAAGTTCGACAAAGCGTGAATGTTCAGGCGTTCGCCTTCACCCGGGTTTGCAGCACGAAATCCTCCGGGTTCGGAACGACGGTGGCGTTCCAGTAGTCGACCAGGGGGAAGGGCCAGTTCTGCGAGACCCGGCCGGTGGAGTTCTTGTACCAGCTGGTCACCTGTGGGGCGCCCCACGCCATCAGGTTGTTGGCCTTGTCGACCTTGACATTGAAGGCGTCGTGGACCTCGCGCTTGACCTCGAGGGTGGAGGCCCCCCTCTCGGCCATCAGCTTCAAGGCGCCGACGATATAGCGCACCGAGCACTCCGAGAAGAAGATGATCGAGCCGTTGACCACGATATTGGTGTTGGGCCCGTAGATCATGAAGAGATTCGGAAAGCCGGGCGTCGTCATGCCCAGGTAGGCGCGGGCGTCGCCGTTCCAGGCCTCGTTGAGGTCCTTGCCGCCGCGGCCGACGATGCGCATCGGCCACAGAAAGCGGCTGGCGTGGAAACCGGTGCCGAAGATGAGCACGTCGGCCTCGTGCTCCTCACCGTCGGCGGTCTCGACCCCCGCGGGGGTGATGCGGGCGATGGGCGTGGTGATGAGATCGACGTTGTGGCGCTGCAGCGCCTTCATCCACACGCCGTTGTCCACCAGGGCGCGCTTGCCACCCATGGGATAGGCTGGAACGACCTTGGCCAAAAGGTCCGGCTTGTCCGGCGCCTGGGCCTTCAGCGCCTCTTCGAGCATGGCCCGCAGGCCGGCGTTGGCCTCGCTCACCGCCCCCTCCCCGCCTGTCCACGCCGGGTCGGCCTGGACCATAGGCAGAAGGCCGTCGGTCAGCATCCAGAACAGAAAGAAGCGGTACCATTTGTCATAGTACGGCACGTGTTCCAGCAGCCATTTTTTCCCTTCCGGGACGTCGTGGTGATAGGTCGGCCCGGGTATCGGCCAGGGCGGCGTGCGCTGGAACACCTCAAGGTGGGCGACCGTGGGGGCGATCTCGGGAACGAACTGATAGGCGCTGGCGCCGGTGCCGATTACGGCCACCCGCTTGCCCGTCAGGTCCACATCGTGGCGCCAGCGGGAAGAGTGGAAGCTCGGCCCGGCGAAGCTTGCGGCGCCTTCGATGTCCGGCACGCGCGGCCGGTTGAGCTGGCCGACAGCGGTGATCACCGCATTGGCTTCGATCGTTTCGCGCCGGCCGTCCCTTGTCTTCACCTCCACCCGCCAGAGGGCGCGATCCTCGTCGAACACGGCCTCGATGACCTCGGTGTCGAAGCGGATGTGGCCCCTCAGTTCGTGCTTGTCAGCCACGCGCCGGAAGTAGTCGAGCAGGACCGGTTGGGTGGAATAGAACTGCGGAAAGTCGTGGTTCGGCTCGAAGGAATAGGAATACATGTGGTTGGGGTTGTCGACGCGGCAGCCCGGATAGGCGTTCTCAAACCAGGTGCCGCCAACGTCGGGATTCTTTTCGACGATTGTGAAATCCACACCCGCCTGCTTGAGGCGGATGCCGGTCAGAAGCCCGCTCATACCCGCTCCGATCACCACCACCTTCAGGCCGCGGGCGGCGGCGGAGAGCTTCGGCGAGGTCCAGTCCGGCGTCTTGGTCGTGCGCCCATCGAGGTTCAATTCGTCAAGCAGGAACGGCGCGTAGTGATCGGGGATGTCTGCCCCGGCGACCCAGTCCATCATCCTGCGTACCACCGCGTCCGGCAGCGGTGGCGGCATGGGCGCGCCGGCCAGATGGGCCTTTATCGCCGTCTTGGCCCGCTCCCGCAGATCGGCCTGCACCTCGGGGGCGTAGGCGCCGGTCTTATTGTCGGCCATGAACACATAGGTTGGTCGGCGCTCGGGGGTCAGCAGCGAGGCGTCGCCGGTCAGGTGGACGAGCGAAGCCAGCAGGGCCGGCAGGTGGGCTTCGGCCAGGGCGGCGTCGATCGTGGCGTCATCGAAGGTCATGGGGTCATCTCCGCCGCCGACCTTAATCGCCTTCCGCGAGGTTCGGGAAGCGTCTCACGCCGAACGGCCGCGCGCCTCGATCGGCCAGATGGCGGCCAGGGTGTCGCCGCGCACGGCGTGATAGGCCTCGTAGAGATTGACCGTCGGATCGCAATGGGGGGCGGCGAAGGTCACGGTCTCGCCCAGGCGCGGCGGGGCTTGGCCGGAGGGCGGGACGATGCAGCCATGCTCGTCGCCCATGAAGTGATAGGCCGAGCCGGCCGCCGCCCCGGCCAAGATCGGGGGCGCCCCCGCCTCGGTGGCGAAGGCCTTGAAGCCGGCGTCGATCGTGGCCATGAACGGGTGGCTGGCGCTGATCACCCGGGCGTCGACCATCAGGGCGGTCTCGAAGGGCGCGTGGCCATCGCCGGCCAAGTCGCAGTCGTTGTACTGCCGGTCCATGAACACGTAGGAGCCGACCTGCAGCTCGGTGAAGACGCCCAACCCCGCGTCGATAACATGGGTGCCGGTGCCGCCGCCGGTTACGATCCGTGGGGTCAGACGCGCCGCCGTCAAGGCCGCGACGATGTCGGCGAGATAGGCTGTCCGCTCCTCGATCGCCGCCTTGCGGGCCGAGAAATCCTCGATGTGCTGCTGCATGCCGCAATAGAACTGCACCCCTGCGAAGGTGAGCGAGGGCGCGGCGTCGATCAGGCCGGCCAGCGCCACGGCCGCCTCGGCGTCGGCCACGCCCGTGCGGTGAATTCCCGGATCGATATCGACCAGCAGGGTGAGCTCGGCGCCGCTGGCGGCCAGGGCCGCCACTGCGTCCGGATGGTCGGCGGCCGCCATCAGGCCGGGCGAGCGGGCGGCCAGGGCGACTAGGCGCTTGACCGCCTCGGGACCCACCACCGGCGAAGTGATCAGGATGTTGTTGATGCCGCCGTCGGCGAGCGCCTCGGCCTCGCCGAGCTTCGCGCAGCACACCCCGGCCGCCCCGGCCGCGATCTGCCGGCGGGCGATCTCGACGCTCTTGTGAGTCTTGGCGTGGGGACGAAGGCCGATGCCGGCGGCGCGCGCGAAGCCGGCCATGGCGGCGATGTTGCGCTCCAGGGCCTCGAGGTCGACGACCAGGGCCGGGGTGTTCAGGGCGCGGCGACCGCCCTGGCGTCCGATCAGATGGGTGTTGAGGAAGGTCATCGGCTCGATCCCTACAGCGAAAACGCCAGCAGGTCGCGCAGGTGGGCGTTGAGGAAGTTGGCCTGCGGGTCCACGCGCTTCCTGACCTCGCCCCAGCGCCGGGCGTTGGGATAGAGGCGCAGGACGTCGTCGGACGAAAGGGTATGGCGCTTGGCCCAGTGGGGCCGCCCGCCGTGGGCGGCGAACACCGGCTCGATGGCGGCGAAGGCCTCGAGCCAAGGCATTCGGGCGTATTGGTGGAAGGAGATGGACACGCACTCCCCCGCGCTCATCGGCGAGAGCCAGATGTCATCGCCGGCCACGGCGCGATATTCGAACGGGAAGGTGATAGGCAGGCGGCGCTTGCGAACCTCGTTGATGGCGTCGCGCAGGGCCGCCGCGCCGTGGGCGGCGGGAATCTCGTATTCCATTTCCTCGAACCGTGTCGCCCGCTCGGACGGGAAGATGCGGTGGGCCGGTGCGCTGCGTGTCGAACTGCCGATGCCGCGAGTGAGCAGGCGTTGGATCGTCGGAGCCAGGGCCGGGATAAGGCGGGCGGTCTCGCAAGCCGCCCCCATGATCACATTCTCAATGTCCGAGGGCGGCGGATCATCGCCGCTCTGCGTCGGCTCGAGGATCTTCAGAAGGGCCTCGTCGGCGTAGGGGAAGACGAAGAACTCGACGTGGCGGTGGCGCGCCGCCAACTCGTCCCACTGCTCGAGAATCTCAGCGAGCGAAGCGCGGCGCAGGGTCTCCTTCAGATGGTAGGCGGGGACGACGGCGAGATTCACCCGCGACATCACCCCCAGGGCTCCGAGGCTGACCCTTTGAGCCGCGAAAAGCTCGCTCTCGTGGTCGGCGTCGCACTCGACGATGGATCCGTCGGCCAACACCAGGCGAAAGCCGCGCGCGAAGGTCGAGAGCGCTCCCAGCGTGCGGCCGGTGCCATGGGTGGCGGTAGCCAGCGCGCCGGCGATCGCCTGCTTGTCGATATCGCCCTGGTTGGCGAGCGACAGGCCCTCGCCCCACAGCGCACTGGTCAGATCGCCGATGGCCATGCCCGCCGGCGCCCAGGCGGTTTGCCGGTCCGCCGCCACCTCGACGGCGCCCTCCATTTCGGCGAGGGAGAGCAGGAGGCCGTCGGTCTCGCACAGGGGCATGAAGGAATGGCCGGTCCCGGCCACCCGCACGCGGGACGCTTCGCCCACCAAGGCGGCGAGTTCGCCCTCGGTCCTCGGCCGGGCGATGCGCTCAGGGTTGGCCTCGACACTCCCCGACCAGTTGCGCCACTGCGCCATCGACATCCTTCTCGAGCCGGTCGCGTTCGGGACTATCCTCGGCCGCGTCAGGCGCTAGATTTGCCCCAAAGTCGGTGGAGGAACAAATCGGCACATCATGAGCATTTCGCCTGAACTCAGCTGGGTGCGCGGGGCGGCCACGCCGCCGCTCCTTGAGATCACCATCGGCCAGGCCCTCGACGCCGCCGTCGAGCGTTGGGGCGAGCGAGACGCCCTCGTATCCCCGCCCCAGGAGGTGCGTTGGACCTGGCGCGAACTGGCGGCGCGAACCGATGCCCTGGCCAGCGGCTTGCTCGCCCTCGGCCTTCAGCCCGGCGAGCGGATCGGCATCTGGTCGCCCAACTGCGCCGAATGGGTCTTGACCCAACTGGCCGCCGCCCGCGTCGGGCTCATCCTGGTGACCATAAATCCCGCCTACCGCCGCGCCGAGGTGGCCTACACGCTCAACAAGGTAGGGGTCAGGGCCCTCGTCGCCGCCGAACGGTTCAAATCCAGTGACTACGCCGGGATGATCGAAGACTTGGCGCCCGAGACTGCCGCCTCGCCGCCGGGGGCTCTCGCCGCCAAGGCCCTGCCCGAGCTCAAGGTTCTGATCAAGATCGGCGGGCCGGCGCGGGCCGGCTGGCTCGATTTCGCGAAGGTCGCGGCGGGCGATTCTTCCCGCCTCGGCGAGGTCGCCGACATCGGCGCCGGGCTCGATCCGGCGGCGGCGATCAACATCCAGTTCACCAGCGGCACCACCGGCTCGCCCAAGGGCGCAACCCTTTCCCACCGCAACATCCTCAACAACGGCTATTTCGTCGGCCTGGCCCAGGCCTTCACCGCCGAGGACCGCCTGTGCATCCCGGTGCCGATGTACCACTGCTTTGGCATGGTGCTGGGAGTCCTGGCCTGCCTGACCCATGGCGCAGCCATGATCCTGCCGGCCCCGGTGTTCGACGCCGGGGCGACGCTCGACGCCATTGAATCGGAGCGCTGCACGGCCCTCTATGGCGTGCCGACGATGTTCATCGCCATTCTCGGCCATCCCGAGTTCGACCGCTTCGACATGACCTCCCTGCGCACCGGGACCATGGCCGGCGCACCCTGCCCGGTGGAGGTGATGAAGGCGGTCATCGAGCGGATGCACATGAGCGAAGTGACCATCGGCTACGGGATGACCGAAACCAGCCCGATCAGTTTCCAGACCGCTCCGGACGATCCTCCGGAGCGGCGCGTCTCGACCATCGGCCGTGTCCAGCCCCATGTGGAGGTCAAGATCGTCGATACGGCGGGCGCCGCGGTTCCGCGGGGCGTCGCCGGCGAACTGTGCACCCGCGGCTACTCAGTGATGCTCGGCTACTGGGATGATCCCCAGCGCACCGCCGAAAGTGTCGACGCCGAGGGCTGGATGCACACCGGCGACGTGGCGACCATCGACGCCGCCGGCTACGGCAACATCGTCGGGCGGATCAAGGACATGGTCATCCGCGGGGGCGAGAACCTCTTTCCACGTGAGATCGAGGAGTTCCTCTATGGCCATCCGGCGGTCGCCGATGTCCAAGTCGTCGGCCTGCCGGACGAGCGCTACGGCGAGGAGCTGTGCGCCTGGATTCGTCTCAACCCGGGCGGCGAGTTGGACGAGGCCGGCGTGCGGGCCTTCTGCGCCGGCCAGATCGCCCACCACAAGGTGCCCCGCTACATCCGCTTCGTCGACGAGTTCCCCATGACCGTCACCGGCAAGGTCCAGAAGTTCCTGATCCGCCAGGCGATGATCGAGGAACTGCGCCTCAGCCAGCCGCAAGTCGCCTGAAAAGGGGGCGAGAGGTGGGCGCCGGCGACGCCGCGCGGGTGCTGGCCGAATTCCGGCCCGGTCTTGAAGTCTATGTTCAGGGGGCCGGCGGAGAGCCGCGGGCGCTGGGACCCATCCTGGCCGGCGCCCCGGAGGCGCTGGCGGGAGTTTCGATCACCAGCTGCCTGCTGCCGGGAATCAATCGCTTCGACTACGCCGCCCTCGGCGCCCGGCTGACCACGTTCATGCTGCCGCCGGGCCTTCGCGCCTCGTTCGCCGCCGGCCGGGTCGCGGTGCGGCCGATGGCCTATTCCCAGATCGCCCAGGCGTTGGCCTCGGAGCGGCCGCCGGACCTCGCCATCTTCCAGGTGACGCCGCCCGACGCCGAAGGATTGTGCTCGTTTGGGCCGTGCTCTGATTTCGCACCGCTGATCTGGCGACGCGCCGGACGGCGGCTCGCCTTCGTTCATCCTGGCCTTCCCCGGCCCGCCAGGGGTCCGACAATCCCCTTCGCGGCGCTCGATGTGGCCATCGAGGCGGATGGTCCGCTCATCACCGGCGATGAGCCGGCGCCGAGCCCTGACCAAACCGCCATCGCCGAGCGCATCGCCGCCCTCGTCCCCGACGGCGCGGCGATTCAGACCGGCATCGGCGGCGCGCCCGCCGCGGCGGTCGCCAAGCTCGTCGGCCATCGCGGCCTTGTCATCCGCTCGGGCATGGTGACCGACGGCTACGGCGCGCTCGACGAAGCGGGGGCGCTGGCCTCGGACCGCGACCACATCACCGGCCTCGCCTATGGTTCACCCGAGTTCATGGTCTGGGCGGCGCGGCGGCTGGTCTTCGCCGACGCGATGGTGACCCATGGGGCGGCGAGCCTTGCCCAAATCTCGCGCCTGTGGGCGATCAACTCGGCTCTCGAGGTCGATCTTTTCGGTCAGGGCAATATCGAGTGGCGCGAGGGCGTCCTGGTGAGCGGGCTGGGCGGCGCGCCCGACTTCGCCCGGGCGGCGCGGCTGAGCGACGGCGGACGGGCGATCCTCGCCCTGCCGGCCACGGCGGCCGGCGGCCGTATCTCGCGGATTGTCCCCCGTCTGACCGCACCCACGGTCTCGCTGCCTCGCGACGACGTCGATCTGGTAATCACCGAGCACGGCGTCGCCGACCTGCGCGGGGCCAGCCTGGAGGCCCGGGCTCAGGCCCTGATCGCCATCGCCGCTCCGCGGCATCAGGCCGACCTGGAGCGCGCCTGGTCGGCG
>DASXIE010000193.1:0-2218 GCA_036498165.1 Caulobacteraceae bacterium
CGTGTCGGGACCTTCTCGAGCTTCTCCTTCGGCGAGGAGACGATCAAGAACACCCGTCTCCAGATCGCCGACATGTTCGGCGCCGACAAGGACACCCACATCAACACGCGCATCGCCTCGGCGGTGACCGACCAGCCGCAGATGATCCTGGGAGCGGATTTCTTCCGGGCTCACCGGGTCTATGTCGCCCTCAGCCAGCACAAGGTCTATGTTTCCTACGCTGGCGGGCCGGTGTTCGAGGTCGGCCCCCCGCCGCCGCGGACGCCCCCCGCCAAACCCTAGAGGAGATCCCCGCCCGCCGCCGAGGCGGTGGTGCCGTGGGCCTGGTAGGCCTTGATGACATTGCGCCCGACCGTCCAGCGATGGACTTCGTCGGGGCCGTCCACCAGGCGCTGGGCGCGGATGTGCGTGTACCAGGCGGCGAGTGGCGTATCGCGACTGTAGCCGAGCGCCCCGTGCAGCTGGATGGCGGTGTCGACCACCTTGTGGACCATGTGGGCGAGGAACACCTTGGCGATGGAATTCTCCTGGCGCAGGTCCATGCCCTTCTCGGCCTTGTAGGCGATGTGCAGGAGCATCAGGCGAGCCATGTAGAGTTCGCTGGCGCAGTCGGCGAGCATCCATTGCACGCCCTGGCGCTCTGAGAGCTTCCTGCCGAAGGTCTCGCGCTCGACGACGCGGGCGGTGGCCATGTCGAGGGCCCGCTGGGCCATGGCCACATTGTGCATGCCGTGGCGCAACCGCCCATAGGCCAGGCGATGCTGGCCCATGTCGAAGCCGCGGCCCTCGCCGCCAACCAGGTTCTCGGCCGGGACCACCAAGTCCTTGATCTCGATCTCGGCATGACCGCCGCCCATGATGTGGCTGAGCGGACCCTCGGCGGCCATGGTCGGGATGTCGCGCTTGATTCGATAGCCGGGGTTGGGCAGCTCGACGATGAAGGTCGAATAGCGCTGGTGGCGGGGGGCGTCCGGATCGGTCATGGCCATGACGAGGGCCATGTCGGCGGCGCTGGCCGCCGAGGAAAACCACTTCTCGCCGTTCAGCACATAGTTTTCGTTGCCGTCCTTGACCGCCCGGGTCTGCATGCCGGTGGCGTCGGCCCCTGCGGCCTTTTCGGTCATCGAGTAGCAGACCCGTTTTTCCCCTTCGAGCAGGGGCTTGAGGAACTTCTCCTTCTGCAAACCGGTGCCGTGGGCGAGGAGGGTGAGGATGGTGGCGTCGTCCGGCCCCTGGCTGTTCATGGAGAGAGCCCCGAGGTGGCTTTCGCCAAGCTCCATCTGGACCAGGGCGTTGGCCAGTGGCCCCAGCCCCATGCCGCCGTATTCCTTGGGCACGAACGGCAGCCACAGGCCCTGCGCGCGGGCCTTGGCGCGCAGCTCGGCGAGCACCGACTTGTAGGACTCCTTGTCGACGATCCGCTTCTCGGCGGGGATGCATTCGTCGTGCACCCAGGCGCGGACCCTCTGGCGGACGGCCTTGGCCTCGGCGGGAATGTCGAAATCGATGGCCATGGGCTCCTCCTGTGGCTTGGGTCGGCCCTCACCATAGCGTCGCCACTTGGCAAGGCCACCATCACCCCTGGTCAAGCGGCGCAAAAGGTTTCACCGTTACGCACCAGCCGGCGGGACCAGACATGGACGAATTCGAGGGGCCATGGGCGGCGACCAAGCCGCCGTCCTCGCCACCGCCGCGAGGCGGGCGAACGGGCCTCTATATCTGGCTGGGCCTGCTGGCCGCGGCGGGGGCGGCCTTGTTCGTCCTGACCCGATACTTCCCCGGCGAACTGGACAAAGGGGACGGCCCCTTCGAGATCCTGCGACTCTTCGGCCTCCTGGCCCTGGTCTCCAGCGGCCTGCTGGCGAGCCGACGCCTCGACCTCGCCCAGGGCGTGCGCCACGCGGCGATCTGGGCGGCGATCCTGCTCACGTTGGTGGTCGGCTACACCTTCCGGGACGATTTCGCCGCGGCATTCCAGCGGGTGCGTTCGTCGATCAACCCCGCCTATGCGGTGTCCGATGCGAAGGGCTCGATGGTGATCGGCCGCGGCGAAGGCGGTGGCTTCTACGTCATGGGCAAGGTCAACGGGGAGCCGGTGCGCTTCCTGGTCGACACCGGCGCCACCGAGATCGTTCTTAGCCCGGCCGACGCCGAACGAGCCGGCCTGGGCGCCGCCACGCTGAAGTTTTCCGAACCCAGCGAAACGGCCAATGGGGTG
>DASXIE010000194.1:0-42124 GCA_036498165.1 Caulobacteraceae bacterium
TGATCCGGATTAGCGGTTCGGTGCCGGAGGCGCGCACCAGCACCCGTCCGGCGCCGTTCAGGCGCTGCTCGGCCTCGGCGATCGCGCTCTTCACCGCGGCGGCTTCCAGCGGCTTGCCGCCGGAGAAGCGCACGTTCTCCAGCTTCTGCGGCACGGGGTGGAACTGCCGCGCCAGCGCGCTCATCGGCTTGCCGGACCGCACCAGCTCGGCCAGCACCTGCAGCGCAGCGATCAAGCCGTCGCCGGTGGTGGAGAAGTCCGACAGGATGATGTGGCCCGACTGCTCGCCGCCCAGGTTGAACTTGCCCTCGCGCATCCTGGCGCTGACGTAGCGGTCGCCGACCTGAGTGCGGTGCAAGGCGAGGCCGCGGCCCGCCAGGAAGCGTTCGAGCCCGAGGTTGGACATCACCGTCGCCACCACCCCGCCGCCCTCGAGCTGGCCACGCGCCGCCCAGGCCTGGGCGATGAGGGCCATGATCTGGTCGCCATCGACGATCTGGCCACGCTCGTCGCAGATCACCAGGCGATCGGCGTCGCCGTCCAACGCGATGCCGATGTCGGCGCGGTATTCCTTGACCGCGGCGATTATCGCGGCCGGATGGGTCGACCCGGATTCCTCGTTGATGTTGAAGCCGCTAGGGCTGACGCCGATCTCCTTGACCTCTGCGCCGAGTTCATAAAGCGCGGTCGGAGCGACCTTGTAGGCCGCGCCGTGGGCGCAATCGATCACCACCCGGAGGCCGTTGAAGCTGAGCGCCCGCGGCAGGGTCGCCTTGACGATCTCGATGTAGCGGGCCTGAGCCTCGTCCATGCGCGCCACCCGGCCGAGCTGCTTGGGGGCGGCCAGGCCCTCCTGCAGGCCCTCGTCCATCAGGGCCTCGATGCGCGCCTCCATGTCGTCGGAGAGCTTGTAGCCGTCGGGACCGAAGAGCTTGATGCCATTGTCGGCGTAGCTGTTGTGGGAGGCCGAGATCATCACCCCGAGGTCGGCGCGCATGGAGCGCGTCATCATCGCCACGGCGGGGGTTGGCAAGGGCCCGAACAGGCGCACGTCCATGCCCACGGAGGTGAAGCCGGCCACCAGGGCCGGCTCGATCATGTAGCCTGAGAGGCGGGTGTCCTTGCCGATCACCACCAGATGGCGGCGGTCGTCGGGCGTGCGGAACAGTTTGCCGGCCGCCAGGCCAACGCGGAGAGCCACCTCGGCGGTCATGGGGTAGTGATTGGCCTGGCCGCGGATGCCGTCGGTGCCGAAATAAGTCCGCTTCTTCATGTCAATCCGAAAGGTTGCGAAACGCAAGATCAATGGAGGCGTCGTCGCGCCGATGCTAAGGCCGGCAGGCCCGGCTTCGCCTCCTTGAAGGTCAGGGAAGCTTACGCGCGGCGCGGGCTTTTAACAAAGGGCCGTTTCAGGCCCGCCGATCAGCCTTGTCGAGGAAAGAGAGCTCATGTGCGGGATCATCGGAATCGTCGGCGCCGAGCCGGTGGCGCCGCGCCTGGTGGAGAGCCTCAAGCGGCTGGAGTACCGTGGCTACGACTCGGCCGGAGTGGCGGGAGTCACCGCGCCTGGCAAGGTCGAAAAGCGTCGCGCCAAAGGCAAGATCCGCGAACTCGAAGCGGTCCTCGCCGCCGAGCCCCTGAAGGCCGAGGTCGGGATCGGCCACACCCGCTGGGCGACCCACGGGGCGCCCTCAGTGATCAATGCCCACCCGCAGACAATCGGCCGGGTCACCCTGGTCCACAACGGGATCATCGAGAACTTCGCCCAGCTCAAGGCCGAACTCGTCGCCGACGGCCGCACCTTCGAGAGCGAGACCGACACCGAGGTGGTCGCGCAACTCATCGATCGTGAACTCTCCCGCGGAGCGGCGCCGCTGGAAGCGTTCAAGACCGTCCTCGACCGGCTGAGCGGGGCCTACGCCCTGGCGGTGCTCATCGCCGGCGAGGACGAACTGATCCTGGGTGCGCGGCGCGGCAGTCCCCTCGTGGTCGGTCATGGGCGCGGCGAGATGTTCCTGGGTTCCGACGCCCTGGCGGTGGGCCCCTTCACGAGCCTCGTCTCCTATCTCGAGGAAGGCGACTACGTGGCCATCGATCGCCAGGGCGCGCGGATCTTCGATGCCGATGGCAGGCGCGTCGAGCGCCCGGCGCGATCGGTCTCGGCCTCGGCGGCCCTGGTGGAGAAGGGCAACTACCGGCACTTCATGGAAAAAGAGATCCACGACCAGCCGGACGCCTGTCAGCACACCCTGGCCAGTTACATCAATCCGGTCGCCGGGACGGCGGCCGCGCCGGACGGTTTCGACTTTTCCACCATCGACCGACTGCAGATCCTCGCCTGCGGCACCGCCTACTACGCTGGGATGATCGGCAAGTACCTGATCGAGAGTCTGGCCGGCCTGCCGGTGGACGTCGAGGTGGCCTCTGAGTTCCGCTACCGGGAACCGGCCTTCTCGCCCAGGACGCTGGCGGTCGCCATTTCGCAATCGGGCGAGACCGCCGACACCCTCGCGGCGCTACGGTGGTGTAAGGAGAAGGGCCTCGCCACCGCCGCCATCGTCAACGCTCACGAATCGACCATGGCTCGCGAAGTCGGCCGGATGTGGCCGACCAACGCCGGCCCGGAGATTTGCGTGCTTTCGACAAAAGCCTTCACGGCCCAGGTATCAGTGCTGCTGGCGCTCGCCATCGCCGCCGCCAAGGACCGTGGCCGCATCGACGCCGCCGAGGAGCATCGGCTGGTCGACATTCTCCTGGAAGCTCCGCGTCTGCTGGCCCGGGCCATCAAGGTGGAGGACAGCGTGCGGCCTATCGCCCATGAGCTTGGCCGGGCGCGGGACGTGCTCTACCTCGGCCGCGGGCCGATGTTCGCCCTGGCCTTGGAAGGGGCGCTGAAGCTCAAGGAGGTCAGCTACATCCACGCCGAGGGCTACGCCGCCGGAGAGATGAAGCATGGCCCGATCGCCCTCATCGACCAGGAAACGCCGGTCATCGTGCTGGCTCCCAGCGACGCCTATTTCGAAAAGACCCTCTCCAACATCAGCGAGGTCATCGCCCGCGACGGGCCGGTGATCCTGATCACCGACGAGTCCGGGGCCGGCCACGCCCCGCCGCAGGCCCGCACGATCATCGCCCCGAACTGCGATCCCCTGATCGCCCCCCTCGTCTTCGCGGTCCCCCTGCAGCTGCTGGCCTACCAGGTGGGGGTGTTCAAGGGCGCCGACGTCGACCAGCCGCGCAACCTCGCCAAATCCGTCACGGTCGAATAGTTAGGCGCCACCCTGAAGCGGCGGATGGCGGCGATGAAACGAGTGCGCAAGGCGGTCCTGCCGGTGGCGGGTCTGGGAACGCGGATCCTGCCGGCCGCCAAGACGACGCCGAAAAACATGCTCAATGTCTTCGACCGGCCCCTGCTGGCTCACGTGGTCGCCGAGGGCGTCGCCGCCGGCGTCGAACACTTCATCTTCATCGTCGGCCGCGGCCAGGGGGCCATCGAGGACTATTTCGACCACGCCTTCGAGCTGGAAAGCGAGTTGGAGGCCCGCGATCGCGAAGGCGCCCTCGCCGAGATCCGCGCCGACCTGCTGGGGCCCGGGCAAATGAGCTTCGTGCGCCAGATGCAGCCCAAGGGGCTGGGCCACGCGGTTTGGTGCGCCCGCGACCTGATCGGCGGGGAGCCCTTCGCGGTCATGCTGCCGGACATGCTGATGGACGCTCGTCCGCCGGGCCTGGCCCAGCTTGTCGCGGCCTACGAGGCGGTGGGCGGCAATCTCGTCGCCGTCGAGCCAGCCCCTGAGGGCGAGGCCCACAAATATGGCGTCGTGGCCCTGGGCGAGACCGCGCCCGGCTTCGAGGATCGCTTGGCGGCGATGACCGGGATGGTGGAAAAGCCGCCGCCCGGGACCGAGCCGTCCAACCTTTTCATTTCCGGTCGCTACATCCTCCAGCCTGAAATCTTCGACTTCCTCGCCACCCAGAAGATCGGGGCCGGCGGCGAAATCCAACTCACCGACGCCATGCTCGGCCTGCTCGCCAGCCAGTCATTTCACGCCTTGCGCCTGGCGGGCGTCACCTATGACTGCGGCGATCCCATCGGCCTTCTGCGCGCCAACCTCGCCTTCGCCCTCAAGCATCCCCGCCTGGGCGCGGCCGCCCGGGCCGCGATCGAGGCCTTCACGGGCTCGTAAGCTCCTCGGCGGCGGCGATCAGGCGGGCGATGTCGGCCGGCCGCGAGAGGCGATGGTCGCCGTCGCGGATCAGGTTGAAGACCACGTCGCTGCTCTTCATCGCCAGGGCCAGCTCGAGGGCGTGGCGCCAAGGGACCTCGGCGTCCTCGCCGCCCTGAAGGATGCGCACCGGGGCCTCGATGGGGACAGGGCCAGGGAGAATCGACCACCGCGCCCCGTCTTCCAGGAGCGCCCGGGTGATCGGATAGCCGGGCGGGTCATAGGCCGAGGGCGCGCGCCAGACGCCGTCGCGGGCGATGGCCTCGCGCGCCTCCGCCGTCAGCGACGGGGCCAGCAGGGCGCTGGTGAAATCGGCCGCGGGGGCGACGAGGACCATCCCGGCGATTTTGTCCGACCGGGCCATGGCGACGAGGCAGGCCAGCCACCCACCCATCGACGAGCCGGCGAGGACAACCGGGCCTTCGGTGAGTTCATCGAGGACCGCCACGGCGTCGGCGCGCCAGCGAGTGATCGTACCTTCTGGAAAGTCGCCGCCGGAAAGGCCGTGACCGAAATAGTCGAAGCGCAGGAACGCGCGGCCGCGGGCGGTCGCCCAGGCGGCGAGGGCGTCGGCCTTGGTCCCGGCCATTTCCGAGCGAAAGCCGCCCAGCCACACCAGTGTCGGACCGGACCCGGCGACGCGCCGCCAGGCGATGGCGGTCCCCTTGACACTGAGATGGCCGGCGGTCTCGCTCACGCGCCTTTTCCCTTTCGCCGGGCGCCAACCTGCGCCACCTTGGACCCGCCATGCCAGAGGGAGCGACGATCAACGTCTCGCGGGCCATGCTTCCCGCGGGCTTCACCCTCCTGCAAGTCGTCCCGGCTCTCGACGCCGGCGGGGTCGAGACGCTGACGCTGGACGTGGCGGGCGCGGCGGCCGGCGCGGGAGCGCGCTCGCTGGTGGCTTCCCGCGGCGGTCGGCTCGAGGCTGAGCTGAAGCGCCGGGGCGGCGAGCTCATCCGCCTGCCCCTCCACGCCCGCGACCCGCTCTCGCTCTACTTCAACGCGAGGCGGCTGGAACGAGTTATCGGCGGCGAAAAGGTGAGTGTGGTCCATGCCCGCTCCCGCGGTCCGGCGTTCAGCGCCCTTGCCGCCGCCCGCCGAACCGGCGTGCCGATCGTCACCACCTACCACGGCATCTACGCGGCCGCCTCGCCGCTCAAGCGCTGGTACAATTCGGTGATGACGCGCGGCGACGCGGTGATCGCCAATTCGGCCTTCACCCGCGGTCATATTCTCGGCGAACACGCCGTGGCGCCGGAAAAGGTGGTGGTGATTCCCGAAGGGGTCGATACTGGGATGTTCAATCCGGCGGCGGTTCCGGATTCACGCGTGGCCGCGGCGCGCGCCGCCTGGGGCCTTGGCGAAAGCGATGCACGTCCGATCATTCTCCTTCCGGCTCGGCTCGCCGCCTGGAAGGGCCATGAAGTGATCATCGCTGCCCTGGCGCGCGGCCCGGCGCGCAAGGACTTCGTGCTGGTGTTCACCGCCGACGGCGCCCAGGGCCCCCATGGCGTCCGGCTCGGCGCCGAGGCCGGGGCCGCCGGGATCGATCTCCGCTTTGCCCTGACCGGCGCCGACATGCCGGCCGCCTTGCGCGCCGCCGATCTCGTCGTGGCGCCGTCGACTTCGGCGGAATCGTTCGGCCGGGCGGTGGCGGAGGCCGGGGCCATGGGCAAGGTCGTGATCGCCTCGCGGCTGGGCGGGCCGGCCGAGACCATCGTCGACGGTCAGACCGGCTGGCTGGCGGCGGCGGGCGACGTGGACGCCTGGACCGCCGCCATTGAGCGGGCCTTGGCTATGAGTCCCCCCGACTTGGCGGCCATGGGGGCGGCGGCGCGGGCGCGGATCGAAAGGCTCTATTCCCTCACCCGGATGTGCAAGGACACCTTCTCCCTCTATCTGCGGGTGCTGCAATCGGGGGGAGGCGTGAGCGCGCCATGAAGCCGGTCAAGTCCGTCCTGGTGATCAAGCTCTCGGCGCTGGGCGACTTCGTCATGGCCTTTCCGGCTTTCGCCCGCATCCGCGCTGCCCATCCGGACGCCCGAATCACCCTGCTGACCACCCCGCCTTTCGAGACCCTGGCCAGGATCAGTCCCTACTTCGACGCCGTCGAGACCGACGGGCGGCCGAACGACCCAGGCCAGTGGCTGGCCCTTGTCGGCCGGCTGCGCAAAGCACGCTTCGACCGCGTCTACGATCTGCAGACCAACGACCGCACCAACCTCATCTTTCAGGCCCTGCGGCCCGGGGCGCCGGCGTGGTCGGGAACCGCCGCCGGGGCCGCCTTGCGCCACCGCAATCCTGCCCGCGCCGCCATGCATCCCCTCGAGCGCCAGGCGCAGCAACTCGAGGCCGCCGGCGTCTGGCCCGACGCCCCGACCCGGCCCCTGTCCGCGCCGCCGCCCGACATCTCATGGATCCTGGCGCGCGCCAAGGCCCCCGCGCGCCCCGGTTCGGCCAAGCCGCGCCCCGCGGCCCTGCTCATCCCCGGCAGCTCGGCGAAGCATCCCGAGAAGCGTTGGCCGGTCAAGAGCTACGGCCAGCTGGCGGCCCGCTTCGAGGCCGAGGGGTTCGACGTCCTTATCGTCGGGACGCTGCAGGAAGGTGAACTGGCGCGCGGCATCCAGCGCCTGGCGCCGCGCGCCCGCGATCTCACTGGCCGCACCGACTTCGCCCAGATCGCCGCCCAGGGCGCTCGCGCCGCCGTGGCGGTGGGCAACGACACCGGGCCGGTCCACCTGATCGCCGCCGCCGGCGCGCCGACCATCGTCCTCTTCTCCTCGGCCTCGTCGCCGGAGCTTTCCGCCCCGCGCGGCCACGTCACGATCTTCCAGGCGCCTGATCTCGCCGATGTTTCGGTCGAGACAGTGCTGGCCGCGGCCCTGTCGCTCGCCGCCACTTCTTGATCGGCGGTGGCGCCTTGGTCATATACGGGCGCATCGCGCTCGGATAATCTGCCGGCGAGATTGCATTTCTGAAATAGCCCCAAGGAGGCTCGCCTATTCGTCGCCCAATGCCCGCGCCGCCGTCCAAGGATGGTCCCCGCATCAATGATGAAATCCGCGTCCCACGCGTTCTGCTGATTGATGAAAACGGAGAGAAACAGGGGATCATGCCCACGTCGGCGGCCCTCGAGGCCGCGGTCGAGGCAGGCCTGGATCTCGTAGAGGTATCACCCACCGCCGACCCGCCGGTGTGCAAGATCCTCGATTTCGGCAAGTTCAAGTTCCAGGAACAGAAGAAGAAGAACGAGGCGCGCAAGCGCCAGAAGCTCGTCGAGGTCAAGGAGATCAAGCTGCGGCCGAACATCGACGTGCACGACTACGAGGTGAAGAGCCGGGCCATGCACCGCTTCTTCGAGGAGGGTGACAAGGTGAAGGTGACCTTGCGCTTCCGCGGCGGCGAGATGCGCCACCCCGAACTGGGCATGAAACTGCTGCAGCAGGTGCGCAGCGACTTCGATCCGGTGGCCAAGGTGGAATACGAGCCGCGCATGGAGGGCCGCCAGATGATCATGATCCTGGCGCCGAGGTAGGGCGGCGGCATAGTCTCGCCGCTTGGACGATGGGGGGAATAAATGGTCCGTGCGTGGCGGCTGGCCGCGGCGCTTGTAGCCACGCTCTTCTGGTCAGGCTCGCGCGCCGCGCCGATCGAGGCCTATGGCGGCCTGCCCACGCTCGAAGACGTGGCGATTTCGCCAAGCGGTCAGATGCTCGCCTTCGCGTTGACCGACGGCGACACGCGCCGGATCGTTATCCAGGAGGTCGAATCGCGTCGGGCCGTGGCCATACTTGACGCCGGGAACCAGAAGGTTCGCGACATCCGCTGGGGCGGCGACGGCCACCTGATCGTGACCACCTCGGCCACCGGTTATATTCCGGGCGTCGACTCACCACGCCTCGAGTCATTCATGGCCACCGATTTCAACCTGGCCAGCAAGAGCCAGCGGGAGTTGCTGGGCGATCTTTCCCGCGACTCGGGCCGCAATCTGACAACCATCTACGGCTACCCGCAGGTCCGCCTCATCGACGGCAAGCCATTCGCCTTCATGGGCGGCGTCCATTTCGTCGATGGCGAGAGCCACCTGACCGAATACAAGGTCGACCTTGAGCGGGACACTGCGAGACTGGAAAAGCCCTTCGAGTTCGTCACCCTCAAGGCCGAGGATCATTGGCTTTCGCGCGGCGCCATGCGTCAGGAGATGCTCAAGGCCCTGTGCGCCTTCCTGGAAAAGAACAATCCGCCCGGTTGAGGCAAGGCGGCGGCAAACTCCAAGAGCGGCACGGCACAGCCCGGTCCCTCGCCCTCTGCGGCGCGCGCGGCTCGGCCGGCAGCCCTGAACGATGTCCCCATCTGTGCGCCTTTGGCGCGGGTTTCCGGCGGCCGCTCGATCGATCGCTGTCGACGGGCATGACGGAGATGCCGGCGCGGCGTGTTTCGCCTGGGCGCCGCAGCGGTACGGCGCCAGATTGGCCCCATGCGCCTTGGCCGGGCGCGACCTGAAATGGTGAACCCAAACCGATGACCGACTCTTTTAGCCGCCACCTCGTTGATCCGGAGCTATCCCCCCTACTGGAGCTCTTCCCTACCCTCGCCTTGTCGGACGAGACCTTGGCGCTGGCGCGCGCCAACCGCATGGTAATGCCGATCGACCCGGCGGCCGACGCGGCCGTCGCGTGCGAACGGCGAGCCATCGCCGGGCCGCCCGGAGCCCCGAACCTCGAGGTGCTGTGCTATCGGCCGGTCGCGGCGACCGGCGCGCTGAGCGGCATCCTGCATATCCACGGTGGCGGCTATGTGCTCGGCGAGGCGCAGTCCATGGCCGCGTTGCACAAACCCCTGGCGCTTGAACTGAACTGCGCCATCGTCTCGGTGGACTATCGTCTGGCCCCGGAGACTCGGGCGCCCGGCGCCGTGGAGGACTGCTACGCCGCCCTGGCATGGGTGCACTCCGACCCCGACGCCGTCGGCGTGGACCCGAAGAGCGTCGGCGTGATGGGAGAAAGCGCGGGCGGGGGCCTCGCCGCCGCCCTGGCCCTTCTCGCTCGCGACCGGGGCGAATACCGCCTCCCCTTTCAGCACCTCATCTATCCGATGCTCGATGACCGTACCTGCGCGACCGAGCCCCATCCTTTCGCCGGCGAGTTCGTGTGGAACGCGGCCAGCAACCGCTACGGCTGGACGGCCCTCATCGGGGCCGAAGCAGGCTCGGAGAACGTCTCACCCTATGCGGCCCCGGCGCGCGCCGAAAGCCTCGCTGGCCTGCCGCCCACTTTCATCTCCACCGGCGCCCTCGATCTCTTCGTTGACGAGGATATCGACTACGCTCGCCGCCTCATGCGCGCGGGCGTGCCCACCGAGCTGCACGTCTACCCTGGCGCATTCCACGGTTTCGATTTCGCCGCCGGAACCGATATCGGCGGACGGTCCAGGCGTGACAGCGTGGCCGCGCTGGCCCGGTTCCTGCGGCAGCCTGTCAGATAGGTCTTGCCAAGGCCCAGATCGTCGCCGCTTTCGAGCCCCTTATGGAGGCGGCCGTCCCTACCGCCTGGAGCACGAGCGTGGCCCGCGACCAGGGCACCGTCATGCTCGACCGCCGCCGCGAGGTCACGCGCGCCATCACCAGGGGCGACGCCGCGGCCGGCGCCGCCATGGAAACCCATTCCGGCGCCTCGATTGGCGACCTGCTGGCGGTATCCGAACCTTAGAGGGTGAGGCGACGGCGCCTCAGGGCCACGATATTCCGCGCATCCCAGCCGTGAGGCGCTCGCCCGCCGGAATGAACGGCGCTATGCCCGCCCCATGCCCGAGCTTGACGAAAATAACGGCGCCCGCCGCGCGCTCGTCGTGCTGCTGGCGGTCGTCTATGTGAACATCGCCGGCTTCGGCGTGGTCATTCCGCTGCTGCCGTTCTATGGCCGTGCCTTTCACGCCTCGGCCTTCGCGGTCGCGGTGATGTTCGCTGCCTTCGCTTTCGGCCAGCTGTTCGCCGAGGCTTTCTGGGGCCGGCTGTCGGACCGGATCGGCCGCCGGCCGGTGCTGCTCTTCACCATCATCGGCACCGCCTTGGCCTACGGCGCCCTTGCCTTCGCGCCGAACATGGCGACGGCCTGCGCCTTGCGGCTCTTGGGCGGACTGACCAGCGGCAACATCTCGACCATCCAGGGCTATCTCGCCGACGTCACCCCGGTGGCCCGCCGGCCGCACCGCATGGGTCTGCTGGGCGCGGCCTTCAGCATGGGCTTCGTCACCGGCCCGGCGCTCGGCGGCCTGCTGGCGCGGCCGGACGTGGGGGTGATCGGCTTTCGCCTGCCGATCCTGGCCGCGGCGGCCTTGGCCGGCCTCGCGGCCCTCGGAGTCGCCCTCTTCGTGCGCGAGACCCGGCCCGAGACGCATATGGACATTCCGCCGACGCCCCGTCTGCAGTCCCTGAGAGAAGCGGCGGCCCACCCGGTGATCGTCCGGGTGCTGATCATGAGCTTCATCGTAGTGTGCGGCTTCGCCGGCATCGAGGCGACCTATGGTCTGTGGACCCAGGCCCGGTTCGGCTGGGGGCCGCGCCAGATCGGCTTCGCCTTCATGGCCGTGGGGGTCAGCGGGGCTCTCGCCCAGGGCTTCGTGACCGGCTTTCTCGCCCGCCGCTATGGAGCCGCGCGGGTGCTGGCCGGCGGCCTCATGCTGGTCGGTACAGGCATGTTCGTGCAGCTGATCTCGCCGACATGGCCGGTGGCCATGGGCGGCTTCTTCACCGTGTCCTTCGGCCAGTCGCTGACCTTCCCCAACATCAACGCCTTGATTTCCCAGGCCGCCCCGGCCGAGCGCCAGGGCGAGATGCTGGGCCTGAACATGGCGGGCAACTGCCTGGCGCGAATCGGCGGCCCGATCGTCGCCGGGGCCGCCTTCAGCCATATTTCTATCGGCGCGCCTTTCGCCGCCGGGGCCATGCTGACGGCGCCGGCGATGTTCATGGCCATGACCGTTGCGCGGCGGACCCGGACGGCCCTCTAAACAAGCTTCAATCGGCGGCGGCCACGTACGGCAGGTCCCTGAGCCGCCCGCCAAGGTCCATTCCGTAGCCGACCAGGAAGCGGGCCGGGGCCTCCCAGGCGAAGTCATCCGGCTCTATGGCCCGCCGACTCGGCCATGGCTTTCGGGCGAAGACCGCGGTGAGGACCTCGCGGGCCCCGGCGTCGGCGGCGATCCGAGCGGCCTGGGCCAGGGAGAGGCCGGTGTCGATGACGTCGTCCATGATCAGCACCTGGGCCCCGGCGAGCGGCCGTTGCGGCCCCGCCCTCACCTCGCATGCACCTGTGGTCTGGCGGCCATCGCCGTAGGAGGCCAGCCACAGGGCGTCGGCGGCTAGGCGCCGCCCGCGCCGGGTCAGGGCCCGGGTCAGATCGGCGGCGAACCACATGCCGCCCATGAGAATGGTGAGGCCGACTGCCGACTCGTCGAGGCGAGGAGCAAGACGGCCGGCCAGGGCCTCGACATGGGTCGCCACGGCCTCCGCGCTCAGCATCACTTCGAGGGCGTCGGCCCGATCAGGCATTGGCGACCGCCGCCGCCGCCAAATTGCGGGTGGCGCCGGCGCCCTGGGCCACTATCATGCGCGCAAAGCCCCAAGCCATGCGCCCCGAGGTCGCCCATTTCCGCCCTCATGTCCACCAGTGCCGACGGCGCGAACCATGAGGAACGGCGTGCCTCGACTCAGCCGGCGGTGCGCTTCGACGCGGTATGGCTGCGGCGCGGAGAGGCCGCCGCCGCATTGCGCGGCGCCTCGTTCGCCCTCGCCCCCGGCTCCTTTCACGTTCTGCAGGGCGGCCCCAGCGCGGGCAAGACCGCGATCCTGCGGATGATATGTCTCGCCGAGGCGCCGAGCCAGGGGATGGTCCAGGTGCTCGGCCGCGATGTCCAGGCGCTGCCGCGTCGCGATCGGGCCGATATGCGGCGGCGTATCGGCGCGGCGCTCGAACCGGCGCTGTTCATCAACCATCTCAGCGTGTGGGAAAACGCCGCGCTCGGCCCACGTATCAGCGGTCGCCGACGGGCCGATTACCGGCGCGAAGTCGACGAGGTCCTGGCCTGGCTTGGCCTGGCGAAACACGCGCGCGAAGTCCCGCCCAGTCTTGGCCCCGCCGAGCGATCGCGCCTCGCCCTGGCCCGGGCGGTGGCTGACGCACCGGAAATCCTACTCGTCGACGAGCCGACGCAGGGCCGGGATCCGGGCGAGTCGGCTTGGCTCTTCAAGCGCCTTGATGAATTCCATCAGACCGGCGCAACCGTACTTCTGGCGACGAGGGATCTAGCGCTCGCCACCGGCCGCCAGGTCCTCGCCCTCGACGACGGCCGGGTCAACGTCGCCGACCCGGACACCGCTAGGTGAACCGCTCCCTGTTGCCCACGAGCGCCGCGGTCAACGCCTGGGCGGTCCCCGCCCTCGTCCTGCTCACCCTGGCAGGGGCTCTGCTGGCGATTCTTGGGTCGGCGGCGATTCGCCAGGGCAAGCCCAGCGAGACACGGCTCGCCGGCGCCGCTGTCGTCGTCGTCTGGGGCCATGGATTGGAAAGCGCCGATGCCGCCCAGGCTCGGGCGACAGAGGTCCTCGCCGGCCTCGGCGACCGCGTCACGGCCGTGGATCCAGCGCGTGGCGATGAGGAGATGGCCAGAGGCTTGGGCGCCCCGGCCGGCGTCGAAACCCGGCTGATCGGCGTGGTGAGCCCCGCCGCCGGCATAGCGTCGCGGCTGGACGCCGCCTTGCGCTCCCAGGGTATCGCCTCCCGGGCGGGCGAGCGCGGCGCCGCGGCCCGCTGGGCCCGCAAGAGCCTGATTCTCGCCGTCACCGGCGACGTGATCCTGCCCATGCTGATCATCATCACCATGATCGCCGTGTGCGCCCAGGCGACCCGGCGAGAAGCCGCCGTGGCGGCGCCCAGTGTGGGACTCATCCGCCAGTTCGGGGCGACCGATCGCTTCGTAAAAAACCTCTGGCGGCGGCGGAGCGCCGGGCGGGCCCTCGCCGGCGGCGCGCTGGGCGCGGTGGCGGCGGTGCTCGCCGCCTTGGCCTGGCAGGCCGGCGGCGGCCTGGGCGTGCCAGTCGGGCCGCTCGATCTGGCCTGGGCCGCGCCGTGGGCCCTGATCGCCGGCCTGATCGGGGCCCTGACGATCCCGAGGACCGCGCCATGAAGGGCCTGGCCGCGGTCCTCGCCGTGGTCCTGATCTGGACCGCGGGTCTCCTGGAGTTCGCCGACCGCATCGCCCGCCTCACCCCCGCCGACGAGCCGGCGCCCGCCGAAGGGATCGTCGCCCTGACCGGCGGTTCGGATCTGCGGCTCGAAGCGGCCACCGACCTGCTGGAAAGCGGCAAAGGTCGGCGACTGCTGGTTTCCGGGGTCAACCGCGCCGCCACGCGCAGCGACCTTTGGGGCGTCACCGGGGCCGCCAAGCCGCTGTTCGATTGCTGCGTCGATCTCGGTTTCACCGCCGCCGACACCCTCGGCAACGCCCGTGAGAGCGCCCAGTGGGCGCGGGCCAGGGGCTACCGCGACATCATCCTGGTCACCGCCGACTACCATATGCCGCGCGCCCTCATCGAATTGCGCTCGGCCATGCCGGAGGCGCGGATTACACCCTATCCGGTCGCCACGCCGACGCTCGACGCCCACCATTGGCGCGACACCTCTCAAGGCGCCCGGCGGATGGTGCTCGAATACAGCAAGTACCTGGCGATCCTGGCCCGCGAGGCGTTTCTTCGCCTGGGCGGCGGCGGCGAGGCGCCGGCGAAAGGCGGATGATGCTCTTCATCCGCTCCCTGATCTTCGTGGCTCTGTTCTATCTGTGGTCGGTGATCATCGCCATCGCCATCCTGCCTCTTTTGCCGGCGCCGCGTCGATGGATCATCGGCCCGGTGCGGATGTGGGCGGGGGGAACGATCGTCCTCTTGCGGATTGTCTGCGGGGTGCGGCTCGAGATTCGCGGGCGGCAGCACCTGAGCCCCGGCGCGGCTCTGATCGCCGCCAAGAACCAGTGCATGTTCGACACCATCGCTCCCTTCACGGTCCTTGGCGACGCCTGCTACGTCATGCGCGACAGCCTGCTGAAGATTCCCTTCTACGGCTGGTATTCGGTCAAGCAGGGGATGATTCCCATCGATCGAGAGGGCCACGCCAGCGCCCTGCGCCGGATGCTGGCCACCGCCAAGGCCCGGATCGCCGAGGGGCGGCAGGTGGTGATTTTTCCCGAAGGCACCCGCATGGCCCCGGGTCTCACCGGCGTCTATAAGCCCGGCGTCGCCGCCCTCTACCGGGCGGTGGGGGTTCCCTGCCTGCCGCTGGCGACCAATTCGGGGGCCCACTGGCCGCCGCACGGTTTCATCCGCCGACCGGGCCTCATTGTCTATGAGTTTCTCGAGCCAATCCCCGCCGGCCTGGATCGTGCCGGATTCATGACCATCCTGGAGACGCGCCTGGAGGCCGCCTCGGCCGCACTCCTGGGGCTTTAGCGCGTCGCATGGTTAAGCTGCCGGGAAAAGAGGATTCCAAACATGCTCAGCCGGCTGTTCCCTGAAGCTATAGACAATCGTTTTCGCGGCCGGGCGCCGGCGATATGGCTGCTTTTGCCCGTGCTTGGGCTGCGAACGGCGATCGGGGTGAATTCCATTCTTTTCACCCGCGAGGTGGCGACATCCGCCGACGGCATCGCCCTGGACACCTTCGGCCCCGCCGGCGCCCAGGCGGCGGTTTCGCTCTTCGCCTTGCTGGGATTTGCCCAGTTGATGCTGCCGCTGCTGGGATGGGTTGTCCTCATCCGCTACCGGGCGATGATCCCCCTCTTCTACCTCTTCCTGCTCATACAGCAGCTCGGCGCCAAGCTGGTGTTGATTTACCGCCCGATGAGCCGTTCTGGCGGCGAGGCCGGCAGCGTTTTGGTCCTCGCCCTCTTGGTGGTGACGGTGGCGGGGTTCCTGCTTTCGCTGTGGGCCAAGCCGGGCGCTTCAGGTCAGGATCGTATCGCCTAGACTTTCCCGCTCCACCACCAGGGCTAGAAGCCGCTCCATGGCCGGATCTGCGATCCCCTCCTCGCGCAGGTGGCCGACGAGGTCGCTCAGGTAGTCGACATTTCGCCCGGAAAGGCCTCGCGCCCCGGCGATCAGGTCGGCCTGAGCCTCTAAGCTGAGATCGCCTGCCCACTGCGGATGACCGCGATCGGAAAGGAAGGTCAGGGCCTGGACGCGGCGACCATCGTCGAGCCGGACCAGGGCGTGATGCTCGACGTAGGTCTCGGTGGGCTGCTCTCGCTCGATAAGATAGGCGTAGACGGCCGGCCACGCGCGTTCATCGACGTGGTAGGCCATGCCGCGTACCGCCCCGCCGGGCGCAAGGCCCAACACCAGGCCCGGACGTTGCGGCGTCCCGCGATGATGAACCGAATAGATGCAGAAGGCCCGTCGGCGGCCTTGGTGGAGGGCGCCGCGGCGTTCTAGATAGTCAAATCCCGGCCTCCACATCAGCGAGCCGTAACCGAACACCCAGCGTTCCGCCGCTCCGCTTCCCACGGACCCTCCTCATGACCAGGCGCCTTGGTCTTTACGGCCCCTTCATCGCCCTGGCCATCGCCGCAGCGGCCGGCGGAATCGGCTGGCTTTGGCTCAAGGGCGAAACGGAGCGCCGCATTGACGCCCTCTCAGCCCGTGAGGCGGCGGCCGGAGGAAAGTTCGCCTGGTCGAGCCGGCGGGTCAGCGGCTTTCCCTTCCGCCTCGATGTCGATTTCACGGCCCTGACGTGGCGCGACGCCTCCGGATGGGGGCTGAGCGCCCCCAGCCTCGAGACGGAAGCCTCGGTGTTCGCTCCGGGACACTGGGTCGCAGTGGCTCCTGAGGGCGCGGCCATCTTGCGTCCAGCCGGACCGGTGAAGGTCACCGCCAAGGTGCTTCGCGCCAGCCTCTACGATCTGGACCGCCGCCCGATGAGCTTTTCCTTGGAAGGGATCGGCCTCGTCTTCTCGCCCCTTCCCGGGTCCGCGCCTTATTTCCTCTCGAGCGCAGGCGAGATCCACCTCCACACGCGTGCCGGCCCCGCCGATCAGGGCGCGGCCTATGTCGAATTCGACCGGACCATCCCGAGCGGAGGCCTGCTTGGCGCGGTTTCGGCCGGCAAGCCGGTCAGCCTTATTGCCGATGTGATCTGGGATCACGCCCATGCCCTGGACGCGCGAGGATGGCCGGAGGCCGTGCAGGGGTGGTCGGCGGCGGGCGGGCGAATCGAGGCCCGCCGCCTGAGGCTGACGACCGCGACCTCGGTGCTCGACGCCCGCGGCACGAGCCTCACCGTAAGCAGCGAGGGACGGCTGGACGGGGTGCTGAGCGCCCACGTCACCCACGCGGCACAGGCCCTGGCCGATCTGGCCGCCGCCGGGATCATCGCTCCCGACGCCGCCCGGGCCGCCACGGAGATCGCGGCGGTCCAGGGGCCGGGCGGCCCGGTCAACCTCGAATTCCAGGCCGGGCGCGCGACGCTGGGGCCGGTCGCCCTCGCCCCCGCCCCCAAGGTTTATTGACAGGGCTCTTGTCCCGTCCGCATAGGGGCGGGCCATGACGGCCCCCGCCCCTCTCGTTGCGCCGCGTCCTGAGGCCAAGGCCGGGATCAATGAGATCACCGCCTACAAGGCCGGCCGGTCGACGGCCGAGGGAGTGACCGCCCCGGTCAAGCTGTCGGCCAACGAGAACATCCTCGGCTGCAGCGAGGCGGCGCGGGAGGCCTATCTGGCCGCCGGCGCCGATCTCGCCCTCTATCCCGACGGCCGGGCCGGTGTCCTGCGCGAGGCCCTCGCCCGGCGGTACGACCTCGATCCGGCCCGCCTGATCCTCGGCTGCGGCACCGACGAGATCTTCGCCCTCCTGAACCAGGCCTTCCTCACCCCCGGCGACAATATCGTGCAGGGGGAGTTCGGCTTTGGGGCCTACGCCATCGGCGCCATGGCCAACCAGGGCGAGGTGCGGCGCGCGCCCGAGCGGAACTTCCGCATCGATGTGGAGGCCATGCTGGCCCAGGTCGATGAGCGCACGCGGCTGATGTTCATCGCCAACCCGGCCAATCCCACAGGCACCTTCATCGGCGAGGCGGATTTGCGCCGCCTGCACGAGGGCCTGCCGCCGCGGGTGCTGCTAGTGCTCGACGGGGCCTACGCTGAGTTCTGTTCCGATCCGGCCTTCACCGATGGCCTCGATCTCGCGCGCGGAGCCGAAAACGTGGTGGTGACCCACACCTTCTCCAAGCTGCATGGCCTGGCCTCACTGAGGGTCGGCTGGGCCTTCGCCCCGCCAAATGTCGCCGAGGCCGTCGACCGCATCCGCCTGCCCTTCAACACCTCCATTGCCGGGCAGAAGGCGGCCGTGGCGGCCCTGGCCGATGAGGAATTCCAGGCCAGATCGCTCGCCCATGTCGAGCGCTGGCGGCCGTGGCTCACCCAGCAGCTCGCCGGCCTGGGCCTGGAGATCGTGCCCTCGGCGGCAAACTTCCTGCTGATCGGCTTTGCCCGGCGCCCGGGGAAAACCGCGGCCGACGCGGAAGCCTGGCTTGCCCGCCGCGGTCTCCTCCTGCGCGGCGTCGGCGGCTATGGCCTGCCCGATTACCTGCGCCTCACCATCGGCCTAGAAGAGCACAACCGCGCCGTGGTCGAGGCCCTCGCCGATTTCCTGCGCGCATCATGAGCGCGCGGCTGTTCGCCAAGATGGCGGTGATCGGCGCCGGCCTCATCGGCTCCTCGGTCATCCGCGCTGCCAGAGCCCGCGGCGTGGTCGGCGAGATCGCCGTGGCCGACGCCAGCGAAGCGGTGCGCGACCGGGTGCGGACCCTCGGCCTCGCCGATCAGGTGAGCGCCGATCCGGCGAAGGCCGTCATCGGGGCCGATCTGGTCGTCTTCGCCACCCCACCGCTGGCCATAGGACCGGCCGCCGCCGAAGCGGCCGGCGCTCTCAAGCCCGGGGCCATCATCACCGACGTCGGTTCGGTGAAGAGCGCGGTCGCTGAAGCCTTCGCCGCCGTACTGCCGAACACCGTCTTCGCCATCCCCGGGCACCCGATCGCAGGCACCGAGGAGTCCGGTCCCGACGCCGGCTACGCCACCCTTTTCGCCCACCGCTGGACGATCCTCACCCCCCAGGCTCGCCGCGACGAGCCGTATCTGGCTGCGCTCGCCCGCCTTACCGCCTTCTGGGAAGCCCTGGGCGCGCAGGTCGAAGTGATGGACGAGCGCCACCACGATCTCGTTCTGGCCGTCACCTCGCACCTCCCCCACCTTATTGCCTACAACATCGTCGGCACCGCCGCCGACCTAGAGCAGGTGACCCGTGGGGAGGTGATCAAGTATTCGGCCGGCGGCTTTCGCGATTTCACCCGCATCGCCGCCTCCGACCCGATCATGTGGCGCGACGTCTTCCTGGCCAACAAGGACGCGGTGCTGGAGATCCTCGGTCGCTTCACCGAGGACCTGCAGGCCCTCTCGCGCGCCATCCGCTGGGGCGAGGGCGACAAGCTGCACGAGCTCTTCACCCGCACCCGCGAAATCCGCCGCGGGGTCATCGAGGCCGGCCAGGAAACCCCCGAGCCCGACTTCGGCCGCCACCACGACGAATAGGCGCCGCAATCAGCGGCAGCGCTTTTCCTGGATCATCGAGACAAGGTGGGCGAGGCGCGGATTGTTCTGCAATTGCGCCGACATGTCGCCGATCAATTCGCCCGCGCCGGAATTCATGCGCCTGGCCGCAGGTAAGACGTTCACCTTGGCGTCGGCGTTCAGCGCCGCTTCGGTGGCGCGGCGGTGGGCCTCCACCGCCTGGTCGGCGGCGCGCCCCGCAACGGGATTGGCCATGCCGGCCGCGGAAGCCGCGGTCGTCTCGGCGCTGAGTTCCACCGTCGCAGCCGCGACTTTGGCCTGTTCGACGGCCATTTTGCCCTGAAAGTCCGATGCGGCCGCCTGAGCCTCGGCGACGTGGCGGCGATCCGGCCTGGCGATCGGCTGGCGCATGAACTCGGCCTTGATGTCGTCGCAGGTCATGGCCTCGTCGCCTGGACGGGCGCCGGAGGGATCATTGCGGCCAGAATTGTAGGCGTCGGCCGCCTCTTTCATCTTCTCACAGGTGGCCAGGTCCATGCCGGCCATGGGATTGGCGGCGATGGCCTGGCAGTCGATCCGCTGGGCGCTCGAGGGCGGCGGCGGCTTGCGGTGACCGAATTGCGCTTGCGCGGCTGACGTCAAGCTCAACATCGTGGCGAGGCAGCAGGCAGCGATCGCTGATGGCCGATTGCGCATGGGGCCCTCCCCTTCTTGGGTCTAGACTAGGCCGGTTGCGGCCGCGAGGTGAGATGTTCCGCCACCGCCTCGATCGCCGCCACGAGGCCGAGGCGCTCGATCTGCACTCCCTCGGGCAGGCTGGAAAAAAGCCGCGTCGGGGCGGCGGCGTCGAGCATGACGAACACGCCACGGTCGTCGGCCCGGCGGATCAGGCGGCCGAAAGCCTGGGCGATGCGGGCCCTGGCGACGGCGTCGTCATAGGCTTTGCCGCCGAAACGCTCGCGGCGCGCCTTATGGAGGATGTCCGGGCGCGGCCAGGGGATGCGGTCGAAGACCAGGAGGCGCAGGGACCGGCCGGGCACATCGACGCCGTCGCGCACCGCGTCTGTGCCCAGCAGGCAGGCATCCTCCTCGGCGCGGAAGATGTCGACCAAGGCCCCGGCGTCGAGGGGGTCAACATGCTGGGCGTAGAGGGCCAGGCCGCGCTCGGCCAGGGGGCCGACCATCCGCTCGTGCACGGCGCGAAGGCGGCGGATGGCCGTGAAGAGTCCCAGCGCCCCGCCGGCGGCGGCGACGAACAGTTCGCGCATGGCCGCCGCCACCTGGCGCGGATCGTCGCGATTGACGTCGGTGACCACCAGGGCCCGGGCGTTGGTTCCATAGTCGAAGGGCGAGGCCAGGCGCAGGGTCTTGGGCCGCTCGGGCAGGCGCGCCGCACCGGTGCGCATCTCGGCCAGGGCGAAGGGGTCGGCAAGGGTCGGGTCGGTGAGGGTGGCGCTGGTCACCAAGACGCCGTGGGCGGGGGCGATGACCGCTCCCATAAGAGGTTCGGTGGGATCGACCCAGTGGCGGCGGCAGGCGGCGTCTACCACCCGCCCGTAGAGGAAGGTGGCGTCAAACCAGTCGACAAAATCGGGATCGTCCTCGGCGTTCTCATCGATGGCCGCCAGCATGGAGCGCCAGGCCGGCAGGATCATCCGCGCCCGCCGGTCGAGGCCGCGCAGGGCCCCCTCGATCCGCGCCCGCTCGCCAGGGAGGAGGGAGTCGGCTTCCTCGTCGAGAGTGTCGGCCAGATGGCGGGCAAGGGCGAGGAGCGGGGCTTCCAGCGCCGCGACGGCCTCGGCGGCGGCGCGGGCGGTCTCGCGCACCCGATCGAGGGCCGGGCGGGCGGCGCACTCCATGCCGACGTCCGAAGGCGCGGCGCGGGCGCGCAGCTGCTCGAGGACGGCGGCGAGGAAGGTTTCGATCGGACCGAAGGGACTGACCTCGCCGGTCCCCGGCGCGATGCGTCCCGACCAGCTCTCGCCCGGGAGGGCGGCGGCGGCGCGCACCGCCTCGCCAAGAGCCCGCCGCGGCGCCTCGCGCTCGCCCAGCAGATCGCCAAGGCGCGCCTCCAGTCCTCGCCCGCGCCGGCCGCGCCCCTCGGGGCCCCTCACCCAACGGCGCATCTCGGCCGACTCCGCGCCCGAGAGGGCGGCGGCGAAGGCGCTGTCGGCGGCATCGAACAGGTGGTGGCCCTCGTCGAAGACGATGCGGGTGAGGCGGGCGGTCTCCACATCGGCGCCCGCCCCGCGCGCCGTCCTCGCCCCATCGAAGGCGGCCTGGGTCATCACCAGGGCGTGGTTGGCGATCACCAGATCGGCCCGCCGCGAGGCGCGGATAGCTTTCTCTACGAAACAGGCCCGGTAATGCGGGCAGGCGGCGTGCATGCACTCGCCGCGCCGGTCGACGAGATTGGCGGCGCCGGCCTGGGCCACCGGACTGATCGCGAACAGACCCGGCAGCCACGCCGGAAAATCGCCGCCGGTCATGTCGCCGTCGGTGGTGGCGCGCAGCCAGCGGGCGGCGAGGCCTAGGCCGATGAGATCGCCGCCTCCGAGCTGGGCGGTGTTCACCGCCTCCTGGAAGTTGAGCAGGCAGGCGTAGTTCTCGCGGCCCTTGCGGACCACCGCCTTGCGCCCGCGGTCGGCCGGATCGGGAAACACCGAGCGGCTCTCGCGCTCGATCTGGCGCTGGAGGGCGCGGGTGTAGGTGGAAATCCACACCGCCGGGCCATTGGCCTTGGCCCACAGGGAGGCCGGAGCGAGATATCCCAGGGTCTTGCCGACCCCGGTGCCGGCCTCGGCGAGCATCATCATCGGCTCGCCTTCGCGCTGGCGGGGCTGGAAGGCGTGGGCCGTTTCGGCGGCGAAAACCGCCTGCATGGGCCGAGGCTCGGTGAGGCCGGAGCGATGGAGGAGTTCGGCCAGGCGCGCCGCCGCAGCGGCCGGATCGACGGGTTCAGAGCCCGGTTCGCCGGCCGGGCCATGGTCCTCCCATTCGGCCAAGCGGTTCCAGACCTCGAGGCCGGAGCCGCGCCATGGCTTGATCTGGGGACCTGAACGCAGGGCGGCGATCACCGGCGGGGCCCAGGCCCAGCCGGTCCGGCCCAGGGTCTCGGCCTGGGCCAGGGCCTCGTCGCGGCTGGGCGCGGGGGCGGCGACGAGTTCGGCGAGAAGCAGTGCGGCGACCTCGCGCAACGCCGCCGCCTGGGCCACCGCGCCGTGCGGTTCGGCGAGGCCCGCGGCCAGGGCCAGCCCCGCCGCCGACGGGGCGCAAAATCTCGCTGGGCGGACAAAGGCCCAGAGCTCGAGGGCGTCGAAGAGGCGCGGCGATCGCGGCGGGGGGCGAAGGCGGAGGCGCGACGCGGTCATTGCGGCGTGGGCGAAGAGAGCCGGGCCGCCCTCGAAGAGCGCCCGCGCCTCCTCGGCGGTGAAGGCGTTGGAGCCAGCTCCATCCGCGATCGCGCACCGCCCGCCCGGCAACACCACCAGCGCCGGGGCCAGATCGAAGCTGAGGGCGGGGGCGTTCACGAGAGAGTCGTAGCGCAGAGCGGAGTGAAACGGAACGGGAACATGCTATAGGGCCGAAATGGACAGTATGAGTGTCCCGGCCGTTCTTCCCCCCGCCTTCAGCGACTGGTTCGCCGCGCGCGGATGGGCGCCGCGGGCTCACCAGCTGGCCATGGTGGAGAAGGCGAGGGCCGGCTGCCACGCCCTGCTGATCGCTCCTACCGGCGGGGGGAAGACCCTGGCCGGCTTCCTGCCGAGCCTGATCGAGCTTTCCCAGCGACCGGCGCCTAACACAGCGGCCGGAATCCACACCCTCTACATTTCCCCGCTCAAGGCCCTGGCGGTGGACGTCGAGCGCAACCTTTCGACGCCGATCCGCGAGATGGGGTTGAAAATAATCGCTGAGTCACGAACCGGCGATACTGGCGCCGCGAGGCGCCAGCGGCAGAGGATCAAGCCGCCGGACATTCTCCTGACGACCCCCGAGCAGCTGGCCCTGTTTTGCGCCTGGGAGGGGGCGCGGCTGTATTTCGAAGACCTGCGCTGCGTCATTCTCGACGAGATCCACGCCATCTGGCCCTCCAAGCGCGGCGATCTCTTGAGCCTCGACCTTGCTAGGTTGGCCCGGTTCGCCCCTAACCATCGGCGGGTCGGGCTTTCGGCCACGGTCGACGATCCGGACCTCATCCGAGCCTGGATGGCGGCGGGCGACGGCGCGCCGGTCGACTTGGTGACAGGAGCGGCGGGCGCGCCGCCGATCGTCGATGTCCTCCTCACCGAAGGCCAGGTGCCGTGGGCCGGCCACACCGCCCGCCACGCCATGCCTGAGGTCTACGACGCCATTCGCGGCGCCAGTACGGCCCTCATCTTCGTCAACACCCGTTTCCAGGCCGAGTTCGCCTTCCAGGAGCTGTGGCGGCTCAACGAGGACGCCCTGCCCATCGCCCTGCATCACGGCTCCCTGGCCGCCGAGCAGCGCCGGAGGGTGGAGGCGGCCATGGCCCGCGGCGAACTGCGCGCCGTCGTGTGCACCTCGACGCTGGATCTGGGCGTCGACTGGGGCGATGTCGACCTCGTCATCCAGCTGGCCTCGCCCAAGGGGGCGGCGCGCATGGTCCAGCGCATCGGCCGCGCCAACCATCGCCTAGACGAGCCCAGCCGCGCCCTTTTCGTGCCGGCCAACCGCTTCGAGATGCTCGAGTGCCAGGCCGCCCGCGAGGCGATCGCCGAGAATGCGCTCGATGCCGAGCGGCCGCGCCGCGGGGCGCTCGACGTACTGGCCCAGCATGTCATGGGCTGCGCCTGCTCCGAGCCGTTCGACCTCGTGGCCCTCTACGATGAGGTCCGCACGGCGGGGCCCTACCGCGATCTTGCCTGGGAGGACTACGAGGCGGTGGTCGATTTCGTCGCCACCGGCGGCTACGCCCTGAAGGTCTATGACCGCTTCGCCCGCATTGTGAAGGGCCAGGACGGCCTCTGGCGGGCTCGCAACGCAGAGACAGTGCTGCGCCATCGGCTCAATGTCGGGGCCATCGTCTCCCCGGCGATGCTGGCGGTGCGGGTGGTGGCCGGACGGCGGATGACGCCCGGGCGTAAGATCGGTGAGGTCGAGGAGGGCTATCTCGAATTGCTGGAGCAGGGCGACACCTTCATCTTCGCCGGCCGGACCTGGCGTCTGAAGGGTGTCACCGGCGTCGATGTACTGGTCACCCCAGCCCCGGGAGAAGAGGCGAAGATGCCATCCTGGGGCGGCTCGAAATTCGCCCTCTCGACGTTTCTCGCCCGTCGCGTGCGGCAGATGATGAGCAACGACCACCACTGGGAGGTGCTGCCGGACGACGTGCGCGAATGGCTTGAAATCCAGCGCGATCGCTCGGCGATTCCGTCCACGGACGAAATGCTCCTGGAGACTTTTCCCCAAGGCCACAGGCAGTTCCTGGTCTGCTATCCGTTCGAGGGCCGCCTAGCCCACACCACCCTGTGCATGCTCCTGACCCGCCGGCTGGCCCGGCTGGGCGTGGGGCCCCTCGGCTTCGTGGCCAATGACTACGCCCTGGCGGTGTGGGCGCTGAAGCCGCTCGACGGCATCGACATGGACGATCTGTTTGCCGAGGACATGCTCGGAGACGACCTCGAGGCGTGGCTGGCGGAGAGCGCCATGATGAAAGGGGCGTTCAAGAACTGCGCCCTGATCGCCGGCCTGATCGAGCGCCGCTTCCGGGGTGACAAGAAGACCGCGCGGCAGGTGACCTTCTCCACCGATCTCGTCTATGACGTCCTGCGCCGCTATCAACCCGACCACCTGCTGCTGCGCTGCGCCCGCGAGGACGCCGCGGCGGGGCTGATCGACGTGGCGCGCCTGGGCGACATGCTCGCCCGCATCAAGGGTCGAATACGCCACGTGAGCCTGCCGCACCTCTCGCCCTTCTCCGTTTCGGTCATCCTGGAGATCGGCCGCCAGGCCTCGCCAGGCGACGCCCGCGAGATAATCCTCGCCGGGGCCGCCGAGGACCTGATCGCCGAGGCGGTGGCGTGAGCTACGTCTGGGCCCGCCATCCCAGCGGAGGTCTGAGCCTCGCGCTGGCCGGAACCGAGGTCCTGTGCCGGCCGAGCGGGGCGCTATGGCTTGAGAGCGAACGGGTCCTGATCGTCGCCGACCTGCACCTGGAAAAGGGCAGCGCCTATGCTGCCCGCGGCCAGATGCTGCCGCCCTTCGACACCGTCGACACCCTGGCGCGGCTTGAGGTGGAGGCGGCCGCGCTCGCGCCGCGCGTTCTCGTCTTGCTTGGCGACACGTTCCACGATGGCGCCGCCGAGGGCCGGCTCAGCATCGGCGACGCCCGACGGCTCGGCGCCCTCGCCCACGGCCGGACCCTAATCTGGGTGCTGGGCAACCACGACGCGGAGGGGCCCCGCGGCCTCCCTGGCGAGAGCGTCGTCAGCCTGACGGCGGGTGGCCTCGCCCTCGTCCACGAACCACGCGCGGAGGCGACGAGCGGAGAAGTCGCCGGGCATTTGCATCCCTGCGCCAAGGTCGCCGGAAACGGCGGGAGCGTGCGCCGACGCTGCTTCGTCACCGACGGCGAGCGGTTGATCGCGCCGGCCTTCGGGGCCTATGCCGGTGGTCTCAACATCCGCGACGCCGCCTTCACCCGCCTGATGGCGAGGACCCCCTTGGCCGGGGTCCTCGGCTCGGCCTGCGTCCACGCCGTCGGATGGCGCTCCCTACGCGGCGACTAGGTGGGACCCGGCGCCGGTGAAGTCGACCTTCTCGGCGGGCGCCGTTCCGGCGGTGCGGCCCGGGGCGGTCTGGTAGGTCCAGTAGAGATTGGTGTGGGCGATCACCTGGCCCGGCGGCGGGGCGCCCCATTGGGAGAGATCCTCGGTGGTGTGGGCGTCGCTGACCAGGGTGGCGTCGTAGCCACGCGCCAGGGCGCCATGCAAAGTAGAGCGAATACAGGCATCGGTCTGGGCTCCGGCGACCACGAGACGGCCCACCCCAAGCCCCGCCAACACCTCCTCTAGGTCAGTGTCTTCGAAGGAGTCGCCCCAGGCCTTTTCGATCAGCGGCTCGGCCGCCGCCGGGACAAGCTCCGGGACGATGCACCAGGAATCGGCGCCACGCACCAGTTCAGCGCTGTGATGCTGGATCCAGATCACCGGCGCCTGCTCGCGGCGGGCCCTTTCGACCAAGGCGGCGATGTTGGCGACCACCTTGTCGCGCTCGTGGGCCTTGGCAACGACGCCGTTCTGAACGTCGATCACGAGGAGGGCCGTGTTAGGTCGGTTCGCCAGCGTGGTCATGGTGCGCGCCTCCGAAGGGTCTGCTAGGTCCGCAATCTCGCCCCCACCGCCCTGGCGGCGGCGGCGATGATCTTACCGCTGAGGGCCTCGATGTCGGTGTCGGCGAGGGTGCGTTCCCGCGGCTGGATTGTCACTTCAACGGCCAGGGATTTCTCGCCATCGGCGACTCCTTTGCCCTCGTAGACATCGAACACCCGTGCGCATGCGATCAGGCCGCGGTCGGCGGCGAGCACCGCCCGGGTGAGATCGTCCGCCGCCGTAGTCTCAGCCACCACGAAGGCGAAATCGCGGGTCAGCGGCATGAAGGGCGAGAGGGCCAAGGCAGGCTTGGTCTTGACCGCTTTCTTCCGGCCTTCGGGCAGGGCCTCGAACCAGGCCTCGAAGGCGAGGATCGGCCCCTCGACACCGAGGGCGGCCAGGACGCGCGGGTGAATCTCGCCGAAATCGGCGATGACGGCCTTGGGGCCCAGCTGCAGGCGCCCATGGCGACCGGGTCGCCACCAAGGTGGGGCCGCGCCCTGGACGATCTGCAGGGAGGGCGCGCCCAGTTCATCGAGCAGGGCCATCAGATCGGCTTTGAGACTGAAGATATCTTCCCCCCGGCCGCCCTCCCAACGCTTGGCGGGCGCCGAGGCGACGACGGCGGCGATGGCTGTGCGCTGGTCGGCGCCGCTGTCGCCGGCGAAAACGGGTCCGATCTCGAAGAGGGCGCAGTCGGGGAAGCCGCGGCGGGCGTTGCGACCGGCGGCCTCGATGAGGCCGGGCAGGGCCGAGGGGCGCATGCAGTCGAGCTCGGAGGCGATCGGGTTTTCGAGCACCAGAGCCCCCTGGCCGCCGCCAAACAGCGTCGCGCTGGCGCGGGCGATGAACGACCAGGTGATCGCTTCCTGGTAGCCGGCCGCGGCCATGGCCCGGCGGGCGGCGCGGATGCGGGCTTGGCGGGGGGTGAGCACGCCGCCCACGGCGCGCGGCTGCGGCGGTAGGGGAACTGCTGGCAGTGCTCCGTAGCCGGCGATCCGCGCCACCTCCTCGACAAGGTCGGCTTTACCCTCCACGTCCGGGCGCCAAGTGGGCGGCTGGACGAGGTCGCCGGCGCGGGTGAAGCCGAGATCGGCGAGAATCTTCCACACCTTCTCATCGGAGACGGCCAGGCCCGAGAGCTTACCGACATAGGCCGGATCGAAGGCGAAGGGCGGATTGGCGGACGGGGCCTCGCCGGCCACGCGGATCTGCGAAGCCTCGCCGCCGCAAAGCTCGAGGATCAGGGCCGTGGCCTGCTCGATGCCGGGGACCAGGGAGGCCGGATCGACGCCGCGGGCGAAGCGGTACTGGGCGTCGGAGACGATGCCCGTCTCGCGGCCAGTCTGGGCGGTGACGATCGGATCAAACCAAGCGCTTTCGATGAAGACATCGCTCGTCGCCTCCGAACAGCCGGTGGAGACGCCACCTATCACCCCGCCAAGGCCGATGGCCCCCGATCCGTCGGCGATGACGCAGGTCTGCGCACTGACGGCGTACGTCCGGCCGTCCAGCGCTGCGACACTTTCGCCGGGACGGCCCCAGCGCGCCTCGATGAAACCGCCGGCGATCTTGCCCGCGTCATAGACGTGGAGCGGGCGGGCGCGATCGTAGGTGATCAGGTTGGTGATATCGACCAGGACGTTGATGGGTCTCAGCCCAATGGCCCGCAGCCGCGCCTGCAGCCACGCCGGCGAGGGTCCGTTCCTAACCCCGCGGATCAGACGGCCGGCGAAGGCCGGGCAGGCGCCCGGAGCCGACAGCCGGATGTCTATCGGCAGGGCGAATGTCCCGACGATGGGCTCGAGCGGATCGGGCGTCAGCGTGCCCAGGCCGGCGGCGGCGAGCTCGCGGGCGATGCCGCGCACGCCTAGCCAGTCGGGACGGTTGGGAGTGACCTCGAAATCGATCGCCGCCTCCAAGCCCAGCGCCTGCGCCGCCGGCGCGCCTACCGCCAGGTCGTCCGCAAGCTCGAGGATGCCGTCGGACTCCTCCGCCGTCTCCAGTTCGGCGGCCGAGCACAGCATGCCGTTGGACACCACCCCGCGCACCGAGCGGGGCTCCAGGGTGATGCCGGTTCCGGGGATGAAGGTCCCGATCGGGGCGTAGATGGTCGTCAGGCCCGCCCGGGCGTTGGGCGCGCCGCAGACGATCTCCTTGATGCCGTCCACCGTCTCGGCCTGGCAGACGCTGAGGCGGTCGGCGTTGGGATGGCGCTTCGCCTCCAAGATCCTGGCCACGGTGAAGGCGCCGAGGCGAGCGGCCGGATCGTCGACGTGCTCGACCTCCAGCCCAGCCATGGTCATGGCTTCGACGATCTCGCCGAGAGCGGCGTCGGTCTTGAGGTGCTCCTTGAGCCAGGAGAGGGTGAATTTCACCGCGCCCCTCCTTCAGCTCAGGCCCGAGGCCGGATTGGGTGTCGCAAACGGTGAGAAGCCGTAGTGGGCCAGCCAGCGAGTGTCGGAAGCAAACATGTCGCGAAGGTCCGGCATGCCGTACTTCAGCCGCCCGAGGCGATCGACGCCGAAGCCGAAGGCGAAGCCCTGCCATTCATCGGGATCGACGCCGCAGTTGCGCAGCACCTTGGGGTGGACCATGCCGCAGCCGACGATCTCCGACCACTCGCTTCCTTGGCCGATCTTCACCTCGCCACCGGTGACCTCGCACTGCACGTCCATCTCGGCCGAGGGTTCGGTGAAGGGGAAGTGGTGCGGGCGAAAGCGGGTGACAATGCTCTCGAGCTCGAAGAAGCGGGCGACGAATTCATCCAGCGTCCACTTGAGGTGGCCCATGTGGATGTCGCGGTCGATCACCAGCCCTTCGATCTGGTGGAACATTGGGGTGTGGGTGGCGTCGCTGTCACGGCGATAGGTTCGCCCCGGCGAAATGATCCGGATCGGCGGGGCCTGGCCGGCGGCGATCCATGGCGCGGGCGGCGGGGCGTTGCTGCGCTGCATGATCCGCACCTGGGTGGGGCTGGTGTGGGTGCGCAGGACCTTGCGCTCACCGGCGGCGTCGGGGGTGAGGAAGAAGGTGTCGTGCAGCTCCCTCGCCGGATGGCGAGGCGGGAAGTTCAGAGCCGTGAAGTTGTGGAAATCGTCCTCGATGTCGGGGCCTTCGGCGAGGGCGAAACCCATTTCGGCAAAGATGGCGACCATCTCGTCCATCACCTGCATCACCGGATGGACGACGCCCTTGCGCCGCTTCGGCGCCGGCAAGGAGAGATCGAGCCGACCGGCTACCAGGCTGGCGTCGAGGGCGGCGTCCTCCAGCACTGCCTTGCGTTCGGCGATCAGGGTGGCGACGCGGTCACGCAGGCCATTGATCGCCGGGCCCTCGAGGCGACGCTCCTCCGGGGTCATGGCGCCCAGCAACTTCAGACGCGCCGAAATGGTCCCGCTCTTGCCGAGCGCTTCGAGGCGGATGGATTCAAGGGCGGCAAGATCGCCGGCGGCGGCGATCCGCGCGGCGAGTTCGGCTTCGAGGGTGTCGGTCATGGCGAAGTATCTCTTGAAAGGAATTCCTGGCGCGGAAAAGCGAAAAGCCCTCCGACGGGTCTCGCCGGAGGGCTTCGCAAGGGGCGGGGGGACCGTCAGGTCCCGTCCACTAAGCTAGGCCAGGGCGGCGCGAACCCTGTCGGCGATGGCCTTGAACGCGGCCGGGTCGTTGCCCGCTATGTCCGACAGAACCTTGCGGTCGATGTCGATCCCGGCCAGCTCAAGGCCGTGGGTAAATCGTGAATAGGTGAGGCCTTCGAGCCTCGCCGCGGCGTTGATGCGCTGGATCCACAAGGCGCGGAACGAACGCTTGCGCACCTTGCGGTCGCGGTAGGCGTATTGTCCCGCCCGGTCCACGGCCGCCTTGGCCGCCCGGATGGTGTTCTTGCGACGTCCCCAGAAGCCCCTGGCCTGTTCGAGGACCTTCTTGTGCCGGGCGTGGCTGACCACACCCCGTTTCACGCGCGCCATTTTCCGTCAGCCTCCGATCACAGGCCGTAAGGCAGATAGGTGGCGATGATCTTCGCATCGCTCTCGCCCATCACCTTGGTGCCGCGGTTCTGACGGATATATTTGCTGCTGTGGCTGATCAGGCGGTGGCGCTTGCCGGCCACGCCGGCCTTGATCTTCCCCGTCGCGGTGATCTTGAAGCGCTTTTTGGCGCCGGACTTAGTCTTCAGTTTGGGCATTTCGCTGCGGCGCCTCTTGGCGCCGTCCTTCTGATAGGATGACTGAACGAACCGCCCTGGCATGCCGTGTGGCCAGGCGACCCAATTAGGAGGCGCGCTCTCTAGGCCAAACGGGTTCTCAAAGCAAGCTCACGCCCGGGCCGGTGGCGTCTTCTCAAACTTAGACGCTACGGCCTGGCGGCCCGCGCCGCCGCCGTGCCGGCGCTCAGGGCAAGCATGATGGCCGGGGCGACAAGAAGGGCGCCTAGGAAGAAAGGTCCGTCGACGCTCACGCTCGCGAAGGCGAAGCTGGCCGCCTGCGGTCCGACCACCCGCGACAGCGCATTGATGGCGTTGCTAAGGCCCATGATCTGGCCCTGGTTGTGCTCGTCGATCGCCCGGCTCATCAGGGCCCCGGCGTTGGGGAAGGCCACCGAGGAGGAGAGCGCCATCATCGCCATGACCGCGTAAGTAGTCCAGCCGCCGTCGGCGAAGGGCTGGACGGCCATGGCGATCACCGCGCCCACCATGCCGATCGCCAGCATCCGCGCCTCGCCGTAGCGCCGCGACAGAGTTCCGGTGATGAAGAACTGGGTGGGCGAGGCGATGAGTCCGGAGAGGCCGAAGCACAGGCCGACATCGCGAGGCTGCCAAGCGTAGCGCTGATGGGCCCACAGGCCGAACACCGATTCGATGCCGTTGAAGGCGAAGCCGACCAGGAACGTCAGCAGCACCAGGGGCCCGATCACCGGATGGCGCACGACGAGTCCCACTGCCGCCCACGGGCTCGCGGCCTTGCTCTCGCCGCCTTGCCGGGCCCGGCTCTCGCGCACCGCCAGGGCGATGCCGAGCGCCGAGCAGCCGGCCAGGGCCGAGGCGGCGAGGAGGGGAATCTGGAAGCCGAGAGGACCGGCCGATGGCTTGGCGAGCACCCCGCCGACGAAGGGGCCGAGGATGAACCCGATGTTGTAAGCCGCCCCCAGTCGCGCCATCCGCCCGGCCCTCTCCTCGTGGGGAGTGACATCGGCAATGTAGCCCTGGACCACCGAGCCGTTGCCGGCCGCCAGGCCGCCGGCCAGGCGAATGGCGAAGGCCAGCCAGATGGTCGGAGCGAAGGCGAGCGAACCATAACAGATGCAGTTGGCCAGGACGGTGAAGACCAGGATAGGCTTGCGCCCGACGCGGTCCGACAAACGTCCCCAGAACGGCTCGCCGAAGAAATTGCCGATCGGATAGGCCGAGAAGATCAAGGCGATCTGCCACGGCGGGGCGTGGAACGAGGCCCCGTAGAACGGCAGCAGGGGCACGACGATGCCGAACCCCAGGATGTTGATGAACATCACCGACAGGAGGGTGTACATGGCCACGGCGGATCGCCGGGCCGTCTGGACGGGCGCCTCCGCGGTCATGGCGCCTGATAGGGCGGGCGAAGCTGGGCGGCAAGGCAGGAGACGGCCGACGTGAGCGACAAGGTGATCGAAGTCTTCTTCGACTGCTCCAGCCCTTGGACCTATCTGGCCTTCGAGAATGTGCAGCCGCTAGCGGCAGAAGCGCGCGCGGAGATCATCTGGCGGCCGATCCTGGTCGGCGGGGTGTTCAACGCCATCAATCCCAGCGTCTACGAGAGCCGGGCGACGCCGGTTCCGGCCAAGGCCAGCTACATGCTCAAGGATCTCCAGGATTGGGCGCACCAAGCCGGCCTCAAGATCAAGATGCCGCCGAGCGTCTTTCCGGTGAATTCGGTGAAGGCCATGCGCGCCTGCCTAGTCGTCGACCAGCAAGGCAAGCTCGTCGACTTCGCGCGCGCCGTCTTCCGAGCCTATTGGAGCGAGGATCAGGACATATCGCAGGACGCCGTGCTGGAGGCCGTCTGCGATCGCGCCGCCGTCGATCCCGATGTCATCGCCCGCGCCGCCGATCCGGCCGTCAAGGCCGCCCTCAAGGCCAACACCGACGAACTCATCGCCCGCGGCGGCTTCGGCTCGCCGACCCTGTTCGTGAATGGTGACGACATGTACTTCGGCAACGACCGGCTCGAACTGCTACGCACCTCTCTCAGGCGCACAGCGGCCTAGCCGCCTGGACGGGCGTCGCGACGCGCTTCAATCTGGCCATCGATGGCCCATCTTCCGCCAAGCGACGAACCGCCGACGCCGGCCAAGCGCAACCTTCTGCGCGCCCTGGCGGTGTTCGGGGAGCGGCCGATCCTCATCATGCTCGGCCTCGGCTTCGGCTCTGGCCTGCCCAATTCCCTGATCTTCGACACCATGTCGGCGTGGCTGCGGACGGCGGGGCTGTCGTTGGCCGCCATCTCCCTCTTCAGCCTGGCAACCCTGCCCTATTCGTTCAAATTCATCTGGGCGCCCCTCGTCGACCGCACGAAAATCCCGATCCTCACGACCTGGCTCGGTCACCGGCGGTCGTGGATCCTGGCCTCCCAAATCGCCGTGATCCTCGGACTGCTCCTGATCTCCACCGGCGATCCGGCCCGCGGACTGGGCGGGCTGGCGGTGATCGCCGTGGCGACCGGATTCGCCTCGGCGACCCAGGACATCGTCGTCGACGCCTGGCGGATCGAGGCGGCCGCCATTTCGCGCCAAGGGGCAATGGCGGCGTCCTATCAATGGGGCTACCGGGCCGCCAATCTGGTGGCCGGAGCGGCGCCCCTGTTCATCGCCCAGGCGGTGGGCTGGCATGTCGCCTACGCCTCAATGGCCGCGGTTATGGGCTTGGCGATCGTCGCCGTGCTGCTGGCCCCTGCGGAAGCCGAGCATACGCTGCGCCCCATCCCCACCGCCGGCATCGCTCCGGCGCCGGCGCGCGACCTCGCAGAATGGGTGGCGAGGCTGGCCATCCTTCTGATCGGCGTGCTGTTGCTGGGATCGGGCCTGGGCGCCAAGGCCGATGTCCTGGCGGCCTGCCTCAAGGCCCTGGGCGCGGGCGGCGCCGGCGCGGCCCTGCAAGCGGCCTGGATCGCCAAGCCCAACGGCGTGTGGCTGCAGCTGGCTTCCGTCATGCTTGGGTTTGGCGTTGTCGCTCTGGCCGCCGCGCCGATCCCGACCGTGCGGACCCGTCCCGGCGTCTATCTCTTCCACGCCCTGGGCGATCCGGTCGCTGACTTCATGCGCCGGTTCGGGCGCCGAGCCCTGTTGATCTTGGCCTTGATATGCGTCTATCGCCTGTCCGATTTCGTGCTCAATCTGATGAACGCCTTCTACCTCGATCTCGGGTTCACGCTCGACGACATCGCCGCCGGGCGAAAGGTGTTCGGGGCGCTCGCCGCGGTCGGCGGGGTGTTCGTCGGCGGCCTGGCGATCGCCCGGTTCGGGGTCATGCGGCCGCTGATCGTCGGCGCCGTGGCGCTGCCGATCACCAACACCATATTCGGCTGGCTGGCCGTGCAGGGGCCGGACCTCCACGCTCTTTTTATCGCCATCGGCATCGACAACGTCGTCTCCGCCTACGCCGGGACGTGCCTCATCGCCTATATGTCGAGCCTCACCGGAGTCGGCTTCACGGCCACTCAGTATGCCCTCTTCTCATCGCTCTATTCCCTGCCGGGCAAGCTCATCGCCTCGCAATCGGGCCGGATTGTCGAAGCCGCCGCCCACTCGGCCCAGACCGGCGGGATGGTGGCCCCGCTAACGGGTCTGTTTGCACATTCGCCCCCCGCCGCCTTCGCCAGCGCCATGGCCAAGGCCCATGTCGCCCCTGCCGCCCTCGGGGCCGGCTACGTGACCTTCTTTCTCTATGCCGGCCTTGTCGGCGTGCTGGCCATGGTCCTGGTGATCCTGGTGGCGCGCAGCGAACCGGCGCCGGCCGCCGCCTAGGTCGCCAGACAGACCACCTCGGCCACGCTCAATCGGGCACGCAGATCGTCGGCGACGGCCTGATAAGTCGCCGGGGTCACCGTGAGGCCTGGCGAGGTGGACGGCGTGACGCCGGCCTCGGCCAGGGCGGCGCGCAGGGACGAGGGCGTGGTGGTGTAGATCCGTCGCCGCCGCGGGGCCTCGGCGACCGTCACCCCCAGCACGGCGCCCGAAGCGTCGAGGGCGGGGGCGCCTGATATGCCAGTAAGGGCGCCGCGCAGGCCTGGGAGTCGGGCTGTTTCGGCGAAAGTCAGCACCGGCTCGGTGCGCAGACCGCGGCCGCCGACCCACAGGTTCGCCCGCCGGATGAGCTGTGAAGCGGCCTCGCCCGGCCGCCCTCTGGGAAAGCCCGGATGGAAGACCTCCAGGCCCCGGCGCAGCACCACCCCCTGGGCGATCGGCAGGGCCGGGGCGCCGCCGCGGGTGATCAAGACCGCGGTCTCCCGCTCGCCGGTCAGGCGCACCTCGGCGGAGACGCCGCGGCCGGGTGCGGTGACGATCACCGCCCGCCGGCAGCCTTCGACCACGTGCCTGGCGGTGAGCCACACGCCGCGGTCGGCCACCGAAAACGCCGTGCCGGCGCCAAGGCCGGCGGTGGGTGCGTTCACCCATATGGCCTGATCGAACAGGGAGGCGGGGGCGAGCGGAGCGCCGGCGGCGGGCCCAGGCGCCGGGGCCGCTTCAGGCGAGCGCCAGGGACGCGCCACGGCCAGGACGACGAGGGCGCCCACGACGCCGATCAGGATCAGCCAGTCGGGCGGGCGGGGAAGTTTCAAATTCCCTCTCTCGGGTCAGGCCACCAGGGCGCGGCGGGCGCTGGCCCGAAGCTTGGCGCTGTCGGTGCGCAACTGGCCGCAGGCGGCGGCGATATCCCGTCCGCGCGGCGTGCGAACCGGCGAGGCGTAACCGGCCCGGTTCACGATGGCCGCGAAGGCCTCGATCGTGGCCGGATCCGAGCATTCGTAGGGGCTGCCGGGCCACGGGTTGAAAGGGATCAGATTGATCTTCGCCGGAACCCCGGCCAGCAGGCGCACCAGCGCCCGCGCCTCGGCAGGGCTGTCATTGATCCCCTTGAGCATCACGTATTCGAACGTCACGCGGCGGGCGTTGGAGAGGCCGGGATAGGCGCGGATCGCCTCCATGAGTTCGGCGATCGGGTAGCGGCGGTTGAGCGGCACCAGGACATCGCGCAGTTCATCGTTGGTGGCGTGCAGGGAGATGGCCAGCATGGCGCCGGTCCGCACGCCGAGCTCGGTGAGCTTGGGAACCACGCCCGAGGTCGAGACGGTCGTCCGCCGGCGCGAGATGGCGATGCCCTCGTTGTCGCTGATGACATCGAGCGCATCGGCCACGGCGCCCAGGTTATACAGCGGCTCGCCCATGCCCATGAAGACGATGTTGGAGAGCCGCCGCTCGCCCTCGGCGGCGTTCCATTCGGCCAGATCGTCGCGGGCGATCTGGACCTGGGCGATGATCTCGGCGGCGGTGAGGTTGCGCACGAGGGCCTGGGTGCCGGTGTGGCAGAAGGTGCAGTTGAGGGTGCAACCGACTTGGCTGGAGACGCACAGGGCCCCGGCACGTCCGACGTCCGGTATGTAGACGCTTTCGGCCTCGACCCCGGGGGCGAAGCGAATCAGCCACTTGATCACCCCATCGCGGCTCTGCTGGCGCTCTACGATCCGCGGCCGCGCCAGGGTGAAGCGCTCGGCCAGGGCGGCGCGCGTCTCCTTGCCGATGTTGCTCATCGCCGCGAAGGAAGTGACCCCATAGTGATGGACCCAGCCCCACACCTGGGCGGTGCGCATCCGGGCTTGGGCCGGCGTGGCGACTCCGGCCTCGACCAGGGCGGCGGCGAGTTCGCTGCGCGTCAGTCCGGCGAGATTGACCGGCGGCGTTGTATCGCGGGCGATGTCCATGGGCGCCAGGGAGAATACCACGGCGGCGGCGAAATCACTCGTCCGCGAAAACCTCTGCCATGATCGTCCCGTCAGCGAAGAGGGCGGCGCGCTTCATGCCCTGGGAAGTGAAGAGCATTGCGATCTCGCCCTCCGCGCTGGCGGCGATCAGTCCCCCGTCACCACCAAGCGAGAGGGCGTCAGCCAGGGCCGCCCTGGCGGCGTCGGCGGCCGACTCGCCGGCAAAGGCCATGCGGTGAGAGACCTGGACAGCCACGGCGGCGCGCAGGAACATTTCCCCGGCTCCGGTGCAGGAAACCGCGACCCGTTCGTCGGCCCACACCCCCGCCCCGGGCACGGGGCTATCGCCGACCCGTCCGGCCAGCTTGCAGAACACCCCGCCGGTGGAAGTCGCCGCCGCCAGGTCGCCCAGCGCGTCGCGGGCGACGCAGCCGACGGTCCCGGTCTCCAGAGCGGCGCGTTTCGCGCCGCCCCAGCCGACGTGAGTGAACCAGGCGGCCGGATCGTCGATCCGCTCCAGGCCCTGGTCGGCGGCGAAAGCGGCCGCCCCTTCGCCGGCCAGGATGACGTGCGGAGTCTTTTCCATCACTGCCAGGGCGGCGTGGATCGGGGAGGCGAAGCCTCGCAGCGCGGCGACCGCTCCGGCTCGACGGGTGCGCCCGTCCATCACCGCGGCGTCGAGCTCATAGACCCCGGCGGTGTTTGGCGACGCCCCGCGACCGGCCACGTAGAGCCCCGAGGCCTCCAGCGCCGCCACCGTCTCGACAACGGTTACCAAGGCGCTGGCCCCGGCGAGAAGCCGCGCGCGACCGGCTTCGATCAAGGAGCGGAGGTGAGCCGTCTCGCGGCTGTAGTCGCGCCCAGTCAGGGCCCCGGCCCCGCCGTGGATGGCCATCATCACCGGCGTCTCGCTCAAGCTTCGTCTCCTCCAGGCTTTCGCCGCCCTGCGCCATCCGATAGCGTCGCGAACGACAAAGCGAAACGGCAAAGAGGCGAAACCATGAAGGCCCTGCTCAGCGTCCAGGTCGGCGGGCCCGAGAGCCTGGTCATCCAGGATGTGCCCAGCCCGGCCGCCAAGCCCGGCTGGGCAGTGGTCGAGGTCAAGGCCTGCGGGGTCAATTACCCCGATGTCCTGATCATCGAGGATCGCTACCAGTTCAAGCCGCCGCGCCCCTTCTCGCCGGGCGGCGAGATTTCCGGCGTGGTCAAGGCGGTGGGCGAGGGCGTCAGCCACCTGAAGGTGGGCGATCGGGTGCTGGGCAACACCGGCAGCGGCGGCATGGCGCAGGAGATCGCCGTCGAGGCCTCGCGCCTGACGCCCATTCCCGACGCCATGCCCTTCGACGAGGCGGCCGCCTTCCTTATGACCTACGGCACGTCCTACTATGCCCTCAAGGACCGCGCTCATCTGAAAGCCGGCCAGACTTTACTGGTGCTGGGTGCGGCCGGCGGGGTCGGCCTGGCGGCCGTCGAACTCGGCAAGGCCGCTGGGGCCCATGTGGTGGCGGCGGCTTCGTCCCAGCAAAAGGTCGATCTCGCGATCGCCCACGGGGCGGCCAGCGGCGTCGTCTATCCGCCCGGACCCTTCGAACGCGATGGCCAGAAGGCCCTGGCCGATCTTTTCAAGCAGGCCTGCGGGGCGGGCGGCGCCGACGTCGTCTATGACGCGGTGGGCGGCGACTACGCCGAGGCGGCCCTGCGCGCCACCGCATGGGAAGGCCGCTTCCTGGTGATCGGCTTTCCCGCCGGCATCCCGCGCATTCCGCTGAACCTCGCCCTGCTCAAGGGGTGCGATATCGTCGGCGTCTTCTGGGGCGCGGCCGTGGCGCGCGATCCGGCGGGTCATAAGCGCAATGTCGGCGAGCTCATGGACCTCTACGCGCAGGGCAAAATCCGCCCCCATGTCTCCGAGCGGTTCCCCCTCGAGCGGGCCGGCGAGGCGATCACCCATCTCGCCGAGCGCAAGGCCCTCGGCAAGGTGGTGGTTACACTCGACTAGGGAGGGGCGACATGGCCGGGCGTCTCGAAGGCAAGGTCGCCCTGATCACCGGCGGCTGCTCGGGGATTGGGCTGGGGACAGTGGAACTGTTCCTCGCCGAGGGGGCCCGCGTGGTCGCCGCCGACATCCAGGACGCCAAGGGTGGGGTGCTCGAGCAGAGGTTCCCGGGCACGCTACGCTATGCCCATTGCGACGTCACCGCCGAGAGCGAAATCGCCGGCGCCTGCGCCCTGGCCGGGGAGGCCTTCGGCGGCCTCGACATCCTCTTCAACAACGCCGGCCACGCCGGTATGCCCGGCGGGGTAGAAACGCTGACCGCCGAGGGCTGGGACGCCATCTTCGCGGTCCTCGTCCGCGGCCCGGCGCTTGGCATGAAGCACGCCCGGCCAATGATGCTGGCGCGCGGCGGCGGGTCGATCGTCAACACCGCCTCGATCGCAGGCCTCCAGGCGGGCTGGGGACCGTTGGCCTATTCCACCGCCAAGGCGGCGGTGGTCCACATGAGCCGATGCGCGGCGGCCGAGCTGTCGCCGCTGAAGATCCGAGTCAACGCCATCTGCCCGGGCCTCATCGCCACCTCGATCTTCGGCACGGCGCTGGGCATGCCCCGCGAGGGGGCCGATCAAATGGCCGCCCTGGTGGCCCAGAACGCCGCCGTCGCCCAGCCGGTCCCCAAGCCCGGCCTGCCGGCCGACATCGCCGCCGCCGTCCTCTACCTCGCCAGCGACGACGCCCAGTTCGTGACCGGAACCCACCTCGTCGTCGACGGCGGAATCACCGTCGGCTCGCGCCACGCCTGGGATGCGACGGCGCCGTCGCCCTTCGCCGCCATCTTCGGCATGAGCGGCGAGGAGGTGCAGGCGATCGTCAACGGACAGCGCTAGGCGAATCGGAATTGGCGATCCGGCGGCTGGCCACCTGCGCGGCTCGCCCTAACCGCCGACCGGGTTTCGTATTATATTGTGGACATGGCTGTCGCCGCCCGCGTTGGTCCCAAGGACTTCTTCACCCAGCAGGAATGGGCCCCTCTGGCGGCGCGCTCATCGTGGAAGGGCGTCGCTCTGGTCGTACACTGCTGGGCGGTGATCGGTCTGACCGGCGCCATGGTCATTATCTGGCCGATCACCCTGCCGCTCGCCGTGGTGGTCATCGGCGCCCGCCAGCTGGGCCTGGCCATCCTGATGCACGATGCCGCCCACGGAGCGCTGCATCCCAATCGGGCCTTCAACGACTGGCTGGGCGAGTGGCCCTGCGGCGGCGGCCTCATCGCCTATCGCAACTACCACCTGCAGCACCACAAATACGCCCAGCAGGGCGAGGACCCGGATCTTGGCCTCTCCGCCCCTTTCCCGATCAGCCGCGCCTCATTGCGCCGCAAGATCGTCCGCGATCTCACCGGCCAGACCTGGTTCAAGCAGAGGTTCGGCCGCCTCGTCGGCCGCCTCAAAGCCCATCAGGAAGGCGCCCTGGCCATCCTCGCCGACGAGGTCCGCCGCCAGCGCCGCTGGCTGATCGTTAACGCCCTGGCCATCGCCGCTTTTACCGCTGTCGGGGCTTGGTGGGGCTGGTTCGCGGTCTGGCTCTTGCCGCGGGCGACCTGGTTCCAGCTGGTCACGCGATTCCGCAACATCGCCGAGCACGCCCTAGTCGCCAAGGACGAACCCGACCCCCTGCTTCACGCCCGCACCACCCGCGCCAGCTGGCTGGAGCGGATCGCGATCGCGCCCTACTACGTCAACTACCACTGCGAGCATCACATGTTCATGCATGTGCCGTGCTGGAACCTGCCGCGCGTGAGCCGCCTCCTGGAAGCCAGGGGCGTCTTCCCTCGCATGCGTCGCGCCGACGGCTACCTCGCCGTGCTCAGCGCCGCGGCGCCGGCCTAGCCTTAGCGTCCCGTCGGGCGAGGACTCGAAGCCTCAAGGCGTTGAGCTTGATGAAGCCGGCCGCGTCGCGGTGATCGTAAGCCACCGCCCCTTCCTCGAAGGTCACGAGATCCTGGTCGTAAAGTGAGTAGGGGCTCTCGCGGCCGACGATGCCGACATTGCCCTTGTACAGCTTCACCCGCACCCGTCCGCTGACCAAGGCCTGGGAATGGTCGATCGCCGCCTGCAACATCTCTCGCTCGGGCGAAAACCAGAAGCCGTTGTAGATCAGCGAAGCATAGCGCGGCATCAGCTCGTCCTTGAGATGCATGGCCCCGCGGTCGAGGGTGATCGACTCCATGCCCCGGTGCGCCGCCAGCAGGATCGTGCCACCCGGGGTCTCGTAGACGCCGCGCGATTTCATGCCGACAAAGCGATTTTCCACCAAGTCGAGGCGGCCGACGCCGTTGTCGTGACCGAGTTCATTCAGCCGGGCCAGCAGCGCCGCCGGGGACAGCCGCTCGCCGTCGATGGCCACCGGGTCGCCGGCCTCGAAATCGAGGCTGAATTCCTCCGCCCGGTCAGGCGCGTCTTCGGGGGCGAGGGTGCGCATGTGGACGAACTCGGGAGCGGCAGCGCCCGGGTCCTCCAGAACCTTCCCTTCCGACGATGAGTGCAGGAGGTTGGCGTCGATGCTGAACGGGGCCTCGCCGCGCTTGTCCTTGGCGATCGGGATCTGGTGCGCCTCGGCGAAGGCCAGCAGGGCTTCGCGGCTCTTGAAATCCCATTCGCGCCACGGGGCGATGACCTGGATGTCCGGCGCCAGGGCGTAGTAGGCCAGTTCGAAGCGGACCTGGTCGTTGCCCTTGCCGGTGGCCCCGTGGCAGACCGAGTCGGCTCCGACCCTGCGGGCGATTTCGATCTGGCGACTGGCGATAAGAGGGCGGGCGATCGAGGTGCCGAGCAGATACTGACCCTCATAGACCGCGTTGGCCCTGAACATCGGGAAGACGTAGTCGGCGACGAATGTCTCGCGCAGATCCTCGATGAAGATGTTCTCCGGTTTGACGCCCAGGAGCAGGGCCTTCTCGCGGGCCGGGCCCAGTTCCTCCCCCTGGCCGAGATCGGCGGTGAAGGTCACCACCTCGCAGCCGTAAGCCTGCTCCAGCCACTTGAGGATGATCGAGGTGTCCAGCCCGCCGGAGTACGCGAGCACGACCTTCTTCGCGGCGGCCATGGAGGTTCCTTTTGAGATTTCGCCGCGCGCTTAAAGGCCGGGTCGCCGGCGCGCGCAAGTCAGACGGTGACCTGGGCGCCCAGTTCGATCACCCGGCCGGGCGGCAGGTGGAAGAATTCGGTTGGATTGGCCGCATTTCTCAAAAGGAAGATGAACACCGCGTCCTGCCACATCGGCATCCCCGAATGAGCGTCGGCCACCACCTTGCGCCGCCCCAAGAAAAAGCTGGTGTTCATGATGTCGAACTTCAGGCCCAACTTCTTGCACTGGTTGAGGGCGCGCGGAACGTTGGGCTGCTCCATGAAGCCATAGCTGAGCGTCACGCGGGTGAAATCGGGATTGATCGGCTCGATCTTCACCCGATCGGCCTCGGGAACCCTGGGCGTCTCGGCGGTGCGCAGTGTGAGGATCACGTTGCGCTCGTGGAGAACCTGGTTGTGCTTCAGGTTATGCAGCAGGGCGACGGGGGCCAGCTCGGGCGTCGAGGTGGGGAAGATCGCCACGCCGGCGGTGCGCCAGGGCGGGCGGGCGGCGAGCATCTTGATGACGTCGGCGAGCGAAACGCTGTCGGCCAGGGTCTTTGCGGTGAGGATCCGCACGCCTTTGGCCCAGGTTTCCATAAGGATCACCAGGCCGGCCCCGAAAACGAGCGGGATCCACGCGCCCTCGGGGAGTTTCATCAGGTTCGAAGTCAGGAACACGGTGTCGACGATCGTTATCGGCACGAAGAGGACCAGCACCTGGGTCCAGCTCCATTTCCACAGCCGGCGGGCGATGCCATAGGCCAGGAAGGTGGAGATGAACATTGTTCCGGTCACCGCCACCCCGTAGGCCGAGGCCAGGCGGTGCGACGTCTGGAAAACCACCAGTAGAACCAGCACCCCGACCATCATCAGGCCGTTT
>DASXIE010000195.1:0-1892 GCA_036498165.1 Caulobacteraceae bacterium
CGCCGCCGATGCTGCCCTCGGAGAAGGCCAGCGCCATCCACGGCTCGAAGCGGGTGATCAGCTTGGGATAAACCATGGGGTGGGCGGCGAGGTAATCGTTGAGGCCGGCGGCCCAGGCGTCCATCAGGGCCTTCAGCCACGGCGGGCTCTCGGCATAGTCGGCCTTGAGCGCCGCCGGGTCGATCCACAGCCGCTGGCGCAGGTCGGCCCAGATGGCCCCCTCGCCCTCCACCTCGGCGGCGCGGCCCAGGGCGGTGATGTAGTTGGACTCGACGCGGGAAAAGTCGTCCTCGGCCTGGGCATACATCATCCCGTAGACGGCGGCCGCGTCGGTGGGGCCGCGGACGTGGGCGATGCCCCAGTCGTCGCGGGTGATCGTCACCTGAGCGGCCATGGGGCTCAGCGCCGCCGCCGGCCCGGCCACGGCCGCCAGCGCCAGGAAAGCGGCGCTCAGAATATGTCTAGACATAATAATCAGCCGCCCCGTCCGGCCTTCTCCTCCAGGCCCGAGCGGCCCTCGCGCGCCGCCAGCTGGGCGGCGACCTCGTCGGGCGTGACCCCGGCGGCGGCCAGCAGGGCCAGCCAGTGATAGATCAGATCGGCGCTTTCGGCGGCCAGCGCCCCCCGGTCGCCCTGGACGGCGGCAAGCGCCGTCTCGACCGCCTCCTCGGCCAGCTTCTTGGCGGCCAGCGCCGGATCGGCGATCAGCCGCGCGGTCCATGAAATCTCCGGATCGCCCCCTCGACGCTCCTCTATCGTTCCCCAAAGTCGCTCGATCTGCTCCGTAAATGCCTTCATGGCGTCCCCTCGATGCCCTCCAAATACCCCCTTCTCACCGCCAGACCGGCGCCGGCCATCGCCGCCTTGGCCTCGCCGATGCTCACCTCGCCGAAATGGAAGATCGAGGCCGCCAGGACCGCGTCGGCCCCGCCCGCCGTGACCGCCTCGACGAGGTGGTGGGCGCTCCCCGCTCCGCCGCTGGCGATCACCGGAATGCTCACCGCCTGCGTCACTTTTCTCAACAATTCCAGATCGTAACCGGACTTGGCCCCGTCCCGGTCCATGGACGTCAGGAGGATCTCCCCGGCCCCGCGCCGCGCCGCCGCGGCGGCATAGTCGACGGCGTCGAGCCCGGTGTCGCGCCGGCCGCCATAGGTGAACACCCGCCAGCCGCCGTCTACCCGCTTGGCGTCCACCGCCGCCACCACCGCCTGGGAGCCGAAAGCGTCAGCGCAGCGGGCGATCAGGGCCGGATCCTCCACCGCCGCGGTGTTGAGACTGACCTTGTCGGCCCCGGCGCGGAGCAGGGCGCGGGCGTCTTCGACGGCGCGGATCCCCCCGCCCACCGCCAGGGGCATGAAGCACACGTCGGCGGTGCGGGCGATCACCTCGGCCATCGCGCCCCGCCCCTCATGGCTGGCTGCGATGTCGAGGAACATCAGCTCGTCCGCCCCCGCCGCGTCATACGCGGCCGCCTGTTCCACCGGATCGCCGGCGTCGCGCAGATCGAGGAAGCGCACGCCCTTGACCACCCGGCCGTCCTTGACGTCCAGGCACGGGATGACCCGGACCTTCAGCATCGGGCCGCCGCCAGGGCCTCGCCCGGGTCGATGGCCCCGGCGTAGAGGGCGCGGCCGAGCACCGCCCCGGCCACCTTCACCCCGGGCCGCGCCGACAGGGCCTCGATGTCCTTGATGCTGGCCAGGCCTCCGGCGGCGATCACCTGCATGGCGACGGCGTCGGCGACGGCCCCGAACACCTCGACGTTCATCCCGCTCTGCGAGCCGTCGCGATCGATGTCGGTGATGATGAGGGCGCCCACGCCGGCGTCCTCGAACCGGCGGGCGACGCTGATGGCGTCGAGGCTCGTGTCTTCGGTCCAGCCCTGAACG
>DASXIE010000196.1:0-18850 GCA_036498165.1 Caulobacteraceae bacterium
CTGCGGGACACGATTACCGGCTTCGGCGTCGTCCTTAATGGCGGCGGCCGGATCACCAACGGCGGCCAGGACGACACGACGGCGCTGATCCAGGGCGCGCAGGTTGGCGTCATCATGGGCGCCGCCGGCATCGTCTCCAATTTCGGGACGATCCTCGAGACAGGATTGGATGCCGTTGCTCCGGGCGTGCGCATGTATGGCGGCGGCACGGTGACCAACGGATCGCATGTCGATACGGGGGCGTTCATTTATGGCGGCATCGGCATCCAGGATTTGGGCGGGCCGTCGACCATCCGGAGTTTCGGTTCAATCCACGGAAGAAATTTCGGGGTCGTGATGGATGGCGGCGTCGTTGTGAACGCGGGCCATTCGGCCACCATCTACGGCGGCCGCGAAGGCGTTTACGCATTGGGAGCGCCCGGCACCGTCCTCAACCAGGGGACGATTTCGAATTCCCTGAGCTACCAGGCGCGATTTGGCGTCTATCTGGCCGACGGCGGCGAAGTGATCAACGGATGGGACGGCGCCGCCGGCGCCGTCATCACCGGCTTGTCTCAATACGCAACGGGAGTCGTCATCAAGGGAGCCGCCGGGACGATCGAGAATTTCGGCCTGATAGCGGATTCGGTCGCCCTCGCGAGCGGCGGGACGGTCATCAACGGCGGCCTCGCCGACACCTCGGCCGTGATCGAGGGCCTGTATCGGGCCGGCTCGGTTTCAGGCGGGGTGTTGAGAAACTTCGGCACGATCAGGCAGACCTCGAACACCTATGGGCGGGCCATCGACTTCATCTTTAACGGGGTGATCACGAACGGCGCGGCGAGCGACCCGGCGGCTCTGCTGCAGGGATATTACGCGGCGATCGACGCCTTCGACGGCCGGCAGACGGTGACGAATTTCGGAACCATTCGAGCGACGACGACCGTCGCGGGCTACAGCTTCGCCGCCGTCATGCTTGAAAACCAGGGCGTGGTCACGAACCAGGCGGGGGCCTTGATCGAGGGGTATTCAGCGATCATCGCGGGGCCGACGCAGTACTACTTCGGGGGTCCGACGAGCGTCATCAATTTTGGCACCATCGAGGCGACGGGAGCGTCCGGATACGCGGTTGAATTCGAGGGGCCGAACTCGGTGCTGACCGTGGAGGCCGGATCGGAAATCATCGGCGCGGTGGCGGGCGACGGCGGCAGGCTCGATCTCGCGATCGGAGCGACGATGTCTTCCGCCTCGTTCGACGGGTTCGGGATCGTCGAAATCGGCAGCGGCGCAAGGTTCACCCTGACCGGGAGCGGCACGATCGGGGCCGGCTCGGTGGCGACGATCGGTGGCCTGGGGACCGTCGTCCTGGACGGCGCCGCGGTTTCCATCGACGCCGGCGCGAAGGTCGCGTCGAGGAATATGACCCTGACCGGGGGCGCCACGGTGAACGTGGACGCCGATTTCGCCTATGCCGGCAATTGGGATCAGAGCGCCGCGACGGTCGACATCGCCACCGGCGATACGCTGAAGCTGAGCGGTCTGAGCCAATTGACCGGAACGGTCGGCGGCGGGGGAACCCTCGAGCTCACCGGATCGGGAGACGCGCTCGTGAATGTCGATCTGGCCGTCGGCAGGACCGACCTGTTCGTCGCCAGCGCCATCCTTGAAGGGACCGTGGCCGTCACCGGCGTTCTCGCCGTGATCAGCAAGAATCTGGGCGTCGTGGGGACGACGACCGTGGCCGGCGGGGGCGTCATCGAACTTTCCGACTCGTCCTCGAACAGGGTGACGGGGACCGGATCCAATTGCGTTCTGGACAACCTCGGCGACACCATCGAGGGGGCGGGGCAGATTGGCGGGTTCGGCCTGACGTTCAACAACCTCGCGGGCGGTATCGTCGACGGCGACAAGAGCGGCGGTCTGACCATCGACACCGGCGCCAATCAGGTCGCCAACCAGGGCCTGATCGAGGCGACCATCAGCGGGGCGGTGCTCATCAAGAGCAGCGTCGCCAATAGCGGGATGCTTGCGGCGCTCGGCGGCGACCTCACCGTCGAGGGCGCCATCAGCGGCGCCGGAACGGTGAGCATAGAGGGGGCCACGGCCGCTTTCGCTTCGACGTTCAGCGAGAACGTCGTCTTCATCAACAAGGGCGAATTGCACCTTGGCGATTCCGTGGGCTACGGCGGTGTGATCTCGGGATTTTCCAAGAGCGGCGCCACCAGCCTCGATCTGGAGGACATCGGTTTCGGCGTCGCGACCGTCGCCACTTTCAGTGGCACGACCGCCTCGGGGGTCCTCACCGTCACCGACGGAACCCACACCGCCAAGATCAAGCTCACCGGCGACTACCTGGGCTCTTCCTGGACGGTGTCGAGCGATGGCCACGGCGGGACGAGCGTTGTCGATCCCACGGTCGCCAGCGCCGCCGCCCTCGCCGCCCAGCTGTCCGTCCTCGGCGCCGCGGCGCCGGCGACGGCTTCGGCTGCCGTGGCCACGGCGCACCCGCTGCCCACCCTCGTCGCCGGCCACACCTGAAACGCCCCCGCGCTGGGCGGCCCTGAGCGCGGGTCTTGGCCCTACGCCGCCCTGGGGAAAACGCGCAGGAAATTCTCGGCGTAGAACTTGGCGCGGACCTCTTCGCCGCGGTCGCCGAGCGAGGTTTCGAAGCGGGCGATGGGGTTACGGCCGCCCTCGATGTGCGGGTAGTCGGTGGAAAATAGGTAGAGGTCGGGGTTCGACTGGTCGATGAGATCGCCCACCGCCTCGAAGACGAAGGGGGTGAAGGCCAGCTGGTCGGTGATCTGGCGCGACGGCGGGCGGGCGAAGCCCTGGAGATTGGCGTCGTTGCGGCTCCAGTGTTTGACCACCCAGTCGAGGCGGCGGAGCAGCTCGGGAACCCAGCCGGCGCCCAGTTCGACGCAGGCGCCGGTGAGGCGCGGATGACGCTCGAGCACCCCGTCAAGGACCAGCATGGTCAGGAAGGCCTCGGGGCCCTCGTGGAGGAGGGCGATGTCCTTGGTTCTGAGGTTCTCGCCGCCGCCCAGCCAGTCCTTGGTCGGGGCCCTGCCGTTGTTCATCCATGCCCGGGCGAGCTGGAGGGGCGCGCCGCCGACGTGGAGGGCGAAGGGCGTGCCGCTTTCGGCCAGGCGGGCCCAGAAGGGATCCAGGTCGACGTGGCCGGGGGAGCGATCGCCGCACGGCCGGTGCGGAACCCAGACGGCGGCGAGGCCGGCGGCGAGCACCGCGTCGAGCTCGGCCATGGCGAGGTCCGGATCGTCGAGCGGGACGATGGCGACGCCCATCAGGCGCGGATCGGCGGCGCAGAAATCGGCCATGTGGCGGTTGTGGGCCCGGGCCGCCCCATAGCGCAGGATCGGGTCCACCTTCGAGCTGGCCGAGAAGGGCATGGCCACGGAGTGGGTGGCGAAGACCAGCTGGCGGCGGAAGCCCAGGAGGTCGAGTGCCTTCTTGCGATCGGCCCCGTCGAAGGCGCCCAGGGCCTGGATCTCCTTGGAGGATTCGATCAGCTTTTCGCCAAGGGCGATCTGGGCGGCGACATGCTCGGGGCTGTGGCGCCCGCCCTGGCGCACGATCACCGCCACTTCCTCGTCGGTGACGATGGAGGCCGAGTAGCTGACCTCGGGGATCGCCTCGCGCAGGGCCGGATCGGCGTATTTCTTGAGGAAGTCGGGCAGCTCCATGATGTGGCTGTCGGCGTCGTAGAACGGCCGGCCGGCGGGGGCGTAGGTCATGGGGGGATCCTCTCTGCTCTATCTCGACCCTTCTCTTCCCCCTTCACAAGGGGGAAGAGAGCTTATGGGCCAGACTTGTCCGCCAAGTGGGCGTGGAGGGCGGCGACGACCTGGGCGCCTTCGCCGACGGCGGCGGCGACGCGCTTGACCGAGCCGGCGCGGACATCGCCGATGGCGAAGACGCCCGGCACGCTGGTCTCCATGGGCCGGTGGGCAAGATCGGCGCCGGCGATCACGAAGCCGCGCCGGTCGAGGCTCACGCCCGAGCTCTCCAGCCATCCGGTGCACGGGTCGGCCCCGATGAAGAGGAAGAGATGGCGCAGCTCGCGCCGCGTCTCGCGCCCGCTGGCCGCCTCGCGCCAGACGATGGATTGGAGCATGCCGCCCTCCCCATGCAGCTCGCTCACCTCGACGCCGGTGACCAGCTCGACGTTGGGAAGGGCGGAGATGCGGTCGATCAGGTAGCGCGACATGCTGGCCTCGAGGGCGCCGGCGCGGATCAGCAGCCAGACCTTCTTCACCCGGCCGGCCAGATAGACCACCGCCTGGCCGGCCGAGTTGCCGCCGCCGACCAGGGCGACCTCCTGGCCGGCGCACAGGGCCGCTTCGACCGGGGAGGCCCAGTAGTGGACGCTGGCGCCTTCGAAGTCGGCGAGGTTGCTCACCGCCAGGCGGCGGTAGCGGGCCCCGCTGGCGATGACCACCGAGCGGGCCCTGAGGGTCTCGGCCTCGCCGATGGAAAGGGCGAACCCGCCGCCCTCTCGCGCCAGGCTCACGGCCGCCTTGGGGATGGCCATCTCGACGCCGAACTTCTGGGCCTGGTTATAGGCCCGGGCCATCAGGGCCATGCCGCTGATCCCGGTGGGAAAGCCGAGATAGTTCTCGATGCGGGCCGAGGCCCCGGCTTGGCCGCCGAAGGCGGCGGCGTCGATGGCGATGACGCCGAGCCCCTCGGAGCCGGCGTAGACCGCCGCGGCCAGGCCGGCCGGGCCGGCCCCGACGATGGCCACGTCCCAGGCGCGGTTCCCGTCGAGCGGCCCAACCATGCCCAGGCACGAGGCCAGGGCGTCGATGGCCGGATTGCGCAGGAACTGGCCCGACGGACAGATCACGATCGGCAGGTCGGCCTTGTCGAGGTGGAACTTGTCGAGCAGGGCGGCGGCCGTCGGGTCGGTGTCGGTATCCAGGACGCGGTGGGGATGGCCGGCCCGGCGCAGGAACGCCTCCAGGCGTAGGACGTCGGCATGGCCGCCCGGACCGAGGAGCACGAGGCCGCCAGCATGGGTCTCGATCAGGGCGACACGGCGCAGGATGAGGGCGCGCATGATCGTCTCGCCCAGTTCGGCCTCGGCGACAAGGAGGGCGCGCAGGCCGGCGGGTGGGATGACGAGAGCTTGCACCGCTTTCGTGGCCACGCCGTCGACGAGGATGGGGCGGCCGGAGAGCTGGGCCAGCTCGCCGATGAAGGCGCCGGGTCCGTGGGTGACGATGACGCTGCGGGCGCCGGTGTCGCCCGTCTGGCTCATCTCGATCGCCCCGGAGAGGACGACGATGAGCCCGTGGCCGGCCTCCCCGGTCCTGACCACGGTTTCCCCGGCCCCGTAGTCGCGCCGCTCGCCGAAGCGGGCCAGACGGGCGAGCTCGGCGGAGGCGAGGACCGGGAACATCTGCCGCCCGCGGGTCTCGCGCATGTCGGGAGGAGTTTCGCTCACCGCGCCCCGATACACCCGCCGGCGCGGTCAATGCGAGGCCTTGCCGGGGGCCGCGGCGGCGCACACCTTGGCCGGCATGGAGAGGGTCGCGGTTCACCTGAGGATTTCGGGGCGCGTCCAGGGCGTCGGCTATCGCTGGTGGGCATGCGGCGAGGCGCGGCGCCTGGGCCTCGCCGGCTGGGTGAGGAACCGGCGGGACGGCTCGGTGGAGGTGCTGGCGACGGGACCGGGGCCGGCGGTGGAGGAACTCATCGCCCTCTGCCGGCGCGGTCCGGCGGGGGCCCAGGTCACGGCGGTGGAGAGTTCCGAGGCCGAAGACCCAGGTTGGATCGGCTTCGAGGAACGACCGACGGAGTGAGGCCCACGACCCCCCTCCCGGCGGAGGGTGGGGAACTACGGAACCGACGGCGTAACCCCTCACCTTCCCACGCCTTCGGCGCGGGCCCCTTCCTCTCCCTATGGGAGAGGTTGTTTAGTCTCCGCCAAGCCCTCATGTTCCAGGGCGAGGCGCACGGCAGGGCGGCGGCTCATGCGCTCGTAGTGGCCGGCGAGGCGGCCGGGCAGGGTGAGGCCGTTCTTCCTGGCCCACATCTCCACGACGAAGAGATAGGCGTCGGCGACGGTGAAGGCCTCGCCGAACAGGTAGTCGTGGTCCATGCGCTCGGCGAGGTAGGATAGACGCTTGCCGATCGTCTCGCCGGCCTGGGCCTTGGCCGCGTCGTCGGCGCCGGCGAAGAAGGGTTTGAAGCCCTTGTGGATCTCGGTGGAGATGAACGCCAGCATCTCGAGCAGACGATAGCGGCCGAGATCGCCCTTGGGGGCCAGGGCCGGGGACCGGTCGGCGATCCAGGCGAGGATGGCGACGTTCTCGGTGAGGAGGGCGCCGTCGTCGAGGAGGAGAGCCGGCACATAGCCCTTGGGATTGATCGCCCGATAGTCCCGGCCGTCCTCGGTGCGGCCGGCCTTGAGATCGACGCGGATGCGATCGAAGGCCAGGCCGGCCTCGTGCAGAGCGATATGGTCGGCGAGACTGCAGGCGCCGGGCGCCAAATAGAGTTTCATCGGTGAGCCTCGTTGGCTTGAGCCGCCGCCTCGTGCGGGGATTAACCGGCCCGCCGGACGAGGGTTCCGCCCGAAGGCTCAAGGCGCTCCGCAGGGCGCCGGATTGAAGATCGTCTCGCGGACCTGGCGGTAAAGGGCGGTGGCCATGGGCGGGTCGCGGTCGGCGAGGACGAAGACCAGGGCGTTGTCGTCGGGAAAGGCGGCCAGCTCGGTATTCACGCCGGGGGCGCCGCCGTTGTGGCCGAACCACCGATGGCCGTGGAATACGCCCGTCCCAAAGCCCAGGCCATAGGCGCCCTGAGTCGACGGTGAAGTGAGAGTCCGATACATTGCCGGGCTGAGGAGCCGACCGGCTTCGAGGGCCGTGAAAAATCGCCGAAGGTCGGCGGCGGTGCTGTAGGCGCCGCCGGCGGGCCCGCCCCACAGGGCCGCCTCGGGAGCGGGCCAAAGGGCTCCGCCGGCCGGAGGAGGCGTTCCCGAAAGGGCATGCGCGAGGACCGGCATGGCCGTCATGCCCACCGCGCGGATAGAATCGGGCCGAGGGTCGAGACTGCTCGATCCCATGCCCGCCGGGCCGAAGACATGGGCGGCGAGATAGTCGCCGTAGCGTAGACCCGACACCCGCTCGATCAGGATCCCGAGCAGGAGGAATCCGCTATTGGAGTAGGCGAAGCGCGAATCGGGGGCGAAGGCGGGGGTCTCGCCCGCGATCAGGGGCAGAAGGTCGACGGCGGAGCGCGCGCGGCTGATGGCCGGCAGGTTGGCCGGGGTGAAGTAGTTTCCGAGGCCGGCGCGATGATCGAGAAGCTGGCGCACGGTCACGGCGGAAAGGGCCCGCGACAGCCCTTTCACATGGCCGCCGACCGGATCGTCGAGCCCGATCCGACCGCCGTCAACGAGCTGGCCGATCGCCGCGGCGGTGAACATCTTGCCCGCCGAGGCGAGATTGAAGCGGGAGTTTTCGTCGATTTTCGGCGAGTTCGGCCCGGCGACGCGGCCGTTGGCGTAGGCGACGGGCCCCGACGGCAAGACGACGGAGACGATTCCCGAAAATCCCATCGCGCGGGCATCGGCCGCCAGGCAAGCCGAGAGCCGGCGTTCGTTGATCGGCCCGGCTGAGGCCGAGACGGCCCCTAGGGCAGAGGCCGCCAGCACCAAGCAGGCTGCCGTTGTCGCCTTCATCCCACCTTCTCCTCGCCGCCAGGGGGAGATAAGAACTGACCCCTCATTCAATTCACAGACGGGCCATTGAATGAGCGTGTGGATTTCGCTCGCACCAGGAAAAAGGGAGACGCCGGTGCTGGAGCGCGTTGTCCTGGACGATCCCAAGGCCGCCGGCGTGCTTCGTCATCGCCGGCAAAGGCGGATCCTGCTGTCCCTGATCGAAGACGAGCGCTCGGCGAGCGAACTGGCGGGACTCACCGACACGCCGCTCAACCTGCTCCATCATCATCTTGGCAAGTTCCTCCGCCTCGGCCTCGTGGTGGTCGCGCGAACCCGGCCGCGGGCCGGAGCGGCGATCAAATTCTACCGGGCGACAGCGAAGACCTTTTTCGTCCCGGCGGAGTTCATGGCCGCGTTGCCGGTCGATGAATTGAACGGCCGCCTGCGCGAGGCTCTGGACCGCCAGCTCGCTGGCGCAATCCAGGGGGTGACCTATTCCTCGGAGGGCGGCCGGCCGCGGATGCGGCTGATGAAAACGGCGATCGGCGCCGGGTTCACCGACGAACTCTGGCTCGAGCTTCGCTTGAACCGGGCTGACGCGACCGCCCTGGCCGGCGAACTGCGGGCCACGCTGAAACGCTATGAAGGCCGATCGAACAAAGCGAACGGCGGCTATATCGTCCACGCGGCGATCGCTCCCCGATAGTCGCGCCCGCCTCTAGCAGCCGTTGTGGGCGTGGATGGCGTGGATGAAAAGATGGCCGCCGCGCGTGGTGGTGGTGACATTGGCCGCGCCCAGGCAGACGCCGCCGCTCTGGGTGACGAAGCGGTAGCGTACGAAGACGGTGTCGGGGGCGAGCGGGTACATGGAGGTCAGGCGCAGGGGCTCGCGCAGGGAGCGGTAGAAGCGCGTCATCTGGGCCCCGGAGAGAGCCCCAGAGCGGCGCTTTTCCGGCTCGATCATGGCCGCGGCGGAGTAGCCGTCGCCGCCGCCCAGGGCGCCGTAGAAGGCCCGGGCCAGGTTCATGGTCGCGGCGGCGCCGCCGCCAGAGGACGTCGGGGCCGGAGCCGGAGCCGGCGGCGCGGCGGGACGGGGCGGGACGACCACCAAGCCCGGGTTGCGGTCCTTTGGGGCGGTGGATTCGAGGCCGGTCTCGAGAGGTCCGGTGGCGACGCCGTTGCGGGCCGCGCAGGCGGTGAGCGGCAGGTTCCCGACCGGCCGGCCCTCCACGTAGCAGGGGAGGGCCGCGACCGGACGGACGAGGTGCTTGTGGATCGTCAGGCCCGGGCGCGGCGTGGCCGGCTGCGGCGGCTTGGGCGCGTGCTTCAGGCTGAGCGCCGCTGCGATGACGATGAGGGTCCCGAGTACGAAGCCGAGGCCGGCGAGGGCCATCCGGCGCTCCCGGCTCAGGGGCTCGGGTGCGGCCCTCACGCTCGCGGAGGCCGGCGCGGCGATTGGCGCGGCGGGCGCGGGGACCGGCGGCGGGGGGGCGACGGGCGGCGGGGCGACAGGTGGGGGCCGGTGGGCCTTGTCGTAGGCCAGGCGGCGGGCGGGATCGCCGAGGAGCTCATAGGCCGCGTTGACCTCGCGGGCGCGGCGATCGCTCTGGAGGGGCTCGCCGTGCTCGGCGGCGAGGTATTTGCGCATCAGGGCGCGATAGGCGGCGCGGATGACCACATCCTCGGAGGTCGGGGCGACGCCGAGAACATCGTAGGGGTTGAGCGGAGGGTTGGTGTCCAAGGGATGGGCTTGCGTGGGGGAAGTCGCCCAAGGAAACGCGCCGCGGCCAAGGCCGATCCGGTCTTCTTCGCCGGCCCCATGGTTGCTATGGCAGTCGACACGAGGGGGGTTGACGCCATGGACGACACACGCGCCGGACGCGTGGGCGGTTTCGACGGCCGCACCGGTCCTCTGGCCCTGCTCGCCCTGCGGCTCGTGATCGGGGCCCTCTTCATCGCTCACCTCTATTGGAAGTTCGCCATCCTGCCGTCCGGGTTCGCCGGCTGGTGGGCCGGTTTCGCCCACAATCACTATCCGGCCTTCGTCCCCGCCTATGTCTTTTCGGCCGAACTGGCCGGGGCGGTGCTGATCGCTCCTGGACTGTGGGCGCGATGGGCGGCGCTTTACGCCCTGCCGATGATGCTCGGCGCGGCGCAGTTCTGGCTGGCCCGCAAGGGCTTCTATTTCACCGCCGCGGGCGGCGAACTGCCGCTCGTATGGGCGGCCCTGCTCGCGCTGCTGGCCGGCCTCGGCGATGGGCCCTACGCCATCGCCGCCTCCCCCATGCCGTGGGGACGCTCCGATCGCGGCGCGAGGTAAGCGCCCGGCTCGAGCCGAAGAGCTAACGGAACGTTCAGGTGACAAGCGGGGCTGTCGCGGCGACAAGCGCTCATGGGCAGATGCTTGAAACTGGCGATCGTGACGGCGTTGGCGGCGGCCTCGAATGCCGGCGCGGCGGTGAACGTCGACGGCGGGCGGTTGCAGGGCGCGCGGGAGGGGGGACTCGCAGTCTACAAGGGCGTGCCCTTCGCCGCCTCGCCGGTGGGCGAATTGCGCTGGCGCGAGCCGCAGCCCGTGAAGCCATGGAAAGGGGTGCGCCCGGCAAGGGCCTTCGCGCCGGCTTGCATGCAGAGCGGCGTCTCGATGCCCGGGGAAGCCCCGCCGCGGGTCAGCGAGGACTGCCTCTACCTCAACATCTGGGCGCCAGCTAAAGCCCGGGTGGCGCCGGTCATGGTTTTCTTCCCCGGGGGAGGCCTCGTAAACGGCAACGCCTCGGCCCCGATCTATTGGGGCGACAGGCTGGCGAGCCGGGGCGCGGTGGTGATCACGGTCGGTTACCGGCTGGGGCCGCTCGGTTTCCTGGCCCTGCCTGAACTGGCCGCCGAATCGCCGCACGCGTCGAGCGGCGACTATGGCCTGCTCGACCAGGTCGCGGCCCTGCGCTGGGTGAAGCGCAACGCCGCCGCGTTCGGGGGCGATGCGCGGCGGGTGACGATCTTCGGCCAGTCGTCCGGCTCGATGTCGGTCAGCCTCCTGATGGCCTCGCCGCTCGCCAGGGGCCTTTTCCAGCGGGCGATCGGCGAGAGCGGCGGGGTGTTCGAACCGATCAGCCTGGCGCCCAACTACAGCCTGGCGGGCGCCGAGCGCCAGGGCGCGGCCTATGCCGCCAGCCTGGGGGCGACGAGCCTCAAGGCGCTGCGGGCCCTTCCCGCCGAACGGTTCGTCGGGCCGGGCGCCAACGCCATCGCCCACCCGGTGGTCGAGCCATATTTCCTGCCGCAGCCACCCTATGAGACCTTCCGCGCCGGGCGCCAGAACGATGTCCCGCTGCTGGTCGGGTGGAACGCCGAGGAGGCCCGCTCGCTCATCGGGCCGGAGCCGATCAAGGCGGCGAGCTTCGCGGCCGACATCGGGCGGGCGTTTGGGCCGCTGCCGGCCCCGCTGATGGCGGCCTATCCCCACGCCACGGACAGCGAGGCCCGCCAGGGGCGCCTCGACTTCGAGCGCGACCTCAGATTCGGCTGGGACATGTGGGCCTGGGCGCGGCTGCAGACGGCCACCGGAACGGCCCCGGTCCATGTCTACTACCTGACCCGCCGCCCGCCGTTCCCCGCCGGTTCACTCCAAGCCGACTGGGGGGCCGGCCATTTCGTCGACCTGTGGTACGTGTTCGGCCATGGCGATCAGGCCCCATGGCGGTGGAGCGCCGTCGACCAGCGCCTGGCCGACGCGGTCGAGGGTTACTGGACGGCCTTCGCGGCGACCGGCGATCCGAACGCGCCGGGGCGGCCGGCGTGGCCGGCGTTCAGGGACGCAGCCGAGGGTCCCGTGCTCGACATCGGCGATCGGATCACGGTGGGGGCCGTCCCCAACCTCGCGACGATGAAGGTCTTCGACGCCGTCTACGGCGCCTGGCGGGGCGGTCCGGCCAAGTGAAAGGCCCGGCCGACGACCCGATGGCGGCCCTGCGGGCGGCGACGCAGCGGCGGCCGGTCGCACCAGGCGCCTTCCAGCAGCTGGGCGACGCCCTGGGCGAGCTGGGGCGTTTCGACGAGGCCGCCGAAGTCTTCGAAGCCGGACTGGCCGAGGCGCCCGACGCCATCATCCTCCACATTGGGCTTGGCTACATCCATCTGCGTCGCAACGATCGGGCCGCAGCGCGCCATCAGTTCGAAACGGCGCGGACGGCGGCGCCCCAGCGGCGCGACGCGGCGGTAGGTCTGGCCAGGGTCATGGCCCTCGACGGTGAATTCGCCGCCGCCGCCGATCTCTACCGTGAGGTCCTCGAGACTCAGCCGGGAGACTGGCCGCGGCGGATCGAGCTGGCCAAATGCCTGCTTGAACTGGGCCAGCGCCAAGACGGCGAGGCCATGCTGCGCGAGGCGGCGCGCGCCGGCGGGCTCGGGCCGGCGCTCAAGGCGCTGGCGGCGACGCCACACGGCCGCTTCTTCCTCACCCGCAGCGCTGCCGCGAAGTTCCTGGGCGTCTGAGCTCAGGCGCGGAAGCGGCGGCGGTAGACGCCCTTCTCGCGGCCGATCTCAAGCATCAGATCGTGGGCGGCCTGGGTCTTCTCATCGGTGAGGACGGCGGTGCGGACGGCCCAGGCCTCGCGGCGGACCGGGATGCACTGGGCGATCGGCGTGCCCTTGGGCACGACGCCCTCGAAGGCTTCGTCGCGCCACACGGCCGGAAAGTGGATGAAGGCGTCGACATAGCGGTCGCAATCGACGAGGCCGGTGAGGGTGGTGAAAGGCAGGTCGAGGCGGTTGAGCGGGTGGGTGATGAGAAGGGCGTAGTCCCGCGGCGCTTCGATGGTCCACAGATTGTGGAATTTCAAAATGAAGCTGCCCGGATCGGCCAGAGGCGCGCCGCTCACCTGCGCCGGGTCGTGGAAGCCGATCGGGGCGCGCGGAAAGCCAGCCTTGCCGGGCGGCAGATCGGCGTCCCAGGTGAATTCGCCGGCCTTCACGACGAGATCGCAGAAGAGGGGAATGAGGAAGCCGCAGGTCATGGCGTCGAGGAACGGCGGACAGCGCTTCACCGTGTCGTCCTCGCCGCCGATCAGGCGGCTGAAGGCCTGCTGCGGCATGGCCCTCAGCCAATCGGGAAGGCCCTGGGCAGCCGGAACGGGCGGCGGGATGAGGCCCTCCAGCTCCCTGGGGCAGCGGAAGGTGAGGGTGAGCGGGGTCTCGGCCATCCGGGGCCACTCTATCGCCAACGCCGATTCATGCTATCGAACGGACCATGAACGCGAGCCTCATCTTCGCCATCGTCGCTTCCGCCGCCGCCGTCGCCTGCCTGGTGTGGGCGGTGGCCGAGCGCACTCTGCGCCTAGCGGGCGAACGGGCCGACGACGGCGGGGCGGCGGCCCAAGCCCGCGCGGTGCAATCGGCCATCGCCGCGGCCGACGTCCTGGTCGGGCGGGTCAGTGAGACCTTCACCTCCCAGGAGGCCCTGGTCCAAGCCAAGCTCGAGGCGCAGCTCAAGCCGGTGGCCGAGACCCTGAAGAAGTTCGAGGAGAAGGTCAGCGCCGCCGAGGCGGCCCGGGCCCGCGAGGCTGGCGGCCTGAAGGCCCAGATCGACCAGCTGCTGGCCGCCTCGACCGCCACCCAGGAGGAAGCGCGGCGCCTCTCCGCCGCCCTCAGGCGCGGGGCCGGGGTGCAGGGCCGCTGGGGCGAGCAGATGCTGCGCAATGTGCTCGAGATGGCCGGCATGACCTCGCCGGCCGATTTCGAGGAGCAGCTATACGTGGGTGGCGAGGCCGGGGCCCTGCGGCCCGACGTCGTCGTCCGCCTGCCCGGCGGCGGAGTGTTCGTGATCGACGCCAAGTGTTCCCTGAACGCCTATCTCGAGGCCCAGGACGCCGCCGACGAGACGGCCCGCGAAGGCGCCTACGCCCGCCACGCCGCCAGCGTGAAGGGCCACATGCAGGCCCTGGCGGCAAAGGCCTACTGGGACCAGTTCGAGGCCTCGCCCGATTTCGTGGCCATGTTCATCCCTGGCGACGCCTTCCTGTCGGCCGCCGCCGAGCGCCTGCCCGACCTCTACACCCAGGCCATGGAGCGGCGGGTGATCCTGGTCACTCCGTCGAGCCTCTTCGCCCTGTGCAAAGCGGTGGTCTACGGCTGGCGGGTCGAACAGCAGGCCCTCAACGCCCGCGAGATCGCCGGCCTCGGTCGCGACCTCTACAAGCGCCTGGCGGTGATGGGGGCCCACGTGGCGGGCCTGGGCAAGGCGCTGGGTTCGGCGGTGGGCAAGTACAATGACTTCGTCGGCTCCCTGGAGACCCAGGTGCTGACCCAGGCGCGGCGCTTCGAGGCCCTCAAGGTCGATCACCAGGGCGTCGAAATGGGCGAACTCGGACCCATCGAGGCGGCCCCCCGGCCCCTGGTCAAGCTGGCCGTCGACAACCCGGCCGAGCCGGCGGCCTTGACGCTCGGCGAGGCGGCGCCTACCTCGGCGCCATGACGATCCGGCGCATTTTCACGGTCGACACCGACCTCGCGACCCTGAAGAAAATCTCCGAGCCGGTCGCGGCGGTGGACGATGGGCTGCGCGCCCTGATGGACGACATGCTGGAGACCATGTACGCCGCGCCGGGCATCGGCCTGGCGGCGATCCAGGTCGGGGTGCCCAAGCGGGTCCTGGTCATGGACCTGTCGCGCGACGAGGCGCCCAAGGCCCCGCGCCATTTCGTCAATCCACAGATCCTGTGGGCCTCGGAGGAGACGGTCCCCTATGAGGAAGGGTGCCTGTCGGTGCCGGAGATTTTCGAGGAGGTAGAACGCTCGGCCAAGGTCCGCCTGCGCTATCTGAACTATGCCGGCGAGAGCGTGGAGGAGGAGGCCGAGGGCCTCTTCGCGGTGTGCATCCAGCACGAGATCGACCACCTGGACGGGCTGCTCTTCATCGACCACCTCTCGCGCCTCAAGCGCGACCGCGCCGTCGCCAAGGTCCGCAAAGCCGCCAAGGCGGCGTGAATGGTTTCCTTCTCCCCTTGCGGGAGAACGTGGGACTGCGGAGCAGGGGCGGATGAGGGGTCGCTCGGTCCATCCCGTTAAGCGAATGAAGTAACCTCGCAACTGACCGTCGACCCCTCATCCGTCGGGCTCTCGCCCGACACCTTCTCTCGCAAGGGGAGAAGGACCTTGGAGAGGTTGTTCGTTAGAGGAGACCCATGCGCCTGGCCTTTCTTGGCACGCCGTCGTTCGCGGTTCCCACACTCGCGGCCCTGATCGCGGCGGGGCATGAGATGGCCTGCGTTTATTCCCAGCCGCCGGCCCCGCGCGGGCGCGGCCAGGCCGTGGCGCCCTCGCCGGTCCAGGCGTTCGCGCTGGAGCGGGGCCTCACGGTGCGCACCCCGCGTGACCTCAGGGACGCGGAGGACGTCGCCGACTTCGCGGCGCTCGGCATCGACGCCGCGGTCGTGGTGGCTTTCGGCCAGATCCTCCCGGCGGGCGTGCTCGGCGCCCCCAGGCTCGGCTGCTACAACCTCCACGCCTCCCTGCTGCCACGCTGGCGCGGGGCGGCGCCGATCCAGCGGGCGATCATGGCCGGCGACGCGGCGACAGGGGTTCAGGTGATGGCCGTGAGCGAGGGGCTGGACGAGGGGCCCATCGCGGCCACCTTCATCACCCGCATTGACGCCGCCGACACCGCCGGGACCTTGGCGCAGCGACTGGCGGAGGGCGGGGCGGGCCTGATGGTCGAGGTCCTGGAGCGCCTGGCCCGCGGCGAGGTCGAACTCGTTCCCCAGGCGGCCGAAGGGGCGACCTACGCCAAGAAGGTGAGGCCCGCCGAGGCGGCGATCCGCTGGGACCGACCGGCCGCCCGGGTGGACCGGCAGATTCGCGGCCTTTCTCCCCGGCCGGGGGCGTGGTTCGCCGCCCCCGGGCCGCGCGGGCCGGTGCGTGTCAAGGCCCTGCTGAGCCGGGTCGAGGAGGGCCATGGCGAGCCCGGCGTGGCGCTCGACGACACCCTGCTGATCGCCTGCCGGGACGGAGCGGTGCGCATTCTCACCGCCCAGCGCGAGGGTCGTGGTCCGGCCCCGGCGAATGAATTCCTGCGCGGCTTTCCCGTCCCGGCCGGGACCCGGCTGTAGGGCCATGCCGCGCTATCGCCTGACCGTGGAATACGACGGCGGCCCCTTCAACGGCTTCCAGGCCCAGGCCGGCCAACCTTCGGTCCAGGGCGCGATCGAGCGGGCGATCGAAGCCTTCAGCGGTGAAGCGGCGCGCATCACCGCCGCCGGGCGCACCGACGCCGGGGTGCACGCCGCCGGCCAGGTGATCCATTTCGACCTCGCCAGGGAGTGGCCGGCGGCGGTGGTGATGAACGCCCTCAACGCCCACCTGCGGGCCCTCCCGATCGCGGCGCTGGAGGCGGCGCGGGTTCCGGCCGACTTCCACGCCCGCTTCTCGGCGCAGGGGCGCCGCTATCTCTACCGGATTCTCAACCGGCCCGGGCCGCCGGCCCTCAAGGCCGGCCAGGTGTGGCACATCCGCGCCCCGCTCGATGTCGCCGCCATGCAAACCGGCGCCGAGGCGCTCGTCGGCCGGCATGACTTCACCACCTTCCGCGACGCCGCCTGCCAGGCCAAATCCCCGATCAAGACTCTCGACGAGGCGGGGGTGACGCGGGCCGGCGAGGAGGTTCATCTCGCTTTCGCCGCCCGCTCCTTCCTACATCGCCAAGTGCGGTCGATGGCCGGCTCCCTGGTCCAGGTCGGGCTCGGGCGGTGGAGCGTCGCCGATTTCGCCGCCGCCCTGGCGGCCAAGGATCGGGCCGCCTGCGGTCCGGTGGCCCCAGCGGCGGGTCTGGTCCTCGTCGGCGTCGACTATCCGGAAAAGGCGGCGAAGTAGTCGCCGATCAGGCGGCGGTAGATCTCCGTGAGGGCGCGGATTTCGGCCACCGGGACGCGCTCGTCCACCTTGTGCATGGTCGCGCCGACGAGGCCGAACTCGACCACCGGACACAGGGCGCGGATGAAGCGGGCGTCGGAGGTGCCGCCGCTGGTGGAGAGTTCCGGAGCAACGCCGGCGCCGGCCTCGACGGCGCGGGCGACGAGTTCGGTGAATGGCCCCGGCTGCGTGAGGAAGGCCTCGCCGCTGACTTTCACCGCCGCACTGACCTGGCCGGCGAAGCCCTCCCCCGCCGCGCGAGCCTCCGCCTCCAGCCACGCCGCCAGGTCGGCGCCGAGGTGGGCCGGGTTGAAGCGGATGTTGAGCCTGGCGGTCGCCCGGGCCGGAATGACGTTGGCGGCCGGATTGCCGATATCGATGGTGGTGATCTCGAGATTAGACGGCTGGAAGCTCGGATAGCCGTCGTCGAGCACGCGGGCCTGGACGGCGGCCAGGAAGCGGACAAGGACCGGGGCGGGGTTAGCCGCCCGGTGCGGATAGGCCGCGTGGCCTTGGACACCCTCGACCGTGATCTTCGCGTTGAGGCTGCCGCGGCGGCCGATCTTGACCATGTCGCCGAGGCGCGCCGTGCACGTCGGCTCGCCGACCAGGCAGTGGTCGATGGCCTCGCCCTCGTCGGCCAGGGCGGCGACGACGGCCCTCGTACCGTCGTCGGCGTCTCCTTCCTCGTCGCCGGTGATCAGCAGGGAGAGGGAGCCGGCCGGCGGCGCGCCGAGGTCGGCGACGGCGGCGATGAAGGCCGCGATGGCGCTCTTCATGTCCGTCGCGCCGCGGCCGTGCAGGGTGTCGGCCTCGATGGCGCCAGCGAAGGGGGGATGGGTCCAGGCGGCTTCGTCGCCGGGGGGGACGACATCGGTGTGGCCGGCGAAGCAGAGGTTGGGCCGGCCAGTCCCCAGGCGGGCGTAAAGGTTCTCGATCTCGCCGAACCGCATCCGTCGACAGGTGAAGCCGAGGGAGGCGAGGGCCTCCTCCACGACGTCCATCGCCCCGGCGTCGGCGGGCGTCACCGAGGGGCGGCGGATGAGATCGCGGGCGAGGGCGACGGGGTCGATGGCGGCCTCCAGAGGGCTGCAATGATGGTTCGAGGGCGTCATAATGGCCTGCAAGGAGAAGCGCCAATGAAGAAGATCGACGTGGCCGCGCTCGAGGTCCTTCGCGGCTCGCGCTATCCGCCGCCCCACGACGGCCCGTGCGCCGCTCGCGCCCGCCAGCGGCTGGGTGAGGCCGGCGGTCTCACCCGGTTTGGCGTCAACCTCATGACCCTGCCGCCCAAGGCCTGGTCCAGCCAGCGCCACTGGCATAGCGCCGAGGACGAATTCGTGTGGGTGGTCGAGGGCGAAGTGGTCCTGGTCACCGAGGCCGGCGAAGAGGTGCTGCGGGCCGGCGACTGCGCCGCCTTCAAGTGTGGCGACGCCGACGGCCATCACCTGATCAACCGCTCCGATTCGGCGGCCAGGCTCCTGGAAGTCGGCGGCCGCGACGAGGCCGACCGCTGCGTCTATTCCGACATCGATATGGTCGCCGAACCGGGTGAGCCCCGCTACGGCCACCGGGACGGCCGGCCGTACTGAGGGCGCTTCTCTTCCCCCTTTACAAGGGGGAAGTCGCCCGAAGGGCGGGATGGGGGATCGGAGACGCCGGCGCGTCAGTCCCCCCTTCGTCCCTTCGGGACACTTCCCCCCGATGCGGGGGGAAGAGAACACGTCCGTTCAGGCGCTTAGGCGTTCGGCGTGGGTGTGGGCGGCGCCGTCGTCGACGTCGAGCCAGAAGCGGTCGCCGATGTCGAAGGTCACAGCAAGGCCCTGGGCCGCCAGGCGGCGCATGCCGTCGGAGATGCCGCCCTCGCCACCGGCCTCGACGTCCTCACGGATGGCGCCGATCAGGGACCTGGAGGCGGCGAAGACTCCGGTGTCGAAGGCGTCGTGGCCCTCCATGCGCTTGCCGAGCGCGGTGATCTTCCCGGCGCCGTCGGTCACCACCCGGGTGACGTCAGCCAGATCGACCAAAGGATTGGCGAGGCGGCGGTCGACGGCCAGCACCACCTCGCCGGGCCCGGCCGGAGCGGCGGCGACGTCGGAGATGATGCTCGGATCGAGGAGATGGTCGGCCATCATTAGGATGAAACGCTCGTCGAGATAGGGCTCGGCGGCGACCACCGACAGGCCGTTGGCCCCCTTCCAGGCGAAGTTGCGCACGGTGACGATGGGGATCGAGAGGCGCTCGGCCAGGCCGGCGAGGAAGGTCTCCAGGCGTTTG
>DASXIE010000197.1:0-7338 GCA_036498165.1 Caulobacteraceae bacterium
CTTCATGACCTTCCGGCGGATGGATTTCGAAGGCGAGGCGCTGCGGGTCTCGCGCAGCGGCTACACCGGCGAGGACGGCTTCGAGATCCTGGTCCCGGCGGGCGTCGCCGAGCGGTTCTGGCGGCGCCTCTTGGACGACGAGCGCGTCGCGTCGATAGGGCTTGGAGCGCGCGATTCCCTGCGCCTGGAGGCCGGCCTGCCGCTCTACGGCCACGACCTCGACGAGACGGTCTCGCCCATCGAAGCCGCCCTCGGCTTCGCGGTCTCCAAGAAGCGCCTGAAGACCGGAAGCCTGCGCGGCGCGGCGCGGATCAGAGCCGAGATGCGCGATGGCCCGGCCCGGGTCCGCGTCGGCCTCAAGGTCACGGGCGCCCCGGCCCGCGAGGGGGCCCCGATCCTCGGCCCCGGCGGCGAGGCGGCGGGAAGGATCACCAGCGGCGGCTTTTCGCCCACCCTCTCGGCCCCGATCGCCATGGGCTTCGTCCCGCCGGAGCTCGCGACGCCGGGACAGTCGCTCGAGGTCGAGGTGCGCGGCCGCCGTCAGGGCGCGGAAGTCACCACCCTGCCCTTCGTGCCCCACCGTTACCGCCGCCCGGAAAACCCCTCAGCATAAGGACGAACCCATGCGCTTCACCAAGGATCATGAGTGGGTGAACCTCGATGGCGGCATCGCCACCATCGGCATCACGGCCTATGCCGCCGACCAGCTCGGCGATGTGGTGTTCGTCGAATTGCCCACCGCCGGCAAGGCGGTGAAGGCCGGCGATCCCATGGCGGTGGTCGAGAGCGTCAAGGCCGCCTCGGATGTCTTCGCGCCCGTGTCGGGCGAAGTGACCGCGACCAACGACGCGCTCTCCGACACGCCCGAGACGGTCAACGAATCCCCCGAGGGCGGCGGCTGGTTCGTCAAGCTCAAGGTGGCCGACGCGAGTCAGGTCGACGCCCTCATGGACCGCCCGGCCTACGAAGCCTTCCTGAGCACCCTGTGATCGTCTCGATCCAAAGCCTTCCTTCTCCCCTTGCGGGAGAAGGTGGCCTTGCGGAGCAAGGTCGGATGAGGGGTCGACCCGCGATTCGAAACTGTCGCCCGGCAAACAAACCGGCCGCCTCCCGTCGACCCCTCATCCCGCGGGCTCTCGCCCGCCACCTTCTCCCGCAAGGGGAGAAGGGCGCTCCAACCTTAGGTTACTGAATGCGCTACCTGCCTCTCACCGCCGATGACCGGGCCCACATGCTGGGGGTCATCGGCGCGCCCGACATCGACGCCCTGTTCGTCGACGTGCCGCCCGCCGCCCGCCGCGACGCGCCCCTCGACCTTCCGCCCCATGCCGGCGAACTGGAGGTGGCCAACGCCCTTTCCGCCATGGCGGCGACCAACCGCGCCGCCGGCGCGGGGCCGTTCTTCTGCGGCGCGGGGGCCTACCGCCACCACGTGCCGGCCAGCGTCGATCACCTCATCCAGCGATCGGAGTTCCTGACCAGCTACACGCCCTATCAGCCGGAGATCGCCCAGGGCACCTTGCAGACCCTGTTCGAATTCCAGACCCAGGTCGCCGCCCTGACCGGCCTGCCGGTGGCCAACGCCTCGATGTACGACGGCTCGACGGCCTGCGCCGAGGCGGTGATGATGGCCCATCGCGTCACCCGCCGGCGCCGCGCGGTGCTCTCCGGCGGGGTGCATCCCCACTATGGGGAGACGACCCGCACCCTGGCCCATTCGGCGGGCATCGACACCATTCGCCTGCCGGCCGCGGTCGACGACGAAGCGGCGGTGCTGGCCGCGATCGACGCCGACACCGCCTGCGTGGTGGTCCAGTCGCCCAACGTGTTCGGCACGGTGAGCGACATCACCAAGATCGCCGAGGCGGCCCGCGCCGCCGGGGCTCTGACCATCGTCGTCACTACCGAGGCGGTGGCCTTCGGGCTTCTCAAGTCACCCGGCGAGATGGGCGCCGACATCGCCGCAGCCGAGGGGGCCTCGATCGGCAATGCGCTCAATTTCGGCGGCCCCTACGTCGGCCTCTTCGCCTGCCGTGAGGCCCTGGTCCGCCAGGCGCCCGGTCGGCTGTGCGGCGAGACGGTGGACGCCTCTGGCCGCCGCGGCTTCGTCCTCACTCTGTCGACCCGCGAGCAGCACATCCGCCGCGACAAGGCGACCTCCAACATCTGCACCAATTCCGGCCTCTGCGCCCTGGCCTTCACCATCCACATGTCGCTGCTGGGCGGGACGGGGCTGGCGGCCCTGGCGAGGCTCAACCATGCCCGCGCCCGTCGCTTGCGCGAGGCGGTGGCCGGCGTCGCCGGCGTCGAAGTCCTCACCCCCAGGTTCTTCAACGAGATCGCCGTGCGCCTGCCAGGCCCCGCGGCGCCGCTGGTCGAGACCCTGGCGGCCAAGGGCGTTCTCGCCGGCGTGCCCTTCTCGCGCCTCGATCCCGCCGCCGGCCTCGACGACGTCCTTCTCCTCGCCGCCACCGAGATGACCAGCCTCGAGGACATCGACGCCCTGGCCGGCGCCCTTTCCAAGGAACTCGCATGAGCCTGCAGACCCTCGGCCGGCCCACCCGGCCCGAACTCCATGACGCCGCCGAGGCCGCGCACGGCCACGGCCTGCTGCAGGACGAACCGCTGATCTTCGAGCTCGGCGGCTGGGACAAGACCGGGGTCGACCTGCCCGATTGCGACGAAACCGCCGAGGATCTCGCTGGCCTCACCCGCGCCGAGCCCCTGCGCCTGCCCGGACTCTCGGAGCCGGAAACCGTGCGCCACTACGTGCGCCTGTCGCAGAAGAACCACGCCATCGACCTGGCCCTCTATCCGCTCGGCTCGTGCACCATGAAGCACAACCCGCGGCTGAACGAGAAGATGGCCCGCCTGGCCGGGTTCGCCGACATCCACCCCCTGCAGCCGGTCTCCACCGTCCAGGGCGCCCTGGCCTTGATGGCCGAGCTGGCCCGCTGGCTGGAGACCCTGACCGGCATGCCGGCGGTGGCCCTCTCGCCCAAGGCCGGGGCGCACGGCGAGCTCACCGGCCTGCTGGCCATCCGCGCCGCCCACGAGGCCCGCGGCGATGGCCGCAAGACCGTGCTCGTCCCCACCTCGGCCCACGGCACCAATCCGGCCACCGCCGCCCTGGCCGGCTATCAGGTGGGGGAGATCGCCCAGACCGCCGACGGGCGCGTCGACCTCGCCGACCTCGCCGCCAAGCTGCATCCCGACGTCGCGGCGGTGATGGTGACCAACCCCAACACCTGCGGCCTCTTCGAGCGCGAGGTGATCGAGATCGCCCGCCTGACCCACGCGGCGGGGGCCTACTTCTATTGCGACGGGGCCAACTTCAACGCCATCGTCGGCCGGGTGCGGCCCGGCGACCTGGGCGTCGACGCCATGCACATCAACCTGCACAAGACCTTCTCCACCCCGCACGGCGGCGGCGGTCCGGGGGCCGGCCCGGTGGTGCTGAGCGCGGCCCTCGCGCCCTATGCCCCGACGCCGTGGCTGCGCCATGGGCCGGAAGGATTCAGCTTCGCCGAACACGCCGAGGGCGAGGCGTCCGCCGCGCTCGGCCGGATGTGCGCTTTCCACGGCCAGATGGGGATGTATGTCCGCGCCCTCAGCTACATGATGAGCCACGGCGCCGATGGGCTGCGCCAGGTCGCCGAGGACGCGGTGTTGAACGCCAACTACGTCAAGGCCCGCCTCGCCGGGGCCATGAGCCAGCCCTTTCCCGAGGGGCCGTGCATGCATGAGGCCCTGTTCGACGACGAGTGGCTGGAGGGGACAGGGGTCACCACCCTGGATTTCGCCAAGGCCCTGATCGACCAGGGCTTCCACCCCATGACGATGTATTTTCCCCTCGTCGTCCACGGGGCGATGCTGATCGAGCCCACCGAGACCGAATCCCGCCGGGAGCTGGACCGGTTCTGCGACGCCGTCCTCGATCTGGCCGCCGCCGCCAAGGCCGGCGACGTCGAGCGCTTCAAGGGCGCCCCCCACTACGCCCCCCTGCGCCGTCTCGACGAAACCCAGGCCGCCCGCAAGCCACGGCTCGCCTGGACGCCCTAGCGCCCGACAAACACTGCGTCATCCCGGAAGCGACCCCGGACTTGATCCGGGGGAAGCTATCCGGGACCCAGGGGCGGCAAGCGCCCTGCCTGCCGCCCCTGGGTCCCGCATCTTCGGAGCGCTGGCGCGCTCCTGCGTGCGGGATGACGCACAATTTGGCGATGGGGGGAAGAGAGCGGCTAGCTGACGCGGAAGCGGTCGGCGAGGCCGGCGAGGCCGGTGTCGATCGAGGGATCGGACGTGGCGGCGGCGATGCGGGCGGTGAGCACCGCCTCGGCGGTCTGGGCGGCCAGTTCGGCGGCGGCGGCCTTGACCTCGGCGGCGGCCTGGGCCTCGAGGGTGGCGATCTTGCGTTCGGCCAGGGCCTCGCGGCGGTCGATGTCTTCCTCCAGCCTGGCGGCGGCCTCCTCGCGCAGGCGGGCGGCGTCGAGCTCGGCGTCCTTGATCATCTGGGCGGCGGCCCGCTCGCCTTCCTCGCGCCTGACCTTGATCTCGCCCAGCAGGGTGGCGGCCTCCTCGCGCAGGCGATGGGCCTCGTCGAGCTGTTCGCGGACCTTGGCGGCGGCGTCGTCGAGGGCCTTGAACGCCAGGCCCGGGGCCTTGACCCGCCACAGGACCGCCACCAACACCACCAGGGCGATGAAGATCCAGAAGTGGGCGTCGGCCGGATTGGTGAACACCGAGATCAGGGCGTTCATGGCTCTAAACCTCCGCGCCGAGGGCGGCGTCGAGTTCGCCCTGGCTGGCGCCCGCCCCGGTCAGGCGTTCGACCATGGCCTGGGCGGTCTCGGCGGCGATGGCCCGCACATGGCCCATGGCCTCGCCGCGGGCGGCTCCGATGCGCTGTTCGGCCTCGCCTAGGCGGGCGGCGAGCTTGGCGTCCTCCTCGCCCTGGCGGGCGGCGGCGGCGGCCTTGGCCGCATCGCGCGCTTCGCTGGCGAGCCTGTGGGCGCGGGCGCGGGCCTCGCTCATCTCGGCGGCGGCGGCCGTCGCCTGGGCCTGGGCCTCGTCGCGCAGACGCCGGGCGTCGCCGATGTCGCCGCTGATCTTGTCCTCGCGGGCGTCGATCGTGCCGCCGACGGTGGGGACGAACACATAGGCGAACAGCAGGTAGAGGACGAGGAAGATGCCGAGCGCCCACACGATCTGCCCCGGCCATTGGGCCAGGTCGAACTGGGGCAGGCCGCCGGACGCCATCAGGAGAACAGGATCAGGAAGCCCATGACCAGGCCGAAGATCCCCATGGATTCAGCCAGGGCCATGCCCAGGAACAGGTAGACCCGCTCGCCCGCCGCGGCGGCCGGATTGCGGATGGCGGCCTGCAGGTAGTTGCCGAACAGGATGCCGAGGCCGGCCCCGGCCCCGATGAGGCCGGTCATGGCGAGGCCGGCGCCGATGTGTCTTGCCAATGCGAGGTCCATGGAAGATCCCTTGTTGGAGGTTGTCAGTGACCGTGGTCGAGGTTGACCACTTCGTTGAGGTAGACGCAGGCCAGGGCCGCGAAGACGAAGGCCTGGAGAAAGGCGACGACGAATTCCAGCGCCGTCAGGGCGACGATCATCAGGAACGAGACCCCCGAGCCCACCAGGCCGAGCTTCACCAGGCCCGAGCCGGCGATGCCCCACAGGCCCAGGCTCACCACGAAGCTGCCGAACATGTAGGTCACCACGTGGCCGCCCAGCATGTTGCCGAACAGTCGCATGGCCAGGGTGAGCGGGCGGACCATGAACGAGATCAGCTCGATGGGGACCAGGAAGAAGGCCATCACCGGATGCATGGCCGAGGGCCAGAAGAGCTTGAAGAATCTCAAGCCGTTGCGCAGGAAGCCGACCACCAGGACGGTGGTGAAGGTCATGATCGCCAGGGCCGCCGTCACGGCCAGCTGCGAGGTGACCGAAAAGCCCCCCGGCGCCAGGCTGATGACGTTCAAGGTGGCGATGAGCAGGAACAGGGTGAAGATGAACGGCAGGAACGGCCGGCCGCGATCGCCGATGATGCCGCCGGTGAGCACCCCGTCGATCATGCCGTAGAGCATCTCCGCCGCCGCCTGCATCCTCCCCGGCACCACCTGGCGCCGGCCGGCGGCCAGGAAGAAGAGCGAGATCAGCCCCGCCGCGATGAGCATGAACAGGACCGAGTTGGTGATCGACAGGTCGATGAGCCCCAGCCCCGGAACCCGCACCGGGGGGATGGGCGCGACCTTGTGCACCAGGAACTGTTCCATCGGCTCGATAGCCATGACGCGCTCTTAAGTCCCTTCCTCGTCGTCTTCATCGTCGGCGACCGCGGCGGCCGGCGGCCCCTTGGCCGCTTCGCGCGCGCTCATCGCCGAAGCCGTGCGGACCGCGGCGAACACGCTCAGCCCGACCCCGATCAGCAACCCCGCCACGATCCCGAAAGGACTGGTATGGGCGAAGCGGTCGACGAGCGCCCCCAGACCCAATCCCCCGAGCACGCCGCCGAGCAGCTGGCCCAGCAGGCGAAAGCCGTCGCCCGCCGAATCGCCCATTCCCAACGTTGAGGGCTTGGCCGCTCGCGTGGCCTCGAACGCCTCCAGCCGTCGATCGAGGCGCTTGAGCGCCCCTTGGCTGGATTCGTCCGGCTTTGGCATGGGCTCTTCGAAGTCTTTCCCCGACCCCGACGCCCAGACCTCGGCCCGGCCAGGTCGGCGCGGAAACTACAGAGGCCGCCTCCCCCCGTCAAGACGTGGCGGATGAATGGTAACTCGTTGATATTATGCTGCTAATTTCACGCCCGGGCCGACAAACAAGGCGTCATCCCGGCCGCAGCGCCGCCGGCGCGGAGAGCCGGGACCCAGAGCCTGCCCCGGACTTGATCCGGGGGGCGGCTTCCACTCGCGCTTGATCCCCTGGGTCCCGCATCTTCGGAGCGCTGGCGCGCTCCTGTGCGGGATGACGTAAAATTTGGTGAGCGCCGCCCTACTGCGCGGCGATGGCTTCGGCTTGGCGCAGGTCGACGGAGACGAGTTGCGAGACGCCTGCCTCGCGCATGGTCACGCCGTACAGCCGATCCATCCGCGACATGGTCAGCGGATTGTGGGTGATGACGATGAACCGGGTCGCCGCCCTGGCCCGCATCGCCGCCAGCAGGTCGCAGAAGCGCTCGACATTGGCGTCGTCCAGCGGCGCGTCGGCCTCGTCGAGGACGCACACCGGGGCCGGAGCGGAAAGGAAGACGGCGAAGATCAGGGCCATGGCGGTCAGGGCCTGTTCGCCGCCGCTCATCAGGCTCATCACCGCCATCCGCTTGCCGGGC
>DASXIE010000198.1:0-3099 GCA_036498165.1 Caulobacteraceae bacterium
GATTCCCGGCGTCCCGCTCGATCCCCTGCGGGTCTCCTACTTCCTCGGCCGCCGCTCGATCGTCGCGGCGCGCGGGCGCAGCCCCAAGCGCATCCTGGTCCGCATCTTCCTGGCCCTGGCGCGCAATTCGGCCGACCCCAGTGAGGTCTTCGCCATCCCGCCCGGCCGGGTGGTAGAAATGGGCGTGCAGACGGCGATCTGACAAGCGGACGTGTCACAAAGCCCTCGCCTCGGGCGTCCTTAGGCCATGACCGCTCCAGCTCCGGCCCAGCGCATCCTGGCTCTCGTTGTCGGCCTCGCCATGGCCGCCAATGGTATGGCGATGCTGTTCGCCGGGGTGGCCTGGTACCGCGCAGTCCCTGGCGTCGTCGAGACCGGACCGTTCAACGGCCACTTCGTCGAAGACATCGGCGCGGCCTATCTCGCCGCCGGCGCCGCCCTGGCGTGGCTGGGATGGCGGCCATCGCCCACGGCCCGTGGAGCCGCCGGCGCGGGGACAGCGTACCTTGGCCTGCACGCCGCCATCCACCTGACGGGAGCCGTCATCGATCCGCACGGACTGGCCCCTTTCATACGTGATTTCCCCGGCGTCTTCGCTCCGCCCCTGTTGGCCGGCGCCGCCCTCTGGCGCCTCAGCCGAAAGGTCGCGCATGCTTAGAGCCATTTTCACCCGTTTGATCGATGGCATGGAGAAGCGCTGGGGCTATGATGCCAGCTACATGCGGATGGTGAACCGCGCGAGCCCGTGGACAATGCTGAAGTTTTCCATGGTCACCGCCGTGGTCGATCGGCGCGATGCGCCTGTCGAGGCCCTGGCGGCGGCCGGGATTGTCGGAACCCTCAGCGAGGATTGCGGGCCATGCACCCAAATCTCCCTGGACATGGCCGCCGCCGCCGGCGTGCCGGCCGCGGTCCTCAAGGCCATCCTGGCCGGCGACGATGCCGCCATGGGCGAGGCCGCCACCCTCGCCTATCGCTTCGCCCGCGCCGTTTTGGCCCACGACTTGGCGGCGGATGATTTGCGCGAGACGGTTGTGCGGGCGTGGGGTGAAAAGGGGCTGGTGGCCATCGCCCTGGCGATCACCACGGCGCGCATGTACCCGACCCTGAAATACGGCCTGGGCTTTGGCAAGGCGTGCGCCCGGGTGATCGTGGCCGGGGCGCCGGCGGAATTCGTCCGCCCCCTGGCGGCATGAACGAGGCGGCCTTCGAAGCCCAGAGACCGCGCTTGGCGCGCTTGGCCTACCGCATGCTGGGCTCGCTCGCCGACGCCGAGGACGTGGTCCAGGACGCTTGGCTGCGCTGGCGACGGGCCGGCGAAACGGTGGAGGATCCGGCCGCGTGGCTGGTGCGGGTGACGACCCGCCTATGCCTCGACCGCCTGCGGGCCGAAAAGGCGGCGCGGGCGGCCTACCGCGGGCCGTGGCTCCCCGAGCCCCTGGTCGAGGACCTCGCCGAGGCGCCGCTGGAGCGCGCCGAAGAGGTGTCGGTCGCATTCCTGCTGGCCCTGCAGCGCCTCTCGCCGCTCGAGCGCGCCGTCTTCCTGCTCCACGACGTGTTCGACGCCGACTACGCCGCCGTCGCCGCCGCCCTCGACCGCAGCGAGTCCGCCTGCCGCCAGCTCGCCGTCCGGGCCCGGGCCCACGTCCGCGAGGCCAGGCCGCGGTTCGCGGTCGCGGAGGATCAACTTCTGCGCCTGGCGACGGCTTTTATGCACGCCGCCGCTCGCGGCGACACGTCGGCCCTGAGCGAATTGCTGGCCGAGCACGCCGTGCTGATATCGGACGGCGGCGGCAAGCGCCCGGCCGCCTTGCGCCCGATCGTCGGCCGCGAAGAGGTGGTGGCGCTGCTTCAGGGGCTCAAGCGGAGCGGTTCCCTGGCTTCAACGGGCAAGGTGCGTCCGGCCCGGATCAACGGCTATCCCGGGATGATTTTCGCTGACGACGAGGGGCCGCAAACCATCGCCTTCGAACCCGACGAGGCCGGCCGCATCGCCGCCATCTTCATCGTCCGCAACCCCGAGAAGCTGGCGCGCCTCTGAACCTCGGAGGTGCGGAGCCGCCCGGAAAGTGGCAAACTGGCGCCGTCATGACATGGAGAACCCATGGTTTGATGGCCTGCCTGGTCCTGGCGGCGGCCTTCCCTGCTGAAGCGGCGGGTGTCGCCGGCGTGTGGAAAACAGCGGGCGCCGACGGTGGCTTGGTGCGCGTCAAGGCGTGCGGCGAGGCGATCTGTGGGCGGATCACCGGTCTTCCGCCGCAGTACGCGGCTGAGAAGGACATCCACAATCGTGACCCCGCCCTGCGCGCCCGGTCGATGGAAGGCCTGCTGATCTTCAAATTGACCCCGGAAGGTCCGAACCGCTGGGGGAACGGATCGATCTACGATCCTGATGATGGCCACAGCTACAAGGCCTCGGTGACGCTCGGAGGGGATGGCCGGCTGCGCCTGAAAGGCTGCCTCATTGGGCCGCTCTGCCGCACCCAGACTTGGATGCGCGCCGGCAGCCTCGCTGGAGGCAAGCCGCCCACGCCGCCGTCCTAGAGCGCCGCGCGGATCGCCGACCAGGCGCGCTCCAGGTCGGCCTGATGCCGCGGAGCGGCGATGGCGATCAGGGCCTGAGCCCGGGCTTCCAGGCTGGCCCCGCGCAGGTCGGCGACGCCGTGTTCGGTGATTACCAGATCGACGTCGTCGCGCGGCAGCGAGACCGTCGGCGCGGTCAGACGCGGGACGATCCGCGAGATACGGCCGCCGGCCGCCGTGGCCGGCAGGGCGAGGATCGCCCGCCCGCCCTCGCTCAGCCGCGCCGCCCGGGCGAAGTCGGGCGCGCCGCCCAAGCCGCTCACCAGCGCGCCCTCGCGCCATTCGATATTGCCCTGGCCGAAAAGATCGACCTCGAGGGCCGAGTTGATCGCCCACAGGCGCGAGATTTGGGCAAGGCTCGTCGCCCCATGGGTCACCGTGGCGTCGGCGAAGACCAGCCGCCGCGCCGCCCAGACCATGAACTCAGGTGAGCCATAGGCGAGGCCGGTGATGTGGTCGCGGTCCGAGGCCAGCGCCCCCGCTTCGTCGAGCGCGCCGTAGCCGTCGGTCACCATG
>DASXIE010000199.1:0-1702 GCA_036498165.1 Caulobacteraceae bacterium
CAGATCACCGGAGCCAACCTCTCCATCGACGGCGGCTGGACAGCGGCGTGAGCGAGATGAGGCTTATCACCCTCGCCGATATCGCCGCGGCGCGGGAGAGGATCGCCGCGCACGTTCCGCTCACGCCCATCGTGGCGATGAACCCCAGCGGCCTGAGGGTGAAGGCCGAGAGCCTGCAGCCGATCGGGGCGTTCAAACTGCGCGGGGCGTTCAACGCCTTGCTGACGCTCAGCGACGAACAACGGGCGGCGGGGGTGGTGGCCCACTCCAGCGGCAACCACGCCCAGGCGGTGGCCTATGCGGCCGCGAGGCTCGGCGTCGCCGCCACCATCGTCATGCCGGACAACGCGCCCAGCCCCAAGGTCGAGGGGGTGCGCCGCGAGGGCGCTGAGATCGTCACCGTCGGGGCGGCCAGCGCCGAGCGCGCGGCCATGGCCCGCAAGCTGGCCACCGAGCGCGGCTGCGCCCTCATCGAGCCCTTCGACATGGACGTGATCATGGCGGGGACCGGGACCATCGGCCTGGAGATCCTGGACCAGGCGAGCGATGTGGAGACGGTGTTCGCCCCGGTCTCCGGCGGCGGCCTGCTGGGCGGCCTGGCGACCGCCATCAAGCTCACCCGCCCGGACGTGTCGGTGATCGGCGTCGAACCCGAACGCGCCGCCGACGCCCAGGCCAGCTTCCGGGCCGGCGAGATCGTCTCGATCACCGCCGAGCAGGCGGGGAGCACCCTGGCCGATGGACTGCGCGTACAGCGCCTGGGCGAGCGGACCTGGCCGCACATCCGCGCCTATGTCGACGACATCGTCACCGTCTCCGAGGAGGCGATGCGCGCCGCCATGCGCTCCATCGCCCGCGAGGCCCGCCTGATCGCCGAGCCCAGCGGCGCGGTGGCCATCGCCGGGGCCCTGGCCCATGGGGCCGACAATCGGCGCAGCGTCGCGGTGCTCTCCGGCGGCAATGTCGAGCCGGCCCTCTACGCGACCATACTCGCCGAGGGTTGAGTTCAGGCGCCAGGGCTGGCGAGGATCGGCCGATGATTGGGCGCGGGCGGCCCTGTCGCCGCGGCCTGGGCCGCGTCGGACGTCCCAAACCCCGCCATCGCCGTGACGAGCGCGGCCGGATCGACCACCTTGGTCCCGCCGTGGCCGTCGCTGGAGAGGGTCCAGGTCGAGTTGGTGAAGTTGCCCGAGAGGTGGATGTGGGCGGTGTGGGCCCCGTCGGTGACGGTGAGGATGCCCGCCGCGGTGGTCCCCGAATAGGTCGCCTTGGTCGCGCCGGCAAAGGCGATATCGCCGAGATCGAGGGCGGTGGCGCCGGTGTGGGAGAAGCCGTTGATCGTCCCGGCGTAGGCCTGCGATTTGGCCAACTCCAAGGTCCCGCCGCCGGCGATGAAGCTCACCTTCTGGCTGAAGGCGGCGGCGAAATCGATCGTGGCCCCGCCGCCGATCACCGCTCCGCCCGGCCCGCTGACCGCCCCCGCCACGGTGAGCTGGCCGCCCAGGGCTTCGAGCGAGCCGACATTGCTCACCGCCCCGGCGATGGTCGTTCCGCCGGCCCTGGTGTTCTCGATCAGGCCGGAATTGGTGAGGGTGTTGGCCCCCAGATCGATGGTGAGCGCGACAGCGCCAGTCCCGACGATCGTCCCGCCCGGACCGTTGGCCAGCGCCATATGGCCCTCGCCGATCAGGCCGCCCCCCTT
>DASXIE010000200.1:0-15324 GCA_036498165.1 Caulobacteraceae bacterium
TACTCCCCGCCCTGAAAATATTGGCGCGTACTTCTCCGAGGCCCATCGCAAGTCCTCGACCGCTATATTCTGTCCGACCTCGTTACACGCGCTCAGGCCCAGGCCTTTTAACACCCCGGGCTCGCTTTCACTCGAGTCACGGAATGACATCCCGTGTGCCTTCGCGAATTCATCGAGGACGGCTGCAAGCTTTGGCCAATCGTCAAGCGTGATGTCTAAATCAATATCCAGCTGAGGAGCGACGGACCTTCTTCCATTCCTGAACATGTTGTGACAGCTGCGATCCTTTGTAATCGCGGGAATCGACGCGATGCCGATCGTCAAAACGACAGCGGCTGCGGCGAGCCAAATGGAGGCCCGGGTGCGAATTGGCGCGCCCTTTGCCAACGCTGGACTTGCGGGCTTCAGTTCGCCAAGCCAGCGCAACGTCAGCCAGAAAGTCACCCCGCCCGCGACACCAAGACTCCCGAGTATGCCAAGTAGCGCGAGGTATCGGATTAACCCCGCCATTGTGGGCACGCCGCCAACTACGGTCGGAACATTGTCGACCGAGGCCGATTCAACGAATAGCGATGGCAGCGCAAGCAGTCCGCCCGGCATCATCCCGATGAGAAAACTACCCGCCAGGGCGGCGACGAGACTTGTCCATCGCCGTGACCGGTAAACAAGCGCAACGGGCAAACCCAGGAGCAGGGCGTGTCCCAGAGTGACCCCGAACGCAAGAGGCAGGATCTCGAGATTCCGGCTGAGGACCGCCGTTATTGCCGCCGGGGCCATGGCGGCAAAGAGAAGCGCTGCAGCCCATACAAGAATGGAGGACCTAGCAAATTTCACTTGGTGGCCTGGGCCGGAGTTGTCTGCACATTAGGATTAGCACGAAGTCAGGAGACACGTGCCTGTCCCGCTATAGTTGGGCTGGCGCCACCGCAGTTGACGCTCGTCCCCCGCCCGGATACCCGCTCCGCTCCATGACCCAGATTGTCGGCGGCCTCGGGGCGCTCGCGGGCCGCTACGACGCCCTCCTGTGCGATGTCTGGGGCGTGATCCACAACGGCCGCGAGGCTTTCCCGGACGCCTGCGCGTCCCTGATCCGCTGGCAGGCCGAGGTCGGGCCGGTGATCCTGATCTCCAACGCCCCGCGGCCCGAGGGCGCGGTCGCGATCCAGCTCGACGGCCTGAGCGTTCCGCGCGCGGCGTGGACCGCCATCGTCACCTCCGGCGATGTCAGCCGCGAACTGTTGGCGGCCCGCGCGCCGGGGCCCGCCTTCCGCATCGGCCCGGCCAAGGACGATCCCCTGTTCGACGGCCTCGGTCTCCAGTTTAGCGATTTGGAGAGGGCGGCGTTCATCGCCTGCAGCGGGCCCCAAAACGAGGATGTGGAGACCCCGGAAGACTACCGTGAGGTGCTCACGCGCGCCGCCGGCCGCGGCCTGGCGATGATCTGCGCCAATCCCGATCTCGTCGTCCAGCGCGGCGACGACCTGATCTATTGCGCCGGCGCCCTGGCCCAGCTCTACGAGGTCCTGGGCGGGACGGTGATCCAGGCCGGCAAGCCCTTCGCGCCAATCTATGACCTGGCCATGGATCGGGCCGCCACCCACGACCGCGCCCGCGTGCTGGCCATCGGCGACGGCCTGATGACCGATCTCGCCGGCGCCCGCGCCCAGGGCCTCGACGCCCTTTTCATCGCCGACGGCGTGCACGCGGCCGAGGTTCTCGGGCCTTCGGGTCTGATCGACGAGGGCGCCATGGCCGGCCTCCTCGGCCCCAAGCCGCCAGCCTACGCCATGCGGGCCCTCATCTGGTGAGCCCTCGCCAAGCGCCGCGAACCGGCTAAAAGCGCGGCATGGCCTTCAAGGTGGTCCACGGCTGGAAGAACCTTAGCCCCGCCGACAAGGGGGCTGCGGTGGCGTTCGGCAATTTCGACGGCGTGCATCTCGGTCACCAGAAGGTCATCGCCGAGGCCGCGACCGCCTCGCGCAGGCTCGGCGCGCCCCTGGGCGTGATCAGTTTCGAACCGCACGCGCGCATGCACTTCCAGCCCGAATCGCCGCCGTTCCGGCTGAGCACGGCCCATCAGTTGGCCCGCATCGTCGCCGGCCTCGGCGTCGACCGGCTCTATCTGCTGCCGTTCGGCGTCGAGATGGCCAACTTCACCGACCGCGAATTCGCCGCCCAGGTGCTCGCCGCGGGCCTGGGCGTGCGCCACGTGGCCGTCGGCTTCGACGTCACCTTCGGCAAGGACCGCACCGGCGATCCGGAGTCCATGCGCCGCTATGGCGAGGAATTCGGCTTCACCGTCTCCGTCGCCGACAAGCTGGCCGTGGACGGGGTGAAGATGTCGTCCACCGCCGTGCGCGAAGCCTTGCACGAGGGCCGCCCCGGCGTCGCCCGCGCCATCCTCGGCCGGCCTTTTGCCATCGAGGGCGTGGTCCAGAAGGGCCGCCAGCTCGGCCGCAAGCTCGGCTTCCCCACCGCCAACGTACCGCTGGGCGACTATGTCGCCCCCAGGTTCGGGGTCTACGCCACCCGAACGCGCCTGGCCGATGGCCGCCACCTGGGCGGGGTGGCCAATATCGGGGTCAATCCGACAACCGGCGAGGTCGATCCGCGCCTGGAGGTGTGGCTGTTCGATTTCGACGAGGACATTTACGGCGAGACCATCGAGACCGAGCTGATCGCCTTCCTGCGCCCCGAGGAGAAGTTCCCCTCGATTCCGGTCATGGTCGAGCAGATCTGGCGCGACGCCGCCCAGGCCCGCCAGCGCGTGGCCCCGGACAGTTGAAGCGCCCCGGAAATCGGGCCGGCTACTTGTGAGCGTGCTCCGGCTTGCCCTTGCGCTTGGTGTGGGCGAATTCCTCAAGCTTCTTTTCGCTCATCGACATCATCGATTTCGACGCGCCCTTGAGCTTGCTCTTGGGGGTCTTGCCGCGCTTGGCGGAGAGGGCGGCGCCGGCGGCTTTCTGTTGGGCGGCTGACTTGGCGGGCATGACAATGCTCCCTGATTTCACTGAAGGTTCAACGTCCCTGTCGCCGATTGGGTTCGCTAAGGATCGCCATCCAGAGCCAGCTCGGTGACCGCCCAGGCGTAGGTCTTCACCCGCCATTGGTCGCCGATCCGGACGAGGCCGAACGCCCAGCCACCGCTCTCGCTGAACGGCCGCTCGCCGACGAGGCCGCGCCAATGGGTCGGCAGGGAGAAGTAGGCCGCCTCGCCGGCGACGGCGAAGTCGCGGGCCGGCCCGAAGCTGTGTTTCAGCTCCGCGCTCGCCGCCAGGTGCTCCGTCATCGCCGCCGTCCACCGCCCCACCGCGCCGGGGCCGGCGAAGAGAAAGGGGGCGAAGTTCTCGAAGATGACGACGCCGTCGTCGGCGAACGTGTCGGCGAGTATCGCCGCCTCGCCGGTCTCGATGAAGCAGGCGATGGCCTCTGGCCCGGCCATCATCGCCGCGTCGGGGGCCGCGGGCGCCACGGATCGTCGCCTAGCGATGGCGCCGGCGCGTGTGGGCCCGCGGGCGCGGCGCCGGCGTCGCCACGACGTGGCCGAGCGGGGCGGCCGGCGGTCCGCATCCCTTGGCCTCCCCCAGGCCCTTGAGGTAGGCGCGCCGGGTGGCGCCGGCGATGATCGCCCGCCGCACCTTGCGGTCACGCGCCTCGGCGCCCGAAACGAACCGGACCACCCCCTGCCACGGGATCAAGGCGTTGGCGGCGACCTTGACCGCCTCAGGGGCCAGGGCCGCATGGCCGGACTTCGTCCCGGCGTCGAGGTCATCGCCGAGCGCCCCGTTCAGGGCAGTGATGTTCGCGCCCAAGGTCTGGCAGCTGAGCGGCCGCGGCAGGGCGTAGGGATCGTTGGTGGCGGCGACGAGCACGGGGGGTATGTTCTGGCGGACGAGATTGGCGTTGCGCAGCGGCGTCTCGGCCGCTCCTCCCATGTCGCCGGTGCCCTGGGTGCTGGGCTCGACCACCGGCGGCGGCGCCGGCCGCTCGCTCTTCTGGGCAAGCGCGAATGGCGCCAGGATCACGATCATTCCGGCGATCAGCACAAGGCGCATATGACGCAAGCCCCCTATTTCCATCCAGCCTGCATGGGAGCCTATCCGCCTTGCGCCGCCTCTGCTATGGGGCGCGCCATGAACCGGGTTCGAGCCGTTCTGCGAATTAACCGCCCGGCGTGACGCCGCCGGACGTTCCAGCGCGCGCCGGGTCAGCTTGCCGCCCCCTTCGTCTCGAACCCTAAGCGGATTTCCCATGGCCGACGACGCCGAAGCTCCCAGGCGCGACTATCGCGAGACCGTCTTTCTTCCCGCCACGCCCTTCCCCATGCGCGCCGGCCTGCCGGCCCTCGAGCCCAGGATCCTGGAAGCTTGGCGGGGCCTCTATGGCGATATCCGCCGCGCCCGCCAGGACGAGCGCGCGCCGCTCTTCGTCCTCCACGACGGACCGCCTTACGCCAACGGGCCGATCCACATCGGCCACGCCCTCGACAAGCTCCTCAAGGACTTCGTCGTCCGCTCGCGCTTCGCGCTCGGCTTCGATGTCGACTATGTGCCCGGCTGGGACTGCCATGGCCTGCCCATCGAGTGGAAGATCGAGGAGGCTTTCCGCGCCGAGGGCCGCGCCAAGGGCGATGTCTCCAAGGCCGAGTTCAGGGCCCGTTGCCGGGACTACGCCGCCGGGTGGATCGAAGCCCAGTCGGCCGAGTTCCAGCGCCTGGGGGTGATCGGCGACTGGGACCGGCGCTATGCGACCATGGATTTCGCCTCCGAGGCGGCGATCGTGGCCGAATTCCACAAGTTCGTCGCCGCCGGCCAGGTCTATCGCGGCTCCATGCCGGTGATGTGGAGCCCGGTGGAGCGCACCGCCCTGGCCGACGCCGAGGTCGAGTATCACGACCACGTCTCGCCGACCGTGTGGGTGAAGTTCCCGCTCGTGAAGGGGCCCAAGCCCGCCGAGGGGGCGAGCGTGGTCATCTGGACCACGACGCCATGGACGATCCCCGCCAACCGCGCCGTCGCCTTCAACCCAAAGATCGCCTACGCCGTCTATGAGGTGGTCGAGCTCGAGGCCGGCCTGCCGTTCCAGCCGTGGGCGGCGCCTGGCGACCGCCTGGTCTTGGCCGAAGCCTTGGCCGAGAGCGTGTTCGCCTCCGCCAAGGTCGCCCGCTGGCGTAAGGTCGCGCAGGCCGGCGATTTCTCCGGAGCGATCCTCGCCCATCCGCTCGCCGCCGTGGACCCAGGGTACGCCTTCGAGGTACCGATGCTGGCTGGCGACCATGTCACCGAGGATGCCGGCACGGGCTTCGTGCACACCGCGCCTGGCCACGGGGCCGACGACTACGCCCTGTGGATCGCCGCCGGCCATCGCGACATCCCGGAGACCGTCGATGAGGACGGCGTCTACTATCCGAACGTGCCGCTGTTCGGCGGCCTTGCGGTGCTGGAGACGCAGGGCAAGAAGGCCGGCAAATTCGGCCCCGCCAACGCCGCGGTCACCGACAAGCTCATCGAGGCCGGCGCCCTCTTGGCGCGCGGCCGCCTGGAACACAGCTATCCGCACTCCTGGCGGTCCAAGGCCCCGGTGATCTTCCGCAACACCCCGCAATGGTTCATCCGCCTGGATGAGCCGCTGAAGGACGATGTCCATGGCGGCGCCACGCTGCGACAGACGGCTCTGGCGGCCATCGAGGAGACCGCCTTCTATCCCGAGGCCGGGCGCAACCGCATCCGCGCCATGGTCGAGAGCCGGCCGGACTGGCTGATCAGCCGCCAGCGCGCCTGGGGATCGCCGCTCGCCATGTTCGTCGACAAGGCCACCGGCGCGCCCCTCGCCGATCCCGACGTCAACGCCCGCATCGTCGAGCTGATCGCCACCGAAGGCGCCGACGCCTGGTTCACGCGGCCCGCCGGGGATTTCCTCGGCAATCGCGATCCGGAGCAATACGAGAAGGTCGATGACATTCTCGACGTGTGGTTCGATTCCGGCTCGACCCACGCCTTCGCCGTAGAGGGACGCGCCGACAGCCACTGGCCGGCCGATCTCTATTCCGAGGGCTCGGACCAGCATCGCGGCTGGTTCCAGCACTCCCTGCTGGAAGCCTGCGGCACGCGCGGGCGGGCCCCCTTCAAGGCCCTGATGACCCACGGCTTCACCCTCGACGAGAAGGGGGAGAAGATGTCCAAGTCGGTGGGCAACAGTGTCGAGCCTCAAGAAATCATCACCGCCAGCGGCGCCGAGATCCTCCGCCTGTGGGCCGCGCTCACCGACTACGCCGAGGACCAGCGGATCGGCCGCACCATCCTGCAGACCACCACCGACGCCTATCGCAAGCTGCGCAACACCCTGCGTTACCTGCTCGGGGCGCTCGACGGGTTCACCGACGCGGAGGCGGTCAGCGTGAGCGACATGCCGCCATTGGAGCGCTTCATCCTTCACCGCCTGTGGGCGCTCGATGGCGAGGTGCGGGCCGCCTACGAGGGCCTGGTGTTCTCCGACGCCGTGCGCGCGCTCAGCGATTTCTGCTCCAACGATCTGTCGGCCCTTTTCTTCGACATCCGCCGCGACGCCCTCTACTGCGACCGCCCCGACTCCTTGCGCCGGCGCGCCTGCCGCACGGTGATGGCCCTTGTCTTCGAGCGCCTGACGGTCTGGCTGGCTCCGGTGATCCCATTCACGATGGAGGAGGCGTGGGCGACGCGGTTCCCGGGCGGCGGGGCCAACAGCGCCCGGGTGTTTCCCGCCACGCCTGGCGAGTGGCGTGACGAGGCGGAAGCGGCGCGCTGGGCCCTGGTCGAGCGGGTCACCACGGTGGTCACGGGGGCGCTGGAGATCGAGCGGCGGGAAAAGCGTCTCGGCGCGGCGCTCGAGGCGGCGCCGGTGGTCCACATCGCCGACCCGGCGCTTCTGGCCGCCTTCGATTGCCTCGACCCGGCCGAGGTCTTCCGCACCAGCCAGGCCTCCCTCCACGCCGGCGAGGGTCCGGCCGCCGCCTTCCGCCTGCCCGAGGTCGCCGGGGTGGCCGTCGTCGCGGCGCGGGCCAAGGGCGCCAAGTGCGCCCGGTCGTGGCGCATCCTTCCCGAAGTCGGAAGCGACCCGCGCTATCCTGATCTTTCCCTGCGCGACGCCGACGCGGTCGCCTGGTGGGACCGCGTCCACGGATGAGGGTGGTGACAGGCCCAGGGGCCCTCGCCTATGGCCTCGCCGCCGCCGTCGTCGCGGTCGATCAGGCGGTGAAGGCGTGGATCGTCGGCGTCGCCCACTTGGCGCTGGGCGAGCCGCAACCGATCTGGGGGCCGCTACGCCTCACCCTGGTGGAAAATCGCGGCGTCAGCTTCGGCCTCTTCCAGAGCGACGCCCCGTGGACCAGGTGGGCCCTGGCCGGATTTTCCCTGCTCGTCGCCGTGGCTCTGGGGATCTGGGTGCGGCGGGCCGAGCGGCGGTTCAGCGCCGTCGCCATCGGCCTCATCATAGGCGGGGCAGTCGGCAACCTCATCGACCGCATCCGCCTGGGCGTGGTGGTCGATTTCGTCGATGTGACGGCGCTCATGTTTCCCTGGGTGTTCAATGTCGCCGACAGCGCCATCACCGCCGGCATCGCCCTCCTGCTGGCCGAGAGTTTCCTTGCCCCGCGACAAACCGCCGCTTGATCGGCCTTGGCGCGGGCGCCCCGATTGGAGTATCGAAAGCACGGGCCGGGGGCGGTCCACGATGGGAACCTGAAAATAGATGCGTCTTAATCGTCTCGCGGCGGCAGCGATGCTGGTCATGGGCGCCGCCGCCCTTACGGGTTGCAACACAGCCTCCCGGGCCCTGGGGATGAGCAAGGTCACCCCCGATGAGTTCCGCATCGTGACCGAGGCGCCGCTCGTCGTGCCACCCGATTTCGCCCTGCGCCCCCCCGCCCCTGGCGAGCCGCGTCCGCAGGAACTGCAGCCGGAAAGCGCGGCCCGCGTGGCCCTGCTCGGCCAGCGCGACGCCGAGGCCCGCAGCGAGGGCGAAAAGCTGCTCGTCAGCCGGGCCGGGGCCGACAAGGCCGACCCCCTCATCCGCTATGTGGTCGATGACGAATTCGGGGCCGTTGCCCACAAAGACAAGGGCTTCGCCGACTGGGTGATGTTCTGGCGCCGCGGCAAGCCGGCCTCCGAGCCGACCCAGGCCGCCGTGGCCGCCGAGACCTCCACCCCGATCGATCCCGCCGCCGAGGCCATCCGCATCCAGGGCCTCACCGGTAACCAGCCGGTGATCATCGCCCGCCGCGGCTCAGGAAAAATCAAGCTTCCGGGGCTGTAGCCGACGTTCTCTCCCGCCGCGGGGGAGAGGAGGGATGATCAGGCGTCCTCGGGGCGGACGATGGGGCGGCGGCCGTCGTGGCGGCCCCGGCGGGGCCGGCGGGGACTGGCCTGACGCGGCAGAACTGTCACCGGAGCCTTCTCACCACGCACCGCCTCCCGCAGCAGGGTCGTCATCGGCGACGGGAAAAGAGGCAGGGGCGGCTCCCTGGCCGATTTCAGGGCGTCGACGAAGGAGTCCCGCCAGACCCGGACATCGCTTGTCCGCACGCCTTCGATCAGCCGCTCCCAGCGGCGAATGCGCTCGCCCCGCTCCATGGTCAGGGCGCGCTTGAGGGCTTCGCTCATCTCCTCGCGGCTGTAGGGATTGACGATCACCGCGTCGGTCATCTGGCGGGCCGCGCCGGCGAACCGCGACAGCACCAGCACGCCCGGATCGTCCGGGTCCTGGGCCGCGACGAACTCCTTGGCCACCAGATTCATCCCGTCGCGCATCGGCGTCACCAGCCCGACCTTGGCGGCGCGATAGAGCCCGGCCAGTTCGTCGCGGCGGAAGTTGCGGTGGACATAGCGGATCGGCGTCCAGTCGACGTCGGCCCATTGGCCGTTGATCCGTCCGGCCAAGCCGTCGATGCGGGCTCTCAACACCTGGTAGGCCTCGACATCCTGGCGCGAGGTGGGGGCCACCTGCAGATACAGCACCTCTCGCCGCAGCTCGGGATTGTCGAGGAGGAACTGCTCGAAGCCCAGCAGGCGCTCCTCGAGGCCCTTGGAATAGTCCAGCCGGTCGACTCCGACGATCAGCTGGCGGAAGACGCTGTGGGCGGCCATCCGGGCGTGGGCGCGAATGGCGACGGGCGAATTGGCCAGGGCCGTGAAGGTTTCGTAGTCGAGGCCGATCGGAAAGACCCGAGCCCGCAGCTTGGAGCCGAACGCCTCCAATCGCCCGTCCGCCGACCACTGGCCGCCGGCTTCGCCGAGCACATAGGATTCGAACGCCCACAGCCACTCGTCGGTCTGGAAACCGACGAGATCGTAGTCGAACAGCGCCTCGACCAGTCGGCGGTGTCTGGGCAGGGTGGTGATGAGCTGGGCCGCCGGCCACGGAATATGGAGGAAGAAGCCGATGGGATTGGTCACCCCAAGGCGGCGCAGCTCCCGGCCGAGGGGGATCATGTGGTAGTCATGCACCCAGATCAGATCATCCGGCTCGATGAGCGGGGCCAGGGTCTCGGCGAAGCGCTGGTTGACCCGCTCGTAGCCTTCGCCGAACGAGCGGTCATAGGCCGTCAGGTCGATCCGGTAGTGGAACAGCGGCCACAGGGCGCCGTTGGCGAAGCCGTTGTAATATTCCTGGAAGTCGGCTTCCTCGAGATCGACGGTGACCACCGGGATGTCGTCGACCACCCGCCTGTCCAGCTCCCCGGTGAAGGTCTCGACGGTCTTGCCGCTCCACCCGAACCAGAAGCCGGAATATTCCCTCAGCGCCGCGCACAAGGCGACCGCCAGCCCTCCCGCCGGCGCCTTGGTCCTTCGCTCGGGCGCGTTGACCCGGTTCGAGACCACGATCAGGCGGCTCATCGCACCGAACTCCACGGTCGGCTCAACAGCACGGCGCAGTTGATCAATCCAACTAGCGAATAGGTCTGGGGATAGTTCCCCCACAGCGAGCCGTCGGTAAGGCTTACGTCCTCCGAGAGCAGGCCGGCATGGTTGCGGCGGGCCAGCATTTCCTCGAACAGCCGCCGCGCCTCGTCGACCTCGCCGATCAGGTAGAAGCCTTCGATAAACCAGAAAGTGCAGAAATTGAACGCCGTTTCCGGTAGGCCGAAATCGTCCGGCTGGTCATAGCGCATGAAGTTCGAGCCGCGTCTGAGGCGCTTTTCGAGCGCCTTGAGGGTTTCGCGGTGGCGCGGGTCGTCCGGCCGCAGGAAGCGCAGGTCGACGAGCTGGGTGAGGCTGGCGTCGAGTTCCGTGCCGCCGAACGTCGCCGCGAAGTGCTGGTCCTTCTCGTCCCACGCCTTGGCCTCGATGGCGGCGCGGATCTCGGCGGCGCGGCCATTCCACAGCTTGGCGCGGTCGGGCAGGCCTAGCGCCTCGGCGACGTTGCCCAGCCGGTCGCAGGCGGCCCACGACATGGCCGCCGAGTAGGTGTGGACCGCGGCCCGGGTGCGCAGTTCCCACAGGCCGGCGTCGGGCTTGGCGTAGACCGCGAAGGCCCGCTCGCCCTGGCGCTCGAGGGCCTCGAAATCGGCCTGGGTGGGCGGCCGCAGGAGCCGCTCGTCGAAGAAGGCGTGGGCCGTGGAAAGGACGATCTGGCCATAGACATCGTGCTGGATGTGCTCGTGGGCCTGGTTGCCGACCCGCACCGGGCCCATGCCGCGATAGCCGGGCAGGGTGTCGATCGTCCGCTCGGTGAGGATCGGCTCGAACCCGACTCCGTAGACCGGCTGGATATGGCCGCCCCCGGCCGCGTCCATGATGTTGCGCAGATAGCCGAGGTAATTCTCCATGATGTCCACGGCCCCGAGGCGATTGAGGGCCTGGACGACGTAGTAGGCGTCGCGGATCCAGCAGTAGCGATAGTCCCAGTTGCGGCCGCTGCCGGGGGCCTCGGGAATGGAGGTCGTCAGGGCGGCGACGATGGCCCCGGTCTCCTCGTAGACGCACAGCTTCAGGGTGATGGCGGCGCGGATCACCGCCTCCTGCCAGTCCAGAGGCACGGCCAGGGTGCGCACCCATTCGCGCCAGTCTGCGCTGGTGTCGCTGAGCATCCGGTTGGCGGTCGACAGCACTTCGCCCTGGAAGGGCTCGTCAGGCCCCAGGAAGCAGGCGATGGGAGCCTCGAGGCGGAAGATCCGCTCGTCGAGAATGTGGGAGACCGGCGCCGTCGTGGTCAGGCGCATGATCACATCCTTGCCGGCGTAGCGGATGTGGTTGGAGCCGCTGGTGTGGGCCGCCTCGCTCGCCCCCCAGTCGCAGGTCGGACGCAGGCGGATGCGGATCCGGGGCCGCCCCGACAGCGGCCGGATCAGGCGGATGAACGAGGCCGGCCTGTAGCCGCGGTCGTAGTGCCGGAAGCGGGGCGAGAAATCGATGATCTCCAGTTTCGCCCCGGCCGCGTCTGTCAGCTCGGTGCGCAGGATCGCGGTGTTGCGCAGATAGGCCTGGGTGGCGGTCTGCGGCCCGGCCATCTCCACCGCCCACAGGCCGCGGGCCGCCTCGTCGGCGGGGTCGGTCCCGCTCAGGAGCTGGGAGAAGAACGGATCGCTGTCGACCCGGGGCGCGCAACACCACACGAACCGCCCCTGGCGGTCGATCAGGGCGCTGATCGCGCAGTTGCCGATCGGAGCGAGATCGAGGTCGTTCAAGCCGGCGCATCCAGGGCCGCGTTCAGCCATGCCCGCGCCGCGGTGACGTCCGAAAGGGCGTAGGTGGCCGCCGTCGGGCGACGCGGTCCGACGACCACGCCGTAGCCACCCAGCCGCGCGGCGGCTAGAAATCCATCCTCGTCGGTGAGGTCGTCGCCAAGGAACACCGGCGCGTGGCCGGCGAACGGCGCTTCGCTCATGAAGGCGGCGAGCACGGCGCCCTTGTCGGGGCCCGGCTCGCGCAGCTCGACCACCATGTCGCCCTCCTGGACGCTGAGGCCCAGGCGCGGACCGAGGCGAGCGGCGAGGTCTCGGCAGGCCGGGCCGGCGGAAGGGTCCCGCCGGTAGTGCAGGGAGACGGCCAACCCCTTGTCCTCGACCAGCAACGCTGGATCGGCGGCGGCGAATTCCTTCAAGCTCGCCAGCGCCTTGGCGATCCGCGCCCGGCCCGTCGCCCGGAAAACCCGCCCGTCGGCGCGGCGGCGCTCCAGGCCATGCACGGCGCCCAGCGCCGGAATGCGGCCCTCCAGCACCCGATCCAAATCGGCCAGGGTGCGGCCGCTTACCACCGCCAGGCGGCCGCCCAGACGGGCGACCAGGCGATCGAGCAGCCGGCGGCGTTCCTGGTCGGGCCCCACCGCCTGAGGGGTGAGCTCCAGGGGCGCGATCGTTCCGTCGAGATCGACGAACAGCGAGATCGCGTCCAGCCGCGGCGCGGGCGGCGCTTCAAGGGCCTCGCCGGAACGCGGCGAGCGGGCGGTGGTGGCCATGATCTCCCCGACGAAACCTTTAAGCAGCCCCCGCTCACTCCTCGACCACGACTGTCACCGAGCCGTCGCTTCCCGGCCCGACCGTGACGGCGGTGCGTTCGCCCAGCCGCTGGATTTCGATGTCCACGGCCGAGCCTGCGATATCAAGCCCTTCTACGCGGATTCGTTCCACTCCAAGCGGCAGGTGGGGCCGCACCATGCGCACCTCGCGGCGGTGGGCGTCGATCGAAAGGCCAAGGCTGGCGGCGAGCATCATGAAGGTCGAGCCGGCTGACCACGCCTGGGGCATGCAGGCCACCGGATAGGCGATCGGCGGCTCGTCCGGCTCGCGCTCGAAGCCGCAGATGAGTTCCGGCATCCGGTTGTCGAAGGTCCGCGAAGCCTGGCAGAGGTCGGCCATGACCTTTCTCATCCCGGCCCGCTCGCCATAGCGGGCCATTCCGGCCAGGGCGATGGCGGTGTCGTGCGGCCACACCGAGCCATTGTGATACGACATCGGGTTGTAGCGCACCGCCCCGGCCGCCAGGGTCCGCAGGCCCCAGCCGCTGTCGAATTCCGGCGAGAGCAGGCGGCGGATGACCTTTTCGGCCCTTCCAGGCTCAGGCAGGCCGACGAACAGCAGGTGCCCGGGATTGGAGGCTTCCACCTTGCAGACCTCGCCCTCGCCATCGACGGCGACGGCGTAGAATCCGAGGTCCTCCAGCCAATAGCGCGTCTCGACGGTCTCGCGCATGGTCTTGGCCCGCGCCGCCCACTGACGGGCCTCTGGCGCGCCCAGGGCCAGGCCCATGGCGGCCATGGCCCGCCAGGCGGCGAAGGCGTAGCCCTGCACCTCGACGAGGGCCACCGGCCCCACGGCCAGGCGGCCGTCGGCATGGAAGATCGAATCGATGCTGTCTTTCCATCCCTGGTTGGCCAGGCCGCTTGCCTCGCCGCGGGCGTAGTCGATCAGCCCGTCGCCGTTCGAATCGCCGAAGCTCTCGAGCCATGCCGTGGCGGCGGTGAGCTGCGGCCAAAGCTCGCCGATGAAGGCCAGGTCCCCGGTCCGCTCGTAGTAGGCCCCGGCCAAGGCCACGAACAGCGGCGTGGTGTCGACGCCGCCGTAGTAGAGAGCGAAGGGGACCTCCTTCAGCGCCGCCATCTCGCCGTGGCGGGTCTCGTGCATGATCTTGCCTGGCGTCGCGTCCTCGAAGGCCGAGATGTGCCCGGCCTGGCGGGCCGCCAGATAGCTCAACACCCCCTTGGCGAGAGAAGAGTCCAGCCACAGCATCTGCCAGGAGCAGATGATCCCGTCGCGCCCGAACGGGGTCGAGAACCACGGGATCCCGGCGTAGGGATAGGGTCCGGTGGGCAGCTGGGTGGTCAGCACGGCCACGTCGACGCGCGACTGTTCCAGCCAGGCGTTGAAGGCGCTGTCCGAGGCAACCACCTGGGCCCCTTTGGCGCGGAAGTCCCGCACGCCCTTGCGGGCGCTGGCTACGGCCCGATCGAAACGCGTCGCCTCCGGGGGATGCTCGGCCGTGACCCCCACCTCCACATAGAGGTCGACCCGCCGGCCGGGGGTCACCGGCAACATAAAGTCGGCTCGCCGCGAGCCCAGCCGCCAGGGCGGTTCCGAGAAGGCGACAACCGAGGTCCGGTGAACGCCGTCCAGGCCGTCATAGCCCAGGATCACCCCCCGGCCGGTGAGTTCGGCCTCGCGCATCGTCCCGCGCGTCAGGCGCGGCAGGCCGCGAACCTCGAACATGTCGCGGAAATCGGCGTCGAACTCGAAGGCGATAGGGGCCATCACCTCGTCGAGGCCGAAGTTCGTCAGACGAACGCGTTCGTAGAGCCGTCCCGAGCACAGGCAGCGCTTGCGCTCGACGTGGATCACCCCCCTCGGCGTCGCCGCTCCCCCCACCGGCGGCAAGGCGCGATTGGCGCTGTTGACCGTGAAAGCGGCGTTGTCGGGCGACAGACCGAAGGAAAGGCGCGAGGGCCGCTTCTCGCCGATCAGCAGGCGGAAGCGTGACAGGATACGGGTGTCGCCGATGAACATTCCGTCCGCGCCGCCGCCCACGTCACCCCAGGCGTCGGCGACCAGGAAGACGTCGCCGTCCTTGAGCGAAAGGCGCTGAATGTCTTCCCCGCCATGGACGGCCTCGTCGGGGTCCAGGCTGGCGGGTGCGGCGAGATCATCCATGGGGCGGATCGGGCCCTTCAGGCGATGTTGGCGATATCCTGCTTTTCGGCCGCGCCGCGGGACGAGGCAAGTTCCGGCGCGTAAGGCAAGCGGGCCAGGCGATCGGCATAGAGGTCGAGATAGCCGCGGGCCATGGCGGTGGCCGAGAAGCGGCGGACGAACCGCCGGCGCACCTCGCGGCGGTCGAGCGTGCGGGCGCGGGCGATGGCCGCCACCGCCTCGTCTTCGCCGCCGACCAGGAAGCCGGTCACGCCATCGTCGATGACCTCCGGCGCCGAGCCGTACGGATAGCCGATCACCGGTGTGCCGCACGCCATGGCCTCGATCATCACCAGGCCGAAGGGCTCGGGCCAGCAGATCGGGAACAGCAGGGCGATCGCTCCGCCCAGGAACTCCGATTTCTTCGAATCGCCGATCTCGCCCACGAATTCGATCAGGGGATCGTTCAGTAGGGGGCGGATGCAGGTTTCGAAATAGGCGGTGTCGGCGGCGTCCACCTTGGCGGCGATCTTCAAGGGCACGCCAAGCCGCTTGGCGATGTGGATTGCCCGGTCCGGACCCTTTTCCGGCGAGATCCGGCCCAGGAAGGCCAGGTACCCGCGCGGGGCGTCGGAGAACTGGAACATCGCCTCGGGCATGCCGTGATAGACCGTGCCGACCCAGTTGGCGAATGGCAGGGAGACGCGCTGGGCGTCGGAGATCGACACCAG
>DASXIE010000201.1:0-5859 GCA_036498165.1 Caulobacteraceae bacterium
CGCACGGCCACCCCTCTTCACGTGTTCATGGGTAGCTAAGGACTTACGCCCGGCTATGACGGTAGGAGGGGTAGGGAGAGGGGGTTTGTTGGGGCCTCGCGCGTCGCGCCAAAACCGCCGAATCCCGCTAACCCTGCGGCCGATGACCACCCCGATCGCCCATCTCCACGTCGCCGTCCTGATGGGTGGGCTGTCGGCGGAGCGCGAGGTGAGCCTGGTCTCGGGGGAGGCCTGCGCCGGGGCCCTCGATCGCCTGGGGGCCAAGGTCAGCCGCGTCGATGCCGGGCGCGACATCGCCGCCGTCCTCACCCGCCTCAAACCCGACGTCGCCTTCAACGCCCTGCACGGCGCCTGGGGGGAGGACGGCTGCGTCCAGGGCGTGCTGGAGACGCTACAGATCCCCTACACCCACAGCGGCCTCCTGGCCTCGGCCCTGGCCATGGACAAGACCAAGGCCAAGGCGGTGATGGCGGCGGCCGGGGTGCCGGTCCCCGGCGGCGGGCTCTTCAGCCGCCGCCAGGCCGGCGCCGCCCACGTCATGGCCCCGCCCTATGTGGTCAAGCCCAACGCCGAGGGCTCCTCGGTCGGCGTCTTCCGGGTCTTCGAGGGGGCCAATTCCCCGCCGCGCGAGCTGCTCTCAGCCGACTGGACCTTCGGCGAGGAGGTCGTCGTCGAGCCCTACATCGCCGGCCTGGAGCTGGCCGTGACGGTGATGGGCGGGCGCGCCGTCGCGGTCACCGAGATCGAGGCCCGCACCGGCTTCTACGATTACGAGGCCAAGTACGGGGAGGGGGGCTCGGTCCACATCCTGCCGGCCCGCATCCCCGCCGATGTGGCCGAGGCGGCCCTGCGTCACGCCGAAACCGCCCACGCCGCCCTCGGCTGCGCCGGAGTGACGCGCAGTGACCTGCGTTATGACCCCGTTAACCGTATTCTGGTCCTTCTGGAGGTGAACACCCAGCCCGGTATGACCCCGACCTCTCTGGTGCCGGAGCAGGCCGCCCATATCGGGATCGGGTTCGACGAGCTCGTGCTGTGGATCACGGAGGACGGTCATGGCCGCGGCGGTGCGCGGAAAGGGGCGCATTCCCGCCAGGCCTCGGACGCGCGTGACCGCTGAAGCCGTCAGGCCGACGGTCGGGCGCTTCCGCGCCCGGGGCGTCTCCAAGCTGGCCGCCGCCAAGCGGGCCGGGGTGCCGCCCGGCGTCGCCTCGGCCGCGGTCATGCTCGCCGCGGTCCTCATCTGCGTCGTCGTCCTGGCGACCGGCGGCCGCGGCCCGGCCCTGATGGAGAGCGCAAAGGGCGCGGCGCGCAGCGATCTGGCCACCCTCGGCTTCCGGGTCGGGGTGATCCATCTGCAAGGGGCCTCGCCGGCCGCCCAGAAGGAGATCCTCGCAGCCGCGGCTCTGAAGCCCGGGGCCCCGATCCTCGATGTCGACCTGGCCGCCGTGCGCGATCGGGTCGAGCGGGTCGGCTGGGTGGCCCACGCCAAGGTGATCCGCCTCTTTCCCGACACCCTGGTCATCGCCGTGACCCAGCGCCCGCTCCTGGCGATCTGGGAGCACGCCGGGCGCACGGTGGTGGTGGCCGACAACGGGGCGGTGGTGAACCAGGTCGATCCGGCCCATTTCGCCGCCCTGCCGCTGATCGTCGGCGAGGGGGCCGGCCAGGCCGCCGCCGAGGTCGTGCCGCTGATCAACGCCCGCCCGCGGCTCGCCGCCCACATCGACGCCCTGGTCAGGGTCGACGACCGGCGCTGGAACCTGCGGCTCAAGGACGGCGGGATCATTCTGTTGCCGGCGGTCGACGAGGCGGCGGCGCTGAAGCGCCTCGACGCCCTCGACCAGACGGCCAAGGTCTTGGATCTGGGATTGGCGCGGCTCGACCTGCGCGATCCTGAAATGGTTGTGGTGCGCCCGCGGCAGGCCGCGGCGCCGGCATTGGCTGGGGGTGGTGTCTGAAATGACTGAGGTTCTCGAACGGACCGGCGCGGCGGCGAGGCAGAGCCGCCGGGAGGGCCGCGAGGCGCTCAAGAGCGCCCTTGGCCGCTCCGGCGTGGTGGCGGCGGTGGACCTGGGGGCCTCCAAGGTCGGCTGCTTCATCATGAAGCCGGAGGGCGTCCGCCGCGGCGACCGCACCCTCACCACCGCCGGGGTCGGCTATGTCCAGTCGCATGGGGTGCGCTCGGGGGCGATCGTCGACGCCGACGAGGCCGCCCGCGCCATCGCCCAGGCCGTCGAGCGCGCCGAGACCATGGCCGGGGTCGACGTCCAGGCCGTCACCGTCGCCACCGCCTGCGGCCACATCGCCAGCCACCGCGTCTCGGCCCAAGTGTCGATCGGCTCGCGGCCGATCGGCGAGAGCGACAAGGCCCGCGCCATCGCCCAGGCTCTGGCCGGCCTGCGCCTTCCCCGCCGCCAGGCCATCCACCTGCAGCCGATCGCCTGGTCGGTGGACGGCGAGAAGCGGGTCCGCGATCCCAGCGCCCTGGTGGGCCGCAAGCTCGGCCTCGAGCTCCTGGTGGTGAGCATGAACGAGGGGGTGTTCCAGACCCTCGGCCACTGCGTCGAGCGGGCTCACCTGCAGTTCGAGGGCGTCGTCGCCGCGCCCTTCGCCTCCTCGCTCGCCGCCCTCGAGGAGGACGAGATGGAGCTCGGCGCGATCTGCATCGACATGGGCGGCGGCTCGACCTCGGTGGCCGTGTGGTCCGGGGGGGCCCTGGTGCATGTCGACAGCCTCGGCGTCGGCGGCGCTCACGTCACCCAGGACATCGCCCGGGGCCTCTCGACCTCCATGGCCGGGGCCGAGCGCATCAAGACCCTGCACGGCTCGGCTCTGGCCAGCGCCAACGAGGACCTGGAGATGATCGAGGCCCCGCCGCGCGGCGACGATCCGGGGGCCGGCCCGGTCACCGCCCCCCGCTCCATGCTCAAGGGCATCATCGCGCCTCGGGTGGAAGAGACGCTCGAACTCCTCAAGGAACGGCTCAGGGCCGCCGGGGCCCTCATCGATCCGGGGGCCGGCCTCGTCCTGGTGGGCGGGGCGAGCCAACTCGCCGGGGCGCGCGAAGTGGCCGTGCGGGTCTTCGACCGGCCGGTGCGGCTCGGCCGCCCGCGGCGCATTCCCCATCTCGCCGACGCCGCCTCGGGGCCGGCGTTCTGCACCGCCGCCGGGGTGCTGCAGCGCGCCGCCTTCGGCCCGCGCGAAGCCGGCCCCAAGCGCCCCGCCGTCGCCCGCTCCTCCACCCCCGTCGACCCCCGCGCCAACGTCGTCGTCAAAGCCGCCGCCTGGCTGAGGGACAATCTGTAACTTTCAAAGCACCTCTCCCATAGGGAGAGGAAGGGGCCCATCGCGAAGCGATGGGAAGGAGAGGGGTTACGCCGCCGGCCCATTTCCCCGCGGGCGCCGTAACCCCTCGCCCTCCCAACTCAGCGCTGCGCGCTTCGTCGGGCCCCTCCCTCTCCCTCCGGGAGAGGTGTCTTGATTACGGTAGGGGGGGACGACCGATCGCCGACTCAGCTTATGCAGTTAACGCCAGTTTAAGGATCATGGTTTCTAAAGTCTTGCAGTCGAGCCAAATCAGCGGGGGGCCGCTGCACTGAAGTTCGAAAGACCTATAGCGGAGGTTGCGGGGTCAATGACGTTCAAGGTTTACGCGCCACAGGCCAAGGAATTGAAGCCGCGGATCGTCGTGTTCGGGGTCGGCGGGGCCGGCGGCAACGCCGTCAACAACATGATCGAGGCCGGCCTGGAAGGCGTCGAGTTCGTCGTCGCCAACACCGACTCCCAGCAGCTGGCCTTCTCCAAGACCGACCGGCGCATCCAGCTGGGCGTCAGCGTCACCCAGGGCCTGGGGGCCGGCGCCCATCCCGAGGTCGGGATGTCGGCGGCCGAGGAATCCGAGCCGGAGATCGGCGAGCACCTCGACGGGGCCCACATGGTGTTCATCACCGCCGGCATGGGCGGGGGCACCGGCACCGGCGCGGGCCCGATCATCGCCAAGTGCGCCCGCCAGCGCGGCATCCTCACCGTCGGCGTCGTCACCAAGCCGTTCCACTTCGAGGGCCGTCATCGCATGCGCCTGGCCGAGGCCGGCATCGCCGAGCTGCAGCGCTACGTCGACACCCTGATCGTCATCCCCAACCAGAACCTCTTCCGCGTCGCCAACGAGCGGACGACCTTCGCCGAGGCCTTCGGCCTGGCCGACCAGGTGCTCCATTCCGGCGTGCGCTCGATCACCGACCTGATGGTCCTGCCCGGCCTCATCAACCTCGATTTCGCCGACGTCCGCACGGTGATGACCGAGATGGGCAAGGCGATGATGGGCACCGGCGAAGCTTCCGGCGAGGGCCGCGCCCTGATGGCGGCCGAGAACGCCATCCAGAATCCGCTGCTCGACGAGGTCACGCTCAAAGGAGCCAAGGCGGTGCTGGTCAACATCACCGGCGGTCTCGACATGACCCTGCTGGAAGTCGACGAGGCGGCCAACGCCATCTCCGGCCAGGTCGATCCGGAAGCCAACATCATCTTCGGCGCCGCCTTCGATCCGGCGCTGGACGGCGTGGTCCGCGTGTCGGTGGTCGCCACCGGCATGGACGGCGCTTCCATGGCGGCGATCGAACCGCACATGATGCCGGCCCGCGCGCCCGCCAACGAGATCCCGTCGCCGATCCAGGCCGCGCCCGAGCCGATCTTCCTCGACGAGCCCGAGCCGGCGATGGCGGCGATGGCGATCGAGAACGAGGCGGCCCGTCCCCAGGCCGGGTTCACCTTCGAAGAGCCGGTCGCGCCGACGCCCCTGCGGATCGTCGAGCCGGCGGCCGTGGCGGCGGAGGATGACGAACCGCTCTTCGCCCCGAACCGCTACGCCGACGATCGTCGCCAGAAGGGCGGCTGGCTCAGCCTGTTCGGCGGTCGCCGGCAGGAAGGCGGCGGCGGCCCGGCCCGGTCCATGACCTCCGCCCAGCCGGTCGCCGAAGCCTATGAGGACGAGGAAGACGAGGTCAACGAAGACCTCGAAATCCCCTCCTTCCTGCGCCGCCTGGCCAACTAAAGACCGTCATCCCGCACGCAGGAGCGCGCCAGCGCCCCGAAGATGCGGGACCCAGGGGATCAGGCGCGTGCGGAAGCCGCCCCTAGGTCCTTAGCTCTCCGCGCCTGCGGCGCTGCGGCCGGGATGACGCATTGTTCGTTGGGCACAGCGATGGTGGGCGTGGCGCCGGACCTGTCTCATATGCGATGGCCCTCCCCATGAAGGGGAGGGAGGATCCGAGAATCGCCATGCCTAGGGCCGCCCCCGAAGCTGAGCTCGAAGCCTGGCTGGCGGCCATGCCGCTGGCTGCCGACCTGCCGTTCGAAGTCGCGCCGAGCGGCCTCTACGACATCCGCGAGCTCTACGCCGGCTTCGATCCGGGCCGTCTGGAGAGCCTCGGCGAGGTGTTCGACACCAAGGTCTATCGCTGGACGCGCGAGGGCGGGGGCGAGACGCCCCGCACCCTTGCCCCCGGCGAGACGATCGCCGCGCGGCTGCACGACACGGCCATGGACCGCCACGTGGCGGGGTTCCTCGATCCCAAACGCCAGGTCACAGTCGGGTTCATGGGCGGCCACGATGTCGACCGCTCGCACGAGGCCTTCGCGGCGGTGGCCAGGATCGCCCGCGCGCTACGCCGGGGCGGGTTCATGATCGTCACCGGCGGCGGCCCCGGCCTCATGGAAGCGGCCAACTTCGGGGCCTTCATGGCCCCCTTCGCCGACGAGGCCCTCGGCGAGGCCCTCGCCCTGCTGGCCGCCGCTCCTTGCTACGGCGCCGAGCCATCGGGCGATCGGACCGACAAGGCCGCCTGGGTGGCCGCGGCC
>DASXIE010000202.1:0-9731 GCA_036498165.1 Caulobacteraceae bacterium
ACACGGCCCATCGTCTGGGCATCAGCACTCAGATTCAGACCAATCCCTCGATGGCCCTGGGGGCGGTGGAGGTCAGCCCGCTGGAGATGGCCGAGGCCTACGATACCTTCTCCAACGGCGGCTACCGCGTCGCGGCCTACGGCGTGGAGCGGATCCGCACCACCCAGGGTCGCGTGCTCTATGATCACGGCGCCGCGGGGTCTCAGCGCGCGGCGGTCATCGGCCAGCCGGCGCTGTCCTACATGTTGCAGATGATGCGTCAGGTGATCGCCGGCGGCACCGGGACGGGCGCCCGGATCCCCGGCTATGACCTGGCCGGCAAGACCGGCACGACAAGCGACTACAAGGACGCCTGGTTCATCGGCTTCACCGGCGGTTTCACCGCCGCTGTGTGGGTCGGCCGCGACGACAGCACCCCGATGCGCCGAGTCACCGGCGGCGGGGCTCCGGCCGAGATCTGGCGCAATTTCATGGTCGCCGCGCTTCCCAGACTCCACGCCCAGGGAATCCCGGGCGGTAACCTCGCGCCGCAACCCGCCGTGGACGCGATCGATCAGGCTCTGGCCGGGCTCGGCATTCGCGACGCCGAGGCGCCCGCCGACAGCGAGGGGCCGGTCGAGCGCCCGGCCCCACCGCCTGAAGCTGCGCCCCCGCCGGACACTCCCCCCGATTCGGAAAACCCGCCCGATTAGAGCCTGATGGCCTTAGGGGGCTCGCCGTCGGGTGAGACTGGCGAAAAACAACCTCGGATCGAAGCGGCCGGTGGCGAGCGCCCCCGACTTGAAGGCCGGCACGGCGACCCACAACTCAAACCCGGTGATGGCGAACATCATCGCCCCGGTCGCGAGGATTTCCCACAAGGGCGGGTCGCTGGCGGCCCGCGCCGCCATCATGAACGGGGTGAACAGCGGCACCCAGGTCAGGGTGCGCAACAGGGGCGCGTCGGGATGCTGCAGCGCCTGGCTCATGAACAGCAGCGGGACCGACATCACGATCATCATCGGCCCCATCAGAGTCTGGGCCTCGCGCGAGGTCTCGCAGAACGCTCCCATGGTGACATAGAGCGTGGCGAACATCAGGTAGCCGCCGGCGAAATAAAGCGCGAAATAGGCCCAGCGCCCGTGGCTGGCGAACACGCCGACGAGATCGCCTACGACGCCGGGCGAGGTGAGGGCGATGAGCAGAGTGGCGATCGTCATCCAGAAGGCGAGGATGGTGCCGGTCACGGCGGCGACGCCGAGGATCTTGCCGCCCATGATCTGCGGCACCGAGGCCGACGACAGCAGCACTTCGAGGATCCGGCTGGTCTTTTCCTCCATCACGCTGTTGAGCAGCATGCCGGCGCCGGTCAGGACCACCATCCACAGAAGCATGCCCATGCCAAGGCCGGCGAGGCCGGGCAAACGATCCTTGAACGCCACCTTGCCGGCCGCCGCCTTGGGCGAGAAATCGGAAACCACCGGACTGAGCGCTTCCACGCGGTCGAGGGCGCCTGGATCGAGGCCCATCGTTCGCAGCCGGGCCCGCCGGACCTCGCTGGTCACCGCGTCGCTGATCACGTGCTCGAGATTGCCGGCCGCCACATTGCGGCTCCAGAAGTCGATCGCCACGGTATCCCCTGCCGGCCGGATGATGACCACCGCGTCGAGCCGACCGCCGCCGGGCAGGGTCCTGTCTCCCTGAAGAAAGGGTTTCAGCCGGGCCGAGGCGTCGGCCGCCGAGGCGAAGGGTCGGCCGGGTGCGTCGACCTCGATCCCCCTTGGCTTGTCGCCGTCACCGCGCTGGGCGATGGCTCTCCCCACGATGGCCGGCAAGTTATCGCCGGTGAAATCGACGACGGCCACCCGCGGTGTCGGAGACGAGCGCATCATCGCCATCGGCGCGATGACAATGGTCGAGAGGCCGACGGGCAGAAGCAGGAGCGACAACCAGAATCCGAATGTGCGGACATAGGCCAGGTATTCCCGCCGCGCGATCCTGAGCAGCCTGATCATTGGTCGCTGACCTCTTCGCCGGTGAGCACCAGGAAAGCGTCGTGCAGGTGCGGCTCGCGCAGCTCGAAGCGCAGGATATCAAGGCCCCTGGCGAAGGCGTCGCGCAAGGCGTCCTGAGACGACGCCCCCTTCTTGAGCGCCGCCGTCACCCGGATCGCGCCATCCTCGATCGTCGCCGCTGTCAACTCGGCGACGCCTGGCATCTCGTCGAGGGCGGAGGCATCGAAACGCCCTTCCAGCAGCAGGGTCCGCGGCGCGGCGGCCCGCGCCGTCTCGACTGTCCCGTCGAAGACTTTCCGCCCCCGCGCCATCAACACCACCTGGTCGCACAGGCGCTCGGCGTGCTGCATCACATGGGTGGAGAAGATCACCGTGGCCCCGCGCCGGGCGAGGCCGCGAATGAGATCCTCGAGAGCCTGCTGGTTGGCCGGGTCGAGACCCGAGAACGGCTCGTCGAGAATCACCAGATCCGGTTCGTGGACGAGGGCCGAGAGGAGCTGCACCTTCTGCGCCATGCCCTTGCTGAGCGAGCGAATAGGCCGGTTCATGAATTCCCCGAGATCCTGCGACTGCAACAGCGCCCGGGCTCGGCGCCGGCCCTCGGCGCTCGGCAGGCCCTTCAGGCTGGCCAGGAAGGCGATGGCGTTCACCGGTGTCATTCGCCGATAGAGGCCGCGCTCCTCGGGCAGGAAGCCGATTCGGTCGCGAACCTTGGCCGGATCGGTTTCGCCCAGCACGCTCACCTGGCCGGCGGTGGGACTGATCAGGCCCAGCAGCATGCGTACTGTGGTGGTCTTGCCGGCCCCATTGGGGCCGAGGAAACCGAGAATCTTGCCTGTCCGGACCGTAAAGCTCAGATCGTCGACCGCCGTGAACGCGCCGTAGCGCTTGGTCACCCCATCGACGACAAGCGCGGCTTCCATCACCTCTCCGAATCGACTTTCTGCGCCTACTTAGCAGGATCGCGGCGGGATGGCCGACGGCTTAGCGGCCAAATCCATGCAACCTCGGGCCCTCGCGACGCAGGTAGGCGCGATGAGGCGAGGGATCGCCGACCAGGGACCCGACGAGGGTCCAGAACCGCGGTCCATGGTTCGCCTCGATGAGATGGGCGCACTCATGGGCGACGACGTAGTCGGCCACCTCGAACGGGGCGAGGGCGAGGCGCCAGGAGAGCCGGATCCACGCCCGCCGCCGGCCGGCGGCGGGCGTGCATGAGCCCCAGCGGCTTCTGGTATCGGTCGTCGACACCGCCGGCGGCGTGACGCCCAGCCGTCGGCAGTGCATCTCGGTCCGGGCCGAGAAGACCGACAGGGCCTCCCGGCGAATGGCGCGGACAACCAGCTGAGGATCGACCGTCCCTTGGCCGCACCCGCTGATCTGCGCCGCCGAGAGCCGCGGCCGGCGGCCGTCGGGAACGAGCACGTATGGGGTTCCGAAAAGCTCGATCGCCGCGCCGGCGACCGGAGCCGGGGCGGCTGCCCTCGCCACCAAGCGCTCGGCCAGCCAGGCGCGGCGCGTTCCGGCGAAGGCGACCGCGTCGTGCAGTCGTCGCGCCGACGGAGCGGTGGCCACCGCCTCGCCGGTGCGCGCATCGATGCGCAGGGAGATGCGCCGGGCCTGGGGATTGACCTTCAGGCGGAGGACAACCCCCTCCAGGTCAAGCCGCGCGCCGTCGGCCAGACGGGGTGCGAAGAGTCTCATCGATCTTGGCCTCGGGAAGTTCGTCCTGCCGGGCCGCGATGAAGCGCCTCACCCGGGGATAGATCTCTTCGACGAACCGCCGGCCGTTGAAGACGCCGTAGTGGCCGACGCCGGGCTGGACGTACAGCTCTCGCCGCTCGGGCGGCACGTTGACGCAAAGGCTGTGCGCGGCCTGGGTCTGGCCGACCCCGGAAATGTCGTCGCGTTCGCCTTCCACCGTCATCAGGGCGATGTCCGTCATCGCTCGCGGATCCACCGAACGGCCGCGATGAACCATCCTGCCTTGTGGCAGAAGATAACGCTGGAACACCTCGTCCACGGTCTGCAGGTAGAACTCTTCCGAGAGATCGAGAACCGAGAGGTACTCGTCATAGAACTCGCGATGCTTTTCGGCCGAGTCGCCGTCACCTTTCACCAGGTCGGCGAAATAGCGCCAATGAGCGCTCTGGTGGGCTTCCACGTTCATCGACAGGAAGCTGTAGAGCTGCACGAACCCCGGGTAGACCCGGCGCAGCGCCCCGGCGTAGGGCGGCGGCACGGTGTAAATCATCTGCGACTGGAACCAGGTGAACGGCCGCTCCTCGGCCAGGCGGTTGGTCACGGTCGGGGAGAGTCGCGCGTCGATGGGCGAGCCCATCAGGGTGAGGCTTGCCGGCCTCAGGCGATCGCCGTCCTCGGCCATCAAGGCGGCGGCGGCCAGGGCCGCCGGGCCCGGCTGGCAGACCGCGACGACATGGGCCCGCCGGCCGATCTGGCCGAGCATGGCGACGAGGGCGTCGATATAGTCGTGAAGGTCGAACCGGCCCTCCATGATCGGCACGTCGCGGGCGTTGGCCCAGTCGGTGACGTAGACGTCGTGATCAGGCAGGAACGTCCGCACCGTGCCGCGCAGCAAGGTGGCGAAGTGGCCGGAAAGGGGCGCGGCGATCAGCACCGCCGGCGCCTCGGCGCTCACGCCGGCGGCGGCCAGGTCTGCCGGGTCCCGGACGAACCGCCTCAGCTTGACCCATGGGGAGCGCCAGACGGTTTCGCACCGCACCGCCACCGGGCGTCCGTTGACGATCGTCGCGTCGATCCCCCAGGCCGGCTTGAAATAGCGCCGGGTCAGATTGGCGGTGACGTCCGCCGAGGCGAAGAGGGCGCGGCCAAGCTTGGAGGCGCCGGCCGGGTTGAATGGCGAGCCCCAGAACTCACGGGCCAGCTCCGCGGCCATGCGCAGCGGCGCGGCGGATCGGTAGGCGGCGTCGTGAAGTGCGTAGAGCATGGCCCCTCTTAGGGTGAAGCGCGGCTATATGGGCGGCGTTCGGGGGCCAAGTCCAGGGCGGTCTGGGGCGCGGCGCCAATAAGCCGCGGCCGGAGGGAAAGCCGCCTCAACGGCCGTCCATCGCCGCTGCAATCTGGCCGGCCAAGCCGGTCGGAGCGTCCTCTGCGATCGGCTTCACGAAACGGCCCTTCGGGTCCATCAGATAAATGATCGAGGTATGATCGACGCTGTAGTCGGGTCCGGCCCCGCGGCGGGCGTAATAGACGCGATAGGCCGCCGCCGCCGCCTTGATCTCTTCGACCGAACCGGTAAGGCCGATCATCCCCTTGGGGAAGGCGGGATTCGCAAGATATGCCCGCAGGGCGCCGGGCGTGTCCCGCCCTGGGTCTACGGTGATGAAGATCACCTGGAAGTCGCGCGCCCGCGGGCCCAACTGCTGCTGGGCCTGGCCAAGCCGGGCCAGGGTGGTGGGACAAACGTCCGGACAAAAGGTGTAGCCGAAATAGACCGCCGACCACTTGCCCGCCAGGATCCGGGCGTCGACCCGTCGGCCGTTCTGGTCGGTAAGGGTGAACGGACCGCCAATCGCCGATGCAGGCGGCGCGGCGGCCGGGTAATTGCGCCACATCACCGCCACGCCGGCGCCCAGAATCGCCAGCGCCGCGATAGCCATGATAAGAACGGTGCGCTTCACGGGAGTCGGAGAGCCGCTCCGCGCCCCGCTTGAATCGGAGTCTTGAGGCGTTCCTGGCGGCATGTCGTCGACGGCGTTGGATTCACTGGGGGTCGTAAAGTCCGCCGGAGGACCGCGATCGGATACCCGCGGCGCGCCGGGCGATACGACGCCGCGTCAGCCGGCGCAAGTTCCTGGCATCGGCGTCGCCCGGATCAAGACCCGCACGCTCATCGTGCTGCGCTTGCTGGGGGTGGTCGGACAGGTGTTCGCGATCGCCATCGTCGGCCTCATCATGCGCTTCCCGCTGCCCTATCTGCCGTGCGCGATCCTGGTCGGGGCGAGCGCCCTGCTCAATCTCGGACTGATGATCTCTCCGGCCAGTCGCCGGCTGGCCAAGCCCTGGGAGGCCGGCGCCCAGCTCATTTTCGACATCCTGCAGATCTCCGGCCTTCTCTACTTCACCGGCGGCGTGACCAATCCTTTCTGCCTACTGATGATCACCCCGGTGACGGTAGGCTTCGCCACCCTGCCCACGCGCTGGGCGGTGGCGATCGGCGTGGTTGCCGGATTTCTCGGCTTGGTCCTCGCGATCGGCGGTCAACCGCTTCCGTGGATCGGCGGGAGGACACTCCAACTTCCGTATCTATACCGCGCGGGCTGCGGCGCGGCCCTGCTGTTGGGCATGGCGGTGATCGGGGGGTTCGCCTACTGGAGCGCCAACCGCGCCGCGCGGATGGAACTGGCCCTGCACGTCACGGAAACTGTGCTGGCGCGCGAACAGAAGGTCTCCGCGCTAGGCGCCCTGGCCGCCGCCGCGGCGCATGAGCTGGGCACGCCGCTCACCACAATTTCCGTGGTCGCCAAGGAACTGGCCCGAGAGGCGCCCGAGGGCCCGCTGCGGGACGACGCCTGGACCTTGATCGATGAGGCGCAACGATGCCGGGGAATCCTGCGTCGCCTCACCGATACGCCGGAGTCGGCCGAAGAGCAGGAGCGGATGAGCCTGGAAACCTTCCTCGACGAACTGGTGGCGCCCTACGAGGGCGATCCGGTGATCCGGGTCGAGGCTCTGGTGAGCGGCGCCCCGAATTCCTCCGCCCCCTATATCTGGCGGCGCGCGGAACTCTTTCACGCGCTGAACTCGATCATCGAGAACGCTTTCGACTTCGCCAAGGCCGAGATCCTGATCACCGCCCGTTTCGACGTCCGCAACCTGATCCTGGAGGTCAGCGACGACGGTCCCGGCTTCGCCTCGGAGATCCTCGACCGCCTGGGCGATCCCTACGTCACCAGCCGGCCGGAGGCCGAAGGCTCGCGCACGGGCCACGTGGGCATGGGTCTTGGCTTCTTCATCGCCAAGACCCTGCTGGAGCGAAGCCGGGCCACCGTCTCCTTCCGCAACGGCCGTCGCAAGGGCGCTATCGTCACCGCCCGCTGGACGCGCAGCGACATTGAAGCTTCCGCATGAGGATGAAGCGGGCGGCCGCCGCGCCCTTGCCAATGTTGCGCGCCTGCGACATTTTGTAGCAGGGGCGAACGTCGCCCCCTGTAGTTGAGGCGGCATGAGCGACACCCATCCGGCCCTGGCGAACGTGGCGGACAGGAGCCTGCTCCTGCTCGACGACGACGCCGTCCTGCGCGTGCGCCTGGGCCGCGCGCTCGAAACCCGCGGATTCATCACGACCCTGGCGGAATCCGTCGAGGAAGCCGTGGCGGCCGTGCGCGCCGCCCCGCCGGCCTTCGCGGTTCTCGATATGCGCCTGGAGGACGGCTCGGGCCTGAGCGTCGTCGATGTTCTTCGCGAGGTTCGGCCGGACGCGCGGATCATCATGCTCACCGGCTACGGCAACATCGCCACCGCCGTGGCGGCGGTGAAGGCCGGGGTGATCGACTATCTCTCCAAGCCGGCCGATGCCGACAATGTCGTCACCGCGCTGCTGGCCGGTGAGGGCGGCTCGCCCCCGCCGCCCGACAATCCGATGAGCGCCGACCGGGTGCGCTGGGAACACATCCAGCGTGTCTACCAGCTGTGCGGCTGCAATGTTTCGGAGACCGCCCGGCGGCTCAACATGCACCGCCGCACCTTGCAGCGCATCCTCTCCAAGCGCGCTCCGCGCTAGGCAAGGGGCAGGGTCCGCATCGCCGCCAGGCGGGCGAAGGCCAGGGTCAGGGCCTTGCGTCTGGCGCCCGCCAGAGGGACGGCCGGCGCCTCGCGCACCACGGCCCCGTCGAAGGCGTCGGCGACGATGAGGCCCGGCTCCGCGGGCAACACGTCCATGGGGAATTCGGGGGCGACCGCGAAATAGAAGGCGTCGCAGAACGGCAGGTAGTCCCCCCATTTGCGGTCGGCGCGGAAGTCGTCGATCCCCGACTTGACCTCGACGATGGCGACCTGCCCGCGCGGTCCAAGGGCCATGATGTCGGCCCGCCGTCCGTTGGGCAGGCAGACCTCGAGAAGCGGCGCGAAGCCGAGCGCCGTGAACAGCCGCCCCGCTCCGCGGGTGACCGCTCCCGTAGTCTCGGGCCGCGAGAAGGTGAGGACCAGAACATCTTCCACCCTGGCAATCTCGTTCCGGTTCCGTTCCGCGTCAAGCGAGGCGGCGGGCCGCGGGGGATCAGCGCGTCGGGGTCAGCCTCGACGTGTCGTAGCCGAGGGCGGCGATGCGGGCGACGGCGGCGGCCCGCGCGGCCGGGTCCAGTTTCGGGCGGCGAGCGATCAGCCACAGATAGTTGCCGCCCGGTGTCGCCATCAGGGCCCATGACTGGTCGTCGGCGTGGTCGAGCACCCAGTATTCCTGGGTGATCAGGCCGCCGAAAAAGCTCATCTTGAACTTCGCGGCGCGGGAGCCGGGGACGATGCTCACCTTGGCTTTGAATTGGTGGGTGCGGCCAGGGGCGGACGCCTCCTGGCAGGTGGCCACGGCGATGATCCCGCCGCGGCCGTCCGGCGCGAAGTCGTCGGTCGCGCCCGGACAAGGGTATTGGTTGATCTTGAAGATGCGGGCGAGCTGATACCAGCGGCCCGAATAGAGGCTGGGCGCAACCGGCCGGACAGGCTGGGGCGCCTTGGCGAGGACAGGACCCGCCGCCAACAGGATGAGCAGGCCACCCGCGGCCGCGGCGAAGACTCTCATGGCAAGGCTTTGCCTCTTTCAGCCCCGCCCCGCCAGAGGCTTAGCGCGCCGCCCTCGCCGAAAGTTCCTCAGCCGACATCAGCGAGCGGTCGCCTCGTAGACGTGCTTCCAGGTCTCCAGTTCCTCGGCGTTGTCGGTCTTGAAGAACCGATAGAGACGATCCGAGGCCGGATCATTCCCCCAGCCGGTGCATGAGAGCGTGACCTTGGTTCGCGCCGGGCCGAGCGGCTCGAACTGGACCACGATCACCGTGCGCTGGAACGCCTCGGCCCCGGGCAACTCGCGGGGGGCCTGGATATTCTGAAAGACGATCAGGCGTTCGGGCAGGAAGGTGATGACCTTGTGCTTGATGTTGTTGGGATCGCCGATCGCCGCCTTGGGGTTGTAGCTGGCCTCCAGGGCGCCTCCCACCCGCATGTCGATGGCCGCGACGGGCGAGTTCCAACGCTTGAATTCGGCCGGGTCGGTGAATGACTTCCACAAGACCGCCACCGGCGCGGCGATGACGATCGACTGCTGAAGATCGCGCGCCCCGTCCGGGGTGGTGAACGAGGTGTCGACGACGTCCGGGCTCTTGGCAGGCTCCGCCGAGGCCGGCGCGGCGAAGGCCAGGACGGCCGCCGCGGTGATGATCAGCTGTTTCATTTTCCCTCCCTGTGGGCCGCGTCGCGCAGCCGGTTGAAATAGTCGCGCAGGCAATCCACCCCGGCGTCGAAGGCCTCGCCGCGGCGATGGGTGCGCGCCTGCATCACGCCCCCCTCCATGGTGGTGAGGACGAATTGCGCCAGGGCCGGGATGTCGGTCCCGCTCGGCAGGCGCGCGTGCGCCTCCTCCAGGCAGTCGGCGATCGCCGCCGTCCAGCCGTGGAAGTTGACGCTGAGCAGTTCACGCACCGGCGGATCGGGCTCGTGCAGCTCCAGGGCCAGGGAGCCGATCGGGCAGCCATACAGCCAGTCGGT
>DASXIE010000203.1:0-5012 GCA_036498165.1 Caulobacteraceae bacterium
GGGGAGGAGAGACGATTCTATTCCCGTTCCCGGGCCTTGTAGCGGGCGCGGTTGGCCTTGTGGATCTGCATCCACCGCCGGCGGTTCTGTTCACGCAGCAGCGGGTCCTCCTGGCGGGCGAGGTGCTCGAGTTCGCGGCCGAGCTTGCGGTAGCTTCGCCAGCGCCCCTCGTCGAGCTCGCCGGCCTGAAGCGCCGCGCGCACCGCGCAGCCCGGCTCCCGCTCGTGAGCGCAGTTCGAGAACCGGCACGACGCGGCCAGAGCCTCGATGTCCTCGAAAGTCGCCGCCACCCCTTCCTCGGCCTCGAAGAGGGCCAGCTCGCGCATGCCGGGCGTATCGAGCAGCAGGCCGCCCCCCGGCAGCAGGATCAGCTCGCGGTGCGAGGTGGTGTGGCGCCCGCGCGCGTCATCCTCGCGGATCGCCCCCACCGCCATCCGCTCCGCGCCGGCGAGGACATTGGCCAGCGTCGACTTGCCGGCTCCGGAGCTTCCCACCATCACCGCCGTCACCCCCGGCTTCAGGTAGGCGCGCACGGCGTCCAGGCCCTCGCCGGTCACCGAGGAGAGGATGTGGACCGGCGCCCCGCCCGCCTCGATGCGCCCCGCGGCGGCGGCAGGATCGGGCGAGGTGTCGGCCTTGGTGAGCAGGATCACCGGGGCCGCCCCGCTCTGCCAGGCGGCGGCCAGGTAGCGTTCCAGCCGGCGCGGATTGAGATCGGCGTTCAGCGAGGCGACCAGGAAGGCGACATCGACGTTGGCCGCCACCACCTGCGCCTCGCCGGCCCGGCCGGCCGCCTTGCGGGTGAAGGCGGTGCGGCGCGGCAGCACGGCGTGGATGATCGCCGGCCCGTCGCCGGCCGGCGGTTCGGCCGCCACCCAGTCGCCGGCGGCCGGATAGCCGCCGGGATCGGCGTCGCGGGCCAAGCGGCCGGAAATCTCCGCCCGAACCTCCCCGGCCGAGGTGATGAGCTGATAGCTGCCGCGGTGCTGGGCGATCACCCGGCCGGGGACGAGGCCGTCGGCGGCGTGGGGCGCGAACGCCTCCTGGAGCGCTGGGCTCCAGCCGTAGGTTTCTAGCAAGGGGGTTGTCCTTCGATCGACGTGGGAAGAGGCGCCGGCCGAAGCGTCAAGCTCAGCGGCGGGCGCGCGGAAGGGTTCGGCGGTGGAACACAGTCATGGCGAAACCCTCCTTTCCGTCGCTCGGTGGACGCGGTGAGGGTAGGCCCGTCGCCCGCGCCTCGTCAACTTGGCCCTAGTAGAGCCAGGGGATCAGCCGCCAGGTGCGCGCCTTGTAGGCGGCGTATCGGGCCCCGAAATGCTCGCCCAGCAGACGCTCCTCGGATCCCATCCGGGCTATGAGGGGTCCCAGCATGACAAGGGCGATGAGGGCCCCGAACCACGAGCGGAAGGCGAGGCCCCAGCCGATCGTCTGAACGAGCAGGCCGACATAGCTGGGATTACGCACCTTGGCGTAGATCCCGGTGGTGACCAGCTGATGATCCGGCTGGATCGCCACCAGGCCGCTGAACCGGCGCCCCAGCACCAGCACCGGGACCATCCGCAACACCGAGCCGACGACGTAGAGCGCGATGCCGAGCCACCGCGTCGTCTCGCCGTCGATGACCCAGAAGCCGGCCCGATCCGACCACGCCGGGACAAAGCCGGTGATCGGCCCAAGCAGATTGAAGATCGCCAGCACCCAGCGATTGCCGCGATCCTCCTTCTCGCCGCTGCTGAGATTGCCCGCCGTGAATGGCGCCGCCGCCGCCATGAACAAGGTCATGGCCGCCAGGACGATCAGGGCCGGCTGGGCGAAGAAGGGCCGAAGCCCGCCCTCGCCCCATACGGCGAACCCCAGATAGAGCGAGGTCGCGCCCAGGGCGAAGATCACCAGAACCAGCTTGCGCATCTCGATGGGCATCGCTCACGGCGAGATCAGTTCGACGCTGGGAAAATAAGTGGCGTAGCGCCCCACGTCACGAGTCAGCAGCGGCGCGCCGATGACGGCGGCGAAGGCCCCGACGAAGAAGTCGGGCAAGACGCCGCCCCTGGCGCCGCCGGCTGCACGATAGCGTTGGAACGCCTTGCCCGCCAGAAACAGCGCCGCCCGTGGCGTCGGCGTGAGGACGATCCCGGCCTCGCCAAGAACGGCGTCCAGCACCTCGACCGCGGCGAACCTCACCGAGAGCTCGGCATAAATCACCTCGTTGATGACCAGGGCCCCCCGGACATCGGCGGCGTCCAATTGCCGCGCCGACCATCCGGCCCAGATCTCATCGTCGGTGAAGAGGTCCAGCAGGACGTTCGTGTCGACGAGGGTCACGTCTCGCCGCGCGTCAGGGCCATGATTTCATCGGTCGAAAGCCCGGCCCCGGCCCGCCCCCTGAGCCGATCGAAGCGATTGGCCGGCCGAACGCCATCGGCCCTCACCAAGACGACGCCGCCGTCAGGCCCCAGTTCGAATTCCACCGCAGCGCCCGGGCCGATGCCCAGGAGATCACGGACCGGCTTGGGAATGGTCACCTGGCCTTTCGATGTGAGCCGCGTAGCCACGTAATACCTCCATTTCGAGAAGTAATACCTAGGAGAGCTCGCCCCACGGCGCAAGGCCGGTCCGGCAGCGAGCCATCCGCCTTGCGCCCGTCGCTCTTCGCCGCGAGGATGGGGCCGCGATCGGGGATCCTTATCCATGAACGATGTGACGGCGCGCCAGGCGCCACTGGGCCTGCTGCGCATACTGGGGCTGATCTTCGGCCTCGCCGTGGTCGTCGGCGGAGTGATCGGCTCGGGCATCATGCGCGCCCCCGGCCTCGTCGCCCAGGGGCTCAGCACCACCCCGATGATCCTCGCCGCCTGGGCGCTGGGCGGGGTGGCGGCCATGCTCGCCGCCATGCCCGTGGTGGAGGCCGGTTCGGAGGTGCCCCTGGCGGGCGGCCCCTATCCCATCGCCGAGAGGGCCTTCGGACGAACGGCCGGGTTCTTCACCGGCTGGATGGCGTGGCTGGCCTACGCCGCTTCCAGCGCCTTCATCTCCTCGGTGTTCGGCGAATACGTCCATCGCCTGGGTCTCTTGCCGCAGGTGTCGACCCACGTCCTCGCCTGCGGCCTGATCGTGTCCTGCGCCGCCCTCAACTGGATCGGCACCCGGGTCAGCGGCGCCTCGCAGAGCGTGGCCAGCGCTCTCAAGGGCGCGTTCTTCGTGGCGCTGATCCTCATCCTATTCGCCTCGCCGAGGGGACCGGCGACACCCGCCCACGCGACGGCGGCGGTGACCGGCGTCGGAGCGGCGATCATGGCCATCCGCCTGATCTACCAGACCTACGCCGGCTGGGACTCCGCGATCTATTTCTCCGAGGAGGTCCATCGCCCCGACCGCAATGTCGCCCGGGCGACCTTCGCCGGGATCGGCCTGTGCGCGGTCATTTACGTGCTGGTCAACGCCGCCGCCCTGCACGTCCTGCCGCCGGCCGTCATGGCCGGTTCGGACCTGCCGGTGGGCGACGCGGCCAAGGTCTCGTTGGGGGCGGCGGCCGACACTGTCATCACCGCCTTCGGGCTCTTTTCCCTCGCCGCCATCGTCAACCTGCAGACCATGGTCGCCACCCGGGTGACCTTCCGCATGGCCCGCGACGGCGCCCTGCCGACCCTGCTGGGCAAGGTCTCGCCCGGCGGCACGCCGCGGCGCAGCCTGGCGCTCCTGGTCGTCGTCTCCCTCCTGTTCGCGGCCACCGGCGGCTATGAGAGCATCGTGAAGATCTACGCCCCCTGGACGATCGGGGGGATTCTCATCATCTGCCTGGCGTCCATCCGCCTGCGCTACGCCGAGCCGGACCTCGTCCGGCCCTGGCGGATGCCGCTCTTCCCGTGGACCGCTATCCTCGCCTCTCTGATGCAGGCTTCTCTGATCGCGGTTTTCGCGTGGGACGACCCCGTCGACGGCCTCTTCTCGGCCGTGGCCGTCGTCGCCCCGATCCCGATCTACCTCCTGCTGCGGAGCCGCTGGGAGGCCGCCGCGGCGCGTGAATTCGGCCTCGCCCTCCGCTAGGCTGCCGCCATGCCGTACCTGGACGCTCTCAAGGACTATCAGCGCTTCGACTTCACCGACCCGGCCGGCCGTTGGACCCGGCCCGTGTGGCGGCGCGGGGCGGGTCCGGCGGTGATCGTCATCCACGAGATGCCCGGCCTGCATCCCCTGGTGGTGCGCTTCGCCGACCGGGTGGCGGCGGCGGGCATGACCGTCTTCTGCCCCAGCCTGTTCGGCGACCCGGGCCGCGATGTCACCCCCGGCTACTCCCTCGCCACCGGCCTCGCCACCATCTGCCTGCGGCGCGAGTTCAGCGTCTGGGCCGCCGACCGCTCGAGCCCGATCGTCGACTGGCTGCGCGCCCTGGCGGCCAAGGTCCACGGCGAGTGCGGCGGCAAGGGGGTGGGGGCGGTGGGCATGTGCTTCACCGGCAATTTCGCCCTGGCCATGATGACCGAGCCGGCGGTCGTCGCCCCCGTGCTCTCCCAGCCTTCCCTGCCCATGCCGGTCGGCGCCCGGCGCAAGGCGGCGCTCGGCGTTTCGCCCAGGGAGATCGCCTGCGCCCGCGCCCGCCTGGATGGCGAGGACCTCACCCTCATGGCCCTGCGCTTCCAGGGCGATCCCTTCGTTCCCGAGGCCCGGTTCGATACCCTTAAAGAAACGTTCGGCGACCGCCTCGAGTCGGTGGAGATCGACGCGGCCGACGGTCTTCCCGATCCGCGCATGCCGGCCCATTCGGTCCTCACCCTCCACCTCAACGACGGCGACCCCGATGGCCCGACCAAGCGCTGCGAGGAGCGGGTGATCGCCTTTTTCAAGGAGCGCACCGGCGCATGAAGCGGCCGCTCCGACCTTTGGTCTTTTGCGCCCTGGCGGCGCTCGCCGCCTGCGCCACGACCGAGCGGATTTCGGCGGCCGGGGACGTCCACGCCTTGATGGTGGCGATCCGTGACAATGACCGCCCGACCTTCGACGCCCACGTCGACCGC
>DASXIE010000204.1:0-2739 GCA_036498165.1 Caulobacteraceae bacterium
CATCAGGCGGCCCTCGCCGTCCTCAGGCAGGCAGGCCGAGCCGATCTCCTTCTTTATCCGCTCGGCCGTGCTCTCGCCGATGAGCAGGCTGTGATAGCGCCGGATATAGCCGATGATCGCCTCGTCCATCTTGTCGCCGCCGACCCGCACGCTCCGGGAATAGACGATCCCGGACAGCGACAGCACGGCCACCTCGGTGGTGCCGCCGCCGATGTCAACGACCATCGAGCCGGTCGGCTCGTGGATCGGTAGGCCGGCGCCGATGGCGGCGGCCATGGGTTCGTACATCAGCCCCACCCGGCGGGCCGAGGCGTTGAGACAGGAATCGTTGATCGCCCGCCGCTCGACGGCGGTGGCTCCGGACGGAACGCAGACGATCACCTTGGGATTCACGAAGCCCTTGCGGTTGTGAACCTTGCGGATGAAGTACTTGATCATCTCCTCGGCGACTTCGAAGTCGGCGATCACCCCGTCGCGCATCGGCCGGATGGCTTCCATGTGACCGGGCGTGCGGCCCAGCATCATCTTGGCTTCGGCGCCGACGGCGTAGACGCTCTTGCGCCCGCCTGCGGTGCGCAGGGCGACCACCGAGGGCTCGTTGAGCACGATGCCGCGTCCCTTCATGTAGACGAGGGTGTTGGCCGTGCCGAGGTCGATGGCGATATCGCTGGAGATGGCGCCGAACAGGGACGAAAACATTCACGACTCGGTGGAAGAAGGCCGGGAGGGGGCGCTGTCGTGTGCCCCGCCGGTCGGCTAAATTCAAGGCATTATTGATCGGGCCCGCGGGCGCCTAGCCGAGCGCCGCCAGACCCACCCCGGCCACCGCCGCCAGGGCGGCGAGCCATTGCCACGGCGCCATGCGCTCGGCGAACAGGCGCCGGCCGGCGAGGGCGGCGATCGGGGCCTCGACGACGCCCACGGCGCGCACCGGCCCGGCCGGGGCGAGGGCGAAGGCGGTGAACCACAGGCCGGACGCGGCGGCTCCGAAGAAGCCGGCCGCCAGGGACGAACGCCAGGGCCGGACCGCCGCGGCGAGGGCGGCCGGATCCTTGAAGAGCAGCCAAGTGACAAGCGCCGCCGACTGCATCGCCTGGACGGCGAAGAGGGTGATCTGGGCGGCCGCCACCGGATGCGTCGGATCGAGCGCCAGGGCGCACTGGCGATAGGCGTTTGAAGCCAGGGCGAATCCGGCTCCGGCGGCCAGACCCAAGGGCGCGGCGGTCCAGTCGGCCCTCCCTCGCGGCCAGCCCAGTACGCCAAGGGCCGCCGCGGCCAGGGCCAGGCCGAGCCAGCGCGCCGGGCTGAGGGCGTCGCCGAAAATCGCCCCGAACACCGCCGCCAGGGGGATGCCGCTCTGCTGGAATACGGTGCCGAGCGCGAAGCTCGAGCGGCGCATGGAGACCAGCATGGCCGCCGTGCCGAGGATCTGGGCCCAGCCGCCGATCACGCAGGCCAGCCAGAACCGGCTCGCGAACACCGGATGGGCGCCCGGCGTCAGCCACAGCGCCGCGACCATGAAGGTCGCCGAGAACGGCAGGCCGAAGAGGAAACGCACCAGGGTCGCGCCCCACGGTCCGGCGCCGGCCAGCAGCCCGCGCTGAAGGGCGTTGCGGGCCACCTGCAGCGAGGCGGCCCCCATGGTGACCGGAATCCACATCCCCTTCCCTCCCCTCCCTTCCTATCGGGAAGAGAACCGGAACCCTAGAAACGGCTGACGGCAATCGGGGCGGGGGCGGATTTTTCCTGGCGCGCGAAGAGGTTGTTGAGGGCGCTGACGTAGGCCATGGCGCTGGCGGTCATGGTGTCGGTGTCGGCCGACTGGCCGGTCGCGATCCGCCCGTCCTCCTCCAGACGCACCGAAACCTGGGCCTGGGCGTCCGTACCTTCGGTGACCGCATGGACCTGAAAGAGCCGCAGCATGGCCTCGTGCGGGACCACGAGCCGCACGGCGTTGAACACCGCGTCGACCGGTCCGTCGCCGGTGGCGCTCGCCCCCTTCTCGACGCCGTCGACCCTCAGGACCAGATGCGCCTCCTGCGGTCCCTCGGTGCCGGCGATGACCCGAAGCGACTTGACCTGAATGCGTTCACCGCCGCGGGCCAAGGCGTCGTCCACGAGGGCGATGATGTCGTCATCGAAGACCAGCTTCTTCTTGTCGGCCAGGTCCTTGAAGCGGCCGAACGCCTCGTTGAGGGCGTTCTGGCCGAGATCGTAGCCCAGCGCCTTCAGCTTCTCGCGGAAGGCGTGGCGGCCGGAATGCTTGCCCATGACGAGGTTCGAGCCGCCCTGGCCGACGTCCTCGGGACGCATGATCTCATAAGTCTCGGCGTTCTTGAGCATGCCGTCCTGATGGATGCCGCTCTCGTGAGCGAAGGCGTTCTTGCCGACGATGGCCTTGTTGAACTGGACCGGAAAGCCGGTGATCGCCGCGACATAGCGGCTGGCGCGGGTGATGTGTTCGGTCCGCACACCGGTGGCGAAGGGCAGGTGGTCGCCGCGAACCTTCAGGGCCATGACGATCTCTTCGAGGGCGGCGTTGCCGGCCCGCTCGCCGATGCCATTGATGGCGACCTCGACCTGCCGGGCCCCGGCCTGGACGCCGGCCAGGCTGTTGGCGACCGCCAGGCCCAGGTCGTTGTGGCAATGAGTGGAGAAGATCACCCCATCGGCGCCGGGGACGGCCTCGATCAAGTCGGCGAAGATCGCCGCATATTCGCCTGGGAAGGAATAGCCGAC
>DASXIE010000205.1:0-3500 GCA_036498165.1 Caulobacteraceae bacterium
CAAGGTGGGCTTCCCGGTGGTCATCCGCCCCTCCCACGTGCTGGGCGGCCGGGCCATGGAGATCGTCCGCGACGAGGAACAGCTTGGCCGCTACATCCGCGCCGCGGTGAGCGTCTCGGGCGACCACCCGGTGCTGATCGATCAGTACCTTTCCCAGGCCACCGAGGTCGACGTCGACGCTCTGTGCGACGGCGAAACCGTCTTCGTGGCCGGGGTGCTCGAGCACATCGAGGAAGCCGGGGTCCACTCCGGCGACAGCGCCTGCTCCCTGCCGCCATTTTCCCTCCGTGCCGAGACGATCGCCGAGCTGAAGCGGCAGACGGAGGCCATGGCCCGGGCGCTCAACGTCCGTGGGCTGATGAACGTCCAGTTCGCCATCGAGGTCCCGCTCTCCGAGGCCCCGCGGATCTTCGTCCTCGAGGTCAATCCGCGCGCCAGCCGAACCGTCCCCTTCGTCGCCAAGACCATCGGGGTCGCCGTCGCCGCCATCGCCGCCAAGGTCATGGCCGGCGTGCCCCTGGCCAGCTTCAACCTCGCCGAAACGACCTACGACCACGTGGCGGTCAAGGAAGCGGTCTTCCCCTTCGCCCGTTTTCCCGGCGTCGACACTGTGCTCGGCCCCGAGATGCGCTCCACTGGCGAGGTCATGGGACTGGACTGGCGCCGGCCCGGCGAGGGACCCATGGGCGCCTTTGCCCGCGCCTTCGCCAAGAGCCAGCTGGCCGGCGGGGTGGTCCTGCCGGCGGCCGGGGGGGTGTTCGTCTCGGTCAGGGACGCCGACAAGCCCAGGATCGTCGAGCCGGTGCGCCTCCTGATCGAGCGCGGGTTCCACATCCTGGCCACCGGGGGCACCTGCGATTACCTCACCGCCCTCGGCCTTCCCGCCCAGCCGGTCCGCAAGGTGCTCGAGGGCCGGCCGCACATCGTCGACGCGATGAAGAACGGCGAAGTCCAGCTCGTCTTCAACACCACCGAGGGCCGCCAGTCCCTGGAGGACAGCTTCTCCCTGCGCCGCGCCGCCCTGATGCTGAAGATCCCCTACTACACCACCACCGCCGGGGCCCTGGCGGCCAGCCAGGCGATCATCGCCCTGATGGACGGCGCCCTCGAAGTCCGCCCCCTCCAGAGTCATGCCTGAAGGATCAGGGGGCCGGCGGCGCGGCCTCCCGCGCGTCGGCCACTCGCGCCTCGGCGGCGGCGAGCATCGATTGGAAGCGTGGATCGTCGCGCAAGGGATCCAGATCGGGGTCGCTCGCGGCGGAGCTGATCAGGCGCGGCGGCGCCTCCCTCATCACCGGATCGAGCAGTTCCAGCGCGCCGTCGAGGTCATCGAGATGAATGCTGAGCGCGCAGGCGAAGTTGTAGCGCATCAGCCAGTTGCCGGGATCGATCAGCACCGCCCGGTCCATCCAGTCGCGGGCCCGGTCGCCCTCGCCCAGCACGGCCAGGGCGTCGGCGCCGTAGGCCATGGCGTGACCGTTGATGCGGTCCGAGGCGACGATCTTTTCCACTCGTCCCAGGGTCACCCGCGCCGCCCGCCGCGCCCCCTCCACGTCGCCAAGGGCGGTCAGGCAACTGGCCAGCATCCCGGAGGAACTGAAGTCGGCCTCCGTCAGGGCGGAAACCTTCTTGAAACAGTCCATGGCCTCCGCCAGCCGCCGTTCGCGATAGAAGATCAATCCCGCCGCCAGATTGACTTCGAGTGACTCGGGGTCGAGCTCGAGGGCGCGCTCGATCTCGACGAACGCCTCATCGAGACGCCCCAGATGATGCAGCACCTTGGCCTTGGCGGCGTGGGGTTCGGCCAGGGCGCCATCCAGCGCCAGGGCCCGATCGGCCGCGGCGAGGCAGTCGGCCGCCTCACCGCGTTCATTCAAGAACTGGTCGGCCTGCGCGAAACCCAGCAGCGCCCAGGCGCGGGCATAGTCCGGGTCGATTTCGGTCGCGCGGCGGCACAGGCGCACGATCGCGGCCTCGCGCGACCCGTCGGCCCGCGAGCCCGTGTCGAGGTACTGCCGGGCCATCAGATAGTGGTTGTAGGCCTGCGGGCTCGACGAGCCGCGCTTTTCGATCGCCCGCTTTTCCTCGGGAAGCAGCTTCAGCTTCAGGGCGGCGACGATGGCCTGGGAGATCTCGTCCTGCAGGGCGAAGATGTCCGTGAGGTCCCTATCCCAGCGTTCGGCCCACAGATGATCGCCGGCCTCTCCGTCGATCAGCTGGGCGGTGATCCGCACCCGGCCGCCGGCCTTGCGCACGCTGCCCTCGAGCACATGGCTGACCCCGAGCTGGTGAGCCACGTCCTTGACGTTGGGCGACTTGCCTTTGAAGCCGAAGGCGGTGTTGCGCGCTACCACCGACAGGGCCGAAACCTTGGAAAGATCGGTGATGATGTCTTCGCTGATCCCGTCGCTGAAGTACTCCTGCTGCGGGTCGTCGCTGATGTTGGCGAACGGCAGCACGCAGATGGCGAGCTTGCTTCGGGCCTTGGCCGTCGGCGCGGCGGCGGGCGGCTGGCCTCCGGTCAGGGCGGCGATGCTGGCGACGACCTTGCGCCAGCCGGGATGGTCGGGAGAGTTGGACCAGCCGGTCAGGTCGGCGCACTGGATCTGGTCGAACGGCATGGGCAGTTCGGACGAGTCGAGGTTGAGCTGCACCAGCTTGCGTTCGGCCCGCGCCCGCTCGGCTTCCGAGCGCACCCACTCCGATTTCGCCGCCTCGGCCGACCACACCACGAGCACGGCCTTGGCGGCCTTGAGCCGCTCCTGGATAACGTCGGCATAGGCGCGGTGGGCGGGGATCTCGTCGTCGCGCCAGACGTCGTAGCCGAGCGCCCGCAGCGCCTCGCCGATCCGGCGAGCCTGGGCCTCGGTGGAGCGGGCGTAGGAAATGAAGATGGCCGACATCGGGTCCCTCGGAAGGGGGCGAACCTAGCGGCGGGCTTCGGTCAGGGAAAGCGCTCTGAACGCCTGCCCCCGCGTCAGGCTTGGCGGTCGCCGGCCGCGGTGTAGAACTTCGGCTGAAGGCGGAGGAGCTCATGGCCAGACTCGACGGCAAGGTGGCGCTGGTGACCGGCGGGGCGAGCGGCATTGGGGCGGCGTGCGCGGCCGCCCTGGCCGGGGCCGGCGCGGCGGTCGTCCTCACCGATGTCCAGGACGCCAAGGGCGAGGGCGTCGCGGCCGGGATCGTCCGGGCCGGCGGCCAGGCGCGCTATCTCCATCACGACGTCACCAGCGAGGACGAGTGGATCGCCGTCATCGGCGAGGTCAAGGCGGCGCACGGCCGGCTCGATGTCCTGGTCAACAACGCCGGCATCGGGATAGGCGCTCCCAGCATCACCACCATGAGCCTGGACGAATTTCGCCGCCAGCAGGCGATCAACGTCGAGGGCGTGTTCCTGGGCATCAAGCATGGCCTCGCCCTGATGCGCGAGGCCGGCCACGGCGGCTCGATCATCAACATGTCGTCGGTGGCCGGCCTGAAGGGTTCGCCGACCCTGGCCG
>DASXIE010000206.1:0-10441 GCA_036498165.1 Caulobacteraceae bacterium
GCCGAGCTGGGCGTGCGCTACGAGCGGCCGCTCGGGGCCCGGGCGAGCGTCGAGACCTACCTGTTGCAGCAACTGGGCCGGCACACGACGACCGACGACTTCATCAGCGATCCCCTGACCGCGGCCATCACCGGCGATGACGTCAGCGACCAATTCACGCTGCACAAGAAGACGTCGGAGAGCATCGCCCGAACGGTGGTGAAATACGCGGCCGCCAAGTCCCTCTCCCTCGAGGCCGGCGTCGAAGGCGACTACAACTGGCTGCGTGGCGTGACGACTTTCGTCGAGAACGGAGCCGCGGTGGCTCTGCCGGCGGCCAACGTGACCGTCGACGAGCTGCGCGGCGAAGCCTTCGTCACCGCCGTCTGGCGGGCCCGGCCGAACGTCACCGTGGAAGCCGGCCTGCGCGGCGAGGCCTCGCACATCGCCTCGTCGGGCCAGGTGGTCAGCGCCCGCAGCCTCTATTTCGCCAAGCCGCGGATTCTGGTGGGCTGGTCGCCCGACGGCGCCGACCAGCTCCGCCTGCGGATCGAGCGCGAGATCGGCCAGCTCAATTTCGACGACTTCACGGCCCAGACGGCCGGGATCAACACCGGCACCGTCCACGCCGGCAATCCGACCCTCGATCCGGAACAGGACTGGGTGTTGGAGGCCGCCTGGGACCACAGATTCTGGGGCGGCGGCGACGTCACGGCCACCCTGCGCCACTACAAATACAGCCAGATCGAGGACCGGATCGGGGAGCGCGATCCCGTTTCGGGGGTGGTCTTCGACGCGCCCGGCGACATCGGGGCGGGCACCAAGGACGAGGCCGCCTTCACCCTCACCCTGCCCACCGACAAGCTCATGCTGGCCCACGGCCAGCTGACCGGCCAGGCGGTGTTCCGCCGCTCGCGGGTCATCGATCCGACCACCGGCATGCCCAGGGCGATCTCCGGCCTGCACGGCAGCGACTGGGAAGCCCACTACAGCCAGGGCATACCGGCCCTCAAGGCCACATGGGGCTTCGACGTGCTCGGCCAATGGGGCCGGACCTTCTATCGATTCAACGAGATCGACACCACCAAGCTGAAGACCTACCTCAGCCTCTTCGCCGAATATAAGCCGAGGGCCGACCTCACCTTCAAGATCGAACTGCTCAACGCCACCGCCCGCGGCGTCGAAGCCTATCGCCAAGTCTACACCGGTCCGCGCGATACCGATGGCCTGGCCTTCGTCGACCTGCGTGACCTCGACGTCGGGCGCTTCGTCCGCCTCTCGATGGTCAAGAGCTTCGGCTAGCTACTCCGCGGCGGCGGGGACGGCGTCGGGAATGACGTCGTTGACGCCGTGGGCCCAGCGGTGGGCGAAGGGGGCGGCGACGAGGAAGGCGACGCCGAAGCCGACCCCGGCCCAGCCGATGATCTGGAACATGCTGAGCGAGGCGACCAGCGAGGCGTGCGGATCGAGCACCTTGCCGCCGGCGGTGGCGCTGCCGGCCACGGCGGCGATCTGGGCGCCGATGAACTCGGCCGCCGAGGTCGCCATGAACCACAGCGACATCAGGGTCGAGATGAGAACCGCCGGGGCGAGCTTGGTGATCTCCGACATGCCCACCGGCGAAAGGCAAAGCTCGCCGGTGGTGTGGAGCAGGTAGGCGAAGGCCAGGACCAGCAACGGCAGGCGGAAGCTGGCGTCCGCAAACCCGGCGCTCCACACGATGACCAGGAACCCCAGGCCCACCTGGCCCAGGCCGAGGCCGAACTTGATCATCGGGTCCAGGTCGCGCCCACGCCGCCCGAGCCAGGCCCACAGGGCGGCGAACACCGGCGCCAACATCAGGATGAAGCCGGCGTTGAACGACTGGGTCTGGGCGGCGTCGAAGCTCATGTCGATCCATATCGTCCCGGCCGGCGCGTGAGCGGCCCGCCACATCCCCTGGCTGCCGAAGAAGACCTCATGGCCGAACAGGCTGAACGTGCGCGGCGCGGCGATCAGGGCCAGCTGGGTGTTGCGCTCGGCGAACAGGTTCAGCGAGGTCGCCGCCTGTTCGAACAGGGTGAAAAAGACGATCGCCCCGATCATGAACACCAACGCCAGGAGGACACGCTCGCGCTCGGCCCGGGCGAACTTGGTCATCATCACCCAGCCGACGTAAGTCAGGGCGGCGATCCAGCCGACGCCAAGGGAGACCCCGACGATCCGATTGTGCTGCACCAGCAGCTACACCGCGCCCACGCCGATGACACCGCCGAGATAGATCAGCCACTCGAGATTGAGGGGGCCGGCGATCGGCCGCGCCAGCCTGGCGGGATCGGGCGGTTCGGCCTTGCCGGCCAGCCACGAACGGCCGAGCTGGAAGGTGACGAAGCCGGCCGCCATGCCCACGCCCGCCGCCCCGAACCCCCAGGTCCAGCCGAAGTTCTCCCCCAGATAGCCGCACAGCACGGCCGCCCAGAAGGCGCCGAGGTTGATCCCGAAATAGTAGAGGGTGAAGCCCGGATCGCGCCGGGGATCGTGCTCGACGTAGAGCTTGCCGACGATGGCCGAGATGTTGGCCTTGAGGAACCCGACCCCCATGACGATCAGCGCCAGCGCCAGGTAGAGGACGTCGACGCCGCCTTTCTGCCGGCCCTCGACGGTCAGGGTATAGTCGCCCTTGGCCAGGACGCCCGGCAGGGGCGAGGCCGCCGGCAGGCCCTTGACGGTGAAGTCGCCGGCGGCGTTCTGGCCGAAGTCGTAGGCCTTGCCGGCGACGAGGATCTTCGCCTCGCGCTCCGCCCCCCGGCCACTGGTCTGGAAGCCGTAATGCGCCCCATGCCAGGTGAGCACCTGCCGCGCCGGCGCCCCCTCGATGGCCATCGTCGTGTGGCCGGCGACGAGCAGCAGGGCCCCGAAGGCCACCGCCTTGCGCGCGCCCAGCCAGCGGTCGGCCAGCACCCCGCCCACCAGGGGCACGAGATACACAAGCGTCGCATAGGAGCCGTAGGTGGTGGCGGCGAAGGCGTCGCTGAACAGGAACTGCTGGGTCAGGTAGAAGACCAGCAGGCCGCGCATGCCGTAGTAGGAAAAGCGCTCCCACATCTCGGCGAAGAAGAGAACGAAGAGGCCGCGCGGGTGATGGCGGGCGATCTGGAGCATCACCGGGATGCCGGTGGCGAGCGTGAGGACGACGCCGGCGATTATGACGATGTTCATGCCTCTCCCCGGCGCTTCTTGGCGAGCGATGGGGGCGAGACAATCACGCCGTCGGCGGGATCACAAGGCGGCGATCAGGCCTGGGCGTGGGCGAGGAGGGGGCGCAGCGACGCCGGTGGCTTCAACTGGGCGACGCTGGCGGCCGGCGGCCGGGCGACGAAACCGGCCATGGCCTGGGTAAGGCTCGCGCTCGCCGCCGGCGGGTCCTTGACCGTCACCCCGCCGTGGCCGTCGAAAGCCACCGTGAAGGTCGAGCCGAGATAGTTGCCGGTCAGGTCGATCTTGGCCGTCTGGGTTCCATTGGTGACGGTCAGGACGCCGGCGGCGGTCGTGCCGCTGTAGGTCGCCTTGGCTCCCTTGTAGGAGAAGCCCAGGATATCGATGGAATTCTTGCCGGTGGTCGAAAGGCCGCTGACCTTGCCGCTGAACCCCGCCCAGTCGCCGAGCCGCAGGACACCCGTCGAACCGGCGAAGAAGGCGACGTTCTGAGTGAAGGCGGCGGCGATATCGAGCACTCCGGCCTTGATCCGGCCGAAGCCCGAACCGGAGACCGCCCCGTCGAGGACGAGGGTTCCGCTCGAGGCCACCAGATTGCCGGAGTTGGCGATGGCGCTCTTGACGATCACCTGGCCCGTCCCGAGGGACTCGATGGCCCCGATGTTGGTGATCGATTTGGCGCCGGTGTCGATGGTCAGGGTGATCGCGCTGTCGCCGGCGATAGTCCCGCCCAGGCGGTTGACGAGGGACATCGTTCCGCCGCCGATCTGCCCGGCTCCCTCGATGAGACCGTTCACATTGGTCAGGGTATCGCTGGTATCGATCCCGACCATGGCGTTGTGGACATTCGCGCCCAGGTTGACCTGGCCGCCGCCCGTGAGACTGACCGCGCCGGAGACCAGCAGTTCGCTCGTCGCGGTGGTTCCCAGGGTATCCAGGGAGCCGGTGTTGTCGACCGTCCCGGTGAGGATGAGGGTGACCCCGTTCATCACCTCGGCGGTCCCGTCGATGGTCACCGGGCCCTCGGCCGTCGCCCCGTCAAGCAGGGAACCGCTGACGTTGGCGCGCAGGATCCCTGATCCGCTCTGGCTCAGGGTTCCGCCCAACACCTGCACGTCGGCGAGATCGACGATGCCGCCGCTGAGCGCCGCGATCACGCCGGCGGACGCCGACTGATCGACAAACCCTTTGTCGAGGATCAGCGTCGATCCGGTGGCCGCCGCCAGGATGCCTGAGTTGAAATCGGCGACGTTCTCCATCAGCAACGAGCCGCCTCCGCTCGCCTCGATCACCCCGCTGGCGGTGTTGGCGAGGCTGAATCCGGCCGTCCCGATCGTGCCCGCGCCATCGATGGTCCCGGCATTGTCGAGAAAGACGGTCTTCGACAAGCCGAGGATGCGGGCCCTGCCGCCCCACAGCGCGATCGTACCTGAGTTGTCCAGGGTGGCGGCGCCGCTCAGCCTCAGGTCGGTGAACTTGGTGGCGCTCTCCAGGGCGATGATGCCGTAATTGCCGAGGAGGGTGTCGCTGGTGACGAGGGCGCCGTCCTGAACCTCCAGGACCGTGGTGTTGGCGATGCCGAGCGCCCCATTGTCGGTCAGAGTCCGGCCAGACTTGAGGATGTTGTCGGGACCGGCGAGGGTGAAGGCGCCACCCGCGTCGAACTGATAGACGTCGAAGTCGACGAACGTTCCGGTAATCGAGCCGCTGACGGTGGCGGTCGAGCCGATGTTGCTGATCGTGGTCCCGCCGCCGGCCAGTTCGAGCGTCCCGCCGCCGCCGTAGGCCTCGCCGGTGAAGGACGATCCCGCCTCGGCGATGATCCGGCCGCCACTGCTCATCAGCACCGAGAAGTGCTTGCCGGCGATATTCCCGAAGTTCTTAATCGTGACCGGATCGTTGATCGCCTCGATGCCGTTGCCGGTGTTGCCGCCGTCGATGTCGGCGAAGGCGTCGGTGGCCGAGCCGTTGGTGATCACCCCGCCGCCATTGATCAGCACGCTGGAAGGATAGAAGGCGGCGGCGGGGCCTTCGCCGCCGGCGCTGATCCGCCCGAGGTTGGTGATGACGCCGCCGGCGCGCATGTAGACGCCGAAGCCGCCCTCGCCGTCACTTCCGGAATAGGAGCCGCCGGAGGCGCCCAGCTGGCCGACCCCGCCCTGGATCACCCCGCTGTTGGTCAGCGTGCCCTTGCCGTCGAAATCGACGCCATCGCCGCCGAAGCCGCCCTGGCCGCCGCGCTGGCCGCCGTAATGGGCGTAGCCACCCGGGCCGCCGTAGATCGCAAAGGTGTTGGTCAACTGACCGCCGCTGGCGAGGACCACGGCCACCCCCCCGCCGCCGCCGGCTCCGCCGGTGGAATTGCTGAACTCCCCGTTGCCGCCGGCCCCGCCGACGACGACGCCGTCATTGCGGGCGACGACCGAATTGGGAAGCTCGAGACCCACGCCGCCCATCGTCCCGTCGACGAAGCCGTAGGTCCCGACGGCGCCGATCACCTTGGCCGTGGACTTGGCCCAGACGCCGGAAAAGCCGCTCATCAGGCTGTAACCGGACGAATAGGTCCCGGTGAGGATCTTGGTGGTCATGGCCGCCTCCCGTCGGCCCCCCGTGGCGGAAAGGTTACCCGGCGGCGCCGCGGCGTCAAGAAAAGCGTTGCGAGACGCCTCGGTCCCATAATCCGCCGAGCGAATTGTCTGACGACCGTGCTAGAAAGGCGGCGGGGGGCCGTTCGAAGGAGGCTCGCTCGCCATGGATGTCGTAAAGGTTCCCGGGCCCGACCACCCGATCACCCTCACCGGCGCCTCGGGACGGATGCTGGCCATCTACAACGGCCATGTGATCGCCGACAGCGGCGACGTGCTGATACTCAAGGAGGCCAGCTACAAGCCGGTGGCCTACTTCCCGCGCGCCGACGTCGACATGGCCTACATGGCCCGCACCGAGCTGGACACCTACTGCCCCTACAAGGGCCACGCCGCATATTATACGCTCAGCATGGACGGAAACATCGCCGAGAACGCGGTGTGGACCTACGAGGACCCGCACCCGGCCATGGAGCTGATCCGCGGCCGCCTGGCCTTCTATCCGAATTTCGTCGAGGTCCACGAGGCCCACGTCCACGGCGCCGATCCGGGCGTCGTGGTCCGCCACACCGACTCCGGCTCGGGCGCTTCGCAAGGCGACCACTGGCGAGAAACCGCCCCCAATCCGCCGGTCTAGTAGGCGCACTCCTCGAACACGCGGGTGACGTCGCCTCGCCACGGGCCGTGGTAGAGCTCAAGCAGGCGCTCGGCGGCGGTGACGCCGCTCTCGGCGATCTCCTCGACCTTGGCGAGATAACTCGTCTCGTCGACCATGCCGGCGGAGAGCTGGTCGCGGCGCTTGAGCCCCTCGTGGGCGATGGCGAGCATGTCTTTGGCGAGATCCTGGGCGGTGCGCCCGGCAATCTTGGCCTTGAGGCCGATCTTGGCGGCGTCGGCGCGCAGGTGGGCCCGCTCCTCGCTCGTCCACGCCCGGCAGAGGTCCCAGGCCGCGGCCATGCAGTCGGGACAGTAGAGCAGCCCCGCCCACAGGGCCGGCAGGGCGCACAGGCGGCTCCATGAGCCCGCGTCGGCCCCGCGCATCTCCAGATATTGCTTGAGGCGCACCTCGGGGAAGATCGTGCTGGTGTGGTCGACCCAGTCGGCCATGGTCGGTTTCTCGCCGGGCAGTTCGGGCAGGCGCCCGTCCAGGAAATCACGGAACGATCGTCCGGCGACGTCGATATAGCGGCCGTCTCGCTTGACGAAGTACATCGGCACGTCGAGCGCGTAGCTGGCGTAGCGCTCGAAGCCGAAGCCGTCCTCGAAGACGAAATCCAGGAGGCCGGTGCGGTCGTTGTCCGTATCCGTCCACACGTGGGCGCGGGCCGAGAGGTAGCCGTTGGGCTTTCCCTCCGTGAACGGAGAATTGGCGAAGAGGGCGGTGGCGATCGGCTGCAGGGCGAGGCTGACGCGGAACTTGGCGACCATGTCGGCTTCGTCGGCGAAATCGAGATTGGCCTGGACCGTGCAGGTGCGGAACATCATGTCCAGGCCCATCGACCCGACCTTGGGCATGTAGCGGCGCATGATCGCATAGCGGCCCTTGGGCATGACCGGGACGTCGTCGCGCCGCCACAGCGGGGTGAAGCCGAGTCCCAGAAAGCCCAGGCCCAGCTCGCCGGCCACGGTCTTGACCTCCTCGAGGTGCTGGCCTGTCTCTTCGCAGATGTCGTGCATGGAGCCGAGCGGGGCGCCGGAAAGCTCGAACTGGCCGCCCGGCTCGAGGCTGACGTTGGCCGCCCCTCGCGAGAGACCGATCAGAGTCCGGCCGCCGTTCGGGCCGGCCTCATAGGTCGGCGCCCAGCCGAAGCGCATCAGCCCTTCCATCAGGGCGCGAATGCCGTGTTCGCCGTCGTAGGGAACAGGGGCGTGGTCGGCGAGGCGGAAGACGAACTTCTCGTGTTCGGCCCCGACCCTGAATTGGCCGGGCTCCTTGCCGCCCTTGGCGAACCAGGCGGCGAGGTCGGCGAAGGCGAGCGGTCGATCGTCGCAGAGCGTCTCGGCCATGAACGTCCCCCGTCCGACGCGCGTCCCCGCGCTCCAGGTCAAGAGCAAGTGGGCTCGGCGGGCGCGAAGCTCAAGCCCCCGGCCAATCGCCAAGCGCGGCCTGCCACAGGCAAAGGGCGGCGATCGCTGCGGTGTCGGCGCGCAGGACGCGCGGCCCCAGCGATACGGGGACAGAGCCCTGGACGGCGCGAGCGGCGGCGCGCTCGGCTTCGGTGAAGCCTCCCTCGGGACCGATGAGGATCGCCCACGCCCCTCTCTTGGCGTTCCTCAGCGCCTCGAGGATCGGCGGCGCGTCGCCGGCCTCGTCGCAGAACAGCAACGTTCGATCGGCAGGCCACTGGGCGAGTAGCGCTGGGAGCCTCGCGGGCGGCAGGATCTCGGGTACGTCGAGCCGGCCTGTCTGTTCGGCCGCCTCCACGGCGATGGCGGCGAGGCGGTCGATGTTGGTCCGCGCCGCATTGGTCCGTTCGGTGATCACAGGCAAAACACGCCGGGCCCCAAGCTCGGCGGCCTTTTCGACGATCGTCTCCAGGCGCGCTCGTTTGACGAGAGCGACGATCAGGTCGAGATCGGGCCCCATCTCCTGGGGCCGAATCCGGCGCACCGCCTCCAGCCGCGCCGCGCGCCCGGAAATCGCCGCCACGCGGGTGAGCCATTCGCCGTCCCGGCCGTTGAAGGTCAGAACCTCCCCGCCGGTCCGCACCCGCATGACATGGGCGAGATAATGAATCTGCTCAGCCTTGAGGGCCGCCTCGCGGCCCTCGCTCAACGCATGAGGGACAAAAAGGCGGATCACGTTTGTTTCCCAATCGATTAGGCTGAAATCCATGGCCAAGACCCGCGACTATAAACGCGACCTGCGCGAACTGCAGATCGGCCTGGTGCGCTACCAGGAATGGGCGATGAAGACCGGGGCCAAGGCCCTGATGATCTTCGAGGGCCGCGACGGGGCCGGCAAGGATGGGACGATCGCCCGTATCACCGCCCATCTGGCCCCGCGCAACACCCGCGTCGTCTCCCTGCCCAAGCCCTCGGACCGCCAGCGCTCGCAATGGTATTTCCAGCGATATGTCCCTCACCTGCCGGCGGCCGGCGAACTCGTCCTCTTCAACCGCTCCTGGTACAACCGCGCCGGCGTCGAGCCGGTGATGGGCTTCTGCACGGCTGAAGAGCACGACGAGTTCCTGCGCGAGGCGCCGTCCATGGAGCGGATGCTCGAGCGGGCCAACATCCGCCTGGTCAAGTTCTGGCTCGACATCTCGCGCCAGGAGCAGGCCGACCGCCTCGACGCCCGCGCCGAGGATCCCCTGAAGCACCTCAAAATCAGCGACCTCGACCGCTTCGCCCAGAAGAAATGGAAGGCCTATTCGGCCGCCCGCGACGAGATGCTCCGCCGCACACACACGGGATTCGCGCCCTGGGTGTGCGTCAAGTCCGATCACAAGAAGGCGTTGCGCCTCAACGTCATCCGCTATCTGCTGCAGGCCCTGAGCCCGGACGAAATCGCCAAGGACTTCGACCACCCCGATCCGGACATCCTGTTCCAGTTCGAGGAAGCGGCGATCACCGACGGGCGTCTTGCCAAGTAGCTTAAGGAAGGGAGCATGCCATGGATTACGTCCGGCTCGGCCACACCGGCCTGAAGGTTTCCCGCCTGTGCCTGGGATGCATGACATACGGTTCGTCCAAGTGGCGGCCGTGGGTGCTGGACGAGAAGGAATCCCTGCCCTTCTTCAAGGCGGCGATCGAGGCGGGAATCAATTTCTTCGACACCGCCGATGTCTATTCGGCCGGCGAGAGCGAGAAGGTGACCGGCAAGGCCCTCAAGGAATACGCCAAGCGCCATGAGGTGGTGATCGCCACCAAGGTCCACGGCCAGATGGGGGCCGACGTCAACAACCGCGGCCTCTCGCGCAAGCACATCTTCGACGCCATCGACCGCAGCCTGACGAGGCTCGGCCTCGACCATGTCGATCTCTACCAGATCCACCGCTTCGATCCGGAGACGCCGGTCGAGGAGACCCTGGAGGCGCTGAACGACGTCGTGCGGGCGGGCAAGGCCCGCTACATCGGGGCCTCGTCGATGTACGCTTGGCAGTTCACGGACATGCTGGCCGTCTCGCGGGCCCACGGCTGGACGCCGTTCGTGACCATGCAGCCGCAATACAACCTCGTCTATCGCGAAGAAGAGCGCGAGATGCTGCCGCTGTGCCGCGAGAAGGGGATCGGGGTCATCCCGTGGTCGCCTCTGGCCCGGGGCTTCCTGGCCGGCGGCCGCGCCTCGCCCGGCGAGGGGAACACCGAGCGGGCCCGCACCGACGAGTTCGCCCCGCGCCTCTACTACCGCGAGCCGGATCACGCCGTGGTCGACGCCGTGAGCGAGGTCGCCAAGGCCCGCGGGGTTTCCAACATGCAAGTGGCGCTGGCCTGGGTGCTCAAGAATCCGGTGGTCACCGCCCCGATCATCGGGACTTCCAAGGCCCATCACCTCGCCGACGCCGTCGCGGCCCTGGAGTTGAAGCTCACCGACGAGGAGATCGCGGCGCTGGAGAAGCCCTACAAGCCCAAGCCGGTGCTGGATCACCTCTAGAACTGACGCCGGGGCATTCTTGCCTTCCTCCGGCCACGCCTTAGGGTGATCGGCGATAAGGAAAAGCCGCTCGGAGGACCCGCCG
>DASXIE010000207.1:0-2745 GCA_036498165.1 Caulobacteraceae bacterium
CTCAGGCGGGGGCCAGTTCGTCATCATGGACCAGGACGTGGAGCGGCGTGGGGGCCGGCCGGCCGAGGATCATGTCGGCGGCCTTCTCGGCGATCATGATCGTCGCAGCGTTGGTGTTGCCGCCGATCAGGGTCGGCATGACCGAGGCGTCGACGACCCTCAAGGCCCCGACGCCGGCGACCCGCAGGGTCTCGTCGACGACCGCCATGGGATCGCCGGACGGCGCCATGCGGCAGGTTCCGACCGGGTGATAGATTGTCTCCGCCGAGCGGCGGATCCACGCCTCGATGGCGCTGTCGTCGTTGACCTCCGGGCCAGGGTTGATCTCCCGCTTTACGATGGTGGCGAGGGACGGCTGGGCGGCTAGGGCGCGCACCATGTCGAAGCCGGTCCGGATGGCGCGGCGGTCCTCCTCGGCGGCCATGTAGTTGGCGAAGATGGCCGGATCGTCGAGCGGGTCGGCCGAGCGGAGCGCCACCCGCCCGCGGCTCTGCGGCCGTAGCTGGCAGACGTGGATGGTGAAGCCGTCGCTTTCGGCGGCCACCTTGCCGTGATCGCGCATGATTGCCAGGACGCAGTGGAGCTGCAGATCGGGGCGGTCGAGATCGGGACGGGACTTCAAAAACGCGCCCGCCTCGAGGAAATTCTGCCGTCCGGGACCCTGGCCGAAGAGCATGTAGTTGAGGCCGGTCGTGAGGCGGCGCAATCCCTGGTTGTAGGCGAAGGCGCTCTTGATGCCCGGCGCCTCCCAGCACAGTGAAAGATCGAGATGGTCCTGCAGATTGGCCCCGACGCCGGGAAGGGCATGGGCCACCGCGACGCCGGCGCCGCGCAAGTCGTCGGGATCGCCGACGCCGGAGAGCTGGAGTATCTGCGGCGACTGGACCGCCCCGGCGCACAGCAGGACCTCGCCGTCGGCCTCGGCCCGGCGAAGCTGCCCGTCCTGAAGGTATTCGACGCCCCTCGCCCGGCCTGCCTCGATGATGATCCGGCTGATCCGCGCGCCGGTCACGGCGGTGAGGTTGGGCCTTCGCAAGGCGCCGCGCAGGTAGGCGGCGGCGGCGCTGCACCGGGCGCCGTTCCTGATCGTCAGCTGATAGGGCCCGAACCCCTCCTGCCGGGCGCCGTTGAAGTCGGCGGTGAACCTGTAGCCAGCCTCGCGGCCGGCAGCGATGAACCGCGCATACACCTCGCTCGGCGAGGATGCGCTGGAAACCTGCAGGGGGCCCTCGCCGCCGTGATAGTCATCGGGCCCGCCCTCGAAGCCCTCCGAGCGCTTGAAATAGGGCAGGACATCGGCGTAGCCCCAGCCGGCCAGCCCCATCTGGCGCCACTGGTCATAGTCGCGGGGGTGGCCGCGGATATAGATCATTCCGTTGATCGACGAGGATCCGCCCCAGCCACGGCCCCTCGGCCACCACAACCGCCGCCCGTCCAGGTTCGGCTCCGGCTCGGTCCAGAAACCCCAGTTGTAGTCGCCCTTCTCGGGGATGATCGCCCCGACGCCGGCCGGCATCCTGACCAGGATCGAGGTGTCCTTCGGTCCGGCTTCGAGCAGGAGGACCTTCACCGCCGGATCGGCCGACAGCCGATTGGCCAGCACGCAGCCGGCCGAGCCGGCCCCGATGATGATGTAGTCGAAGCCATTGGCGGCCATAGCGCATCCTTGCTTATGCCTAGAGCACGACGCCTAACCCGAGAACGGTCGCAAACGCTAGCGCGCCAGCCCGGGTATCCGGCGGCGGATCATGCGCCAGGCGTCGGCGCTCTCCTCGAGCCGCAGGAGGTTCGTGGCGATGAAGTAGACCGGCAGGCTGGCGCCTATGCCGGCGGCCAGCCCGAGACCGCGGAGGATCCAATTGGCGGTGAGACCCTCCACAGCGTGATTGATCTCCCACGCCACCGCCCCGCACAGCAGAGCCGCGACCGCGCAGCGAGCCAGAAATAGCAGCCATTGGCGCAGGCCCCCCAGATCCATTCGCCTGGAAAGGGCGTTCATGAGCTGCACGAAATTGAGCAGGGCCACGGCCGAAGTGGTGAGCGCCAGGCCGACATGGCCAAACCCAACGAGTGCGTTCACCGTGTTGAGCGCCAGGTTGATGGCGATGCCGATGAGGCTGACCCTCAAGGGGGTCTTGGGCAGGCCAAGGGCCACGAAGCATGGGGTGAGGATCTTGATGGCGGCGTAGCCGGCGAGGCCGACGGCGTAGGCCTGCAGCGCCCAGGCGGTCTCCAGGGTGGCGTGGGCGTCGAAACGGCCGTGCTGATAGATGAGGGCGATGATCGGACGGGCCAGGAAGGCCAGGCCTACCGAGGCTGGCAGGGCCAGGAACCACACCAGTCGCAGGGAATCGCGGGCCGTTCGGCCAAATTCGGCCAGGTCGCCGCGCGCGAAGGCACGGGCCACGGCCGGCAGGGTGGCCGTGGCCAGGGAGACTCCGAAGAGGCCCAGGGGGAATTGCATCAGGCGGAAGGCGCAGAACAGCCATGAGCGGGCGCCGTTGATCTCGGAAGCGAAGTTGCCGTTGACGAGGACGTTGACCTGAACCGCAGCCCCGGCGACGACGCTCGGCCACATCAGCCGCCACAGCTGAGCCAGGCGAGGGTCGCGTAGGTTGAGCCGCCAGTGAAAGCGGAAGCCGAGGCGATAGAGCGAGGGAAGCTGGCAGCCGAGCTGGGCGACGCCGCCCAGGAGCACGCCAAGGCTGACGCCGTAGAGGGCGCTCTGGGTGAAATGGAGATGCG
>DASXIE010000208.1:0-14221 GCA_036498165.1 Caulobacteraceae bacterium
TTCCCAGACCCTGCAGGCGGTGCTGCGACCGCGCCATGTGCTGGGCGAACTCATGCGGATCGGGGAGCGGGCGATCGTCTCCCTGCCCAACTTCGGCCATTGGCGGGTCCGCCTCGATCTCTTGCTGCATGGCCGTATGCCGGTGACCGGCGCCCTTCCCGAGCCGTGGTGGGCGACGCCCAACATTCACCTGTGCACGGTGCGCGATTTCACCAGCCTGTGCGACGAGCTTGGCCTGACGATCGAGGCCTGCGCCGCCTTCGCCGACGGCCGTCCCGCCCGGCCCGTGGATCCCAAGCGTCGCTTCGAGAACCTGCGCGCCGAGACCTCGCTGTTCCTGCTCAGCCGGTGATCGCCGCCACGTCGCGCTCGCCGGTGCGGATGCGCAACGCGGACTCGAGATCGAGCACGAAGAGCTTTCCATCGCCGATCTTGCCGGTGTTGGCCGCGTCGACCACCGCCTGGGCCACGACGTCCAGCATCTCGTTGGAGACGGCGATCTCCAATCGCACCTTTGGCAGCAGCTTCACTTCGTATTCGGCCCCGCGATAGACCTCTGTCTTGCCCTTCTGCCGGCCGTAGCCGCGAACCTCGCTGACGGTCAGGCCGGTGGCCCCGGCCCGAGTGACGGCTTCGAGGACGGTGTCGAGGCGGCTGGGCTTGATGACGGCGACGATCATCTTCATGGCGATGGCCTTCTGGACGAGATCGCTAAAGGTGAACGAAAATCGTTCGAGGTCCAAGGTCTCCGGTGGCTCACGCCGGGGCAGGCGGAGCGGGCTGGAACACCGGCGTCGCCCGCACACGGTCACGCAGGCCCTTGGGGATCACCGCAAAGCTCTGCTTGGCGGCCTCAATGAGGATCACGCCGGCGAAGGGCGGCAGGAGCCGCGAGCCCACCTGCTCGAATGCCTCGGCCCAGCGATGGGCGCCTTTCAGCGGCGGGGTGTAGAGGGCGCGAGTCCAGCCAAGCGGCTCGAGTTCCGCCGCGCGCATCAGCCGCTCGAGCTGGCGGCGGCTGAACGGCCGCCCCTGGCCGAACGGGGTGGTTTCGGCATTGGCCCACAGCCCGTGGCGGGCGGTGACGGCGACGATCAGGCGGCCATTTGGGGCCATCACCCGGCCGACCTCGCGCAGGAGGGCGAGGGGATCGTCGCTCTCTTCGAGGGCGTGCACGGCCAGGACGCGGTCGAAGAGGGCGTTGGGAAACGGCAAGGCCTCGTCCTCGACCAGGCAGCTGAGATTCTTCGCCCCGGCTGGCCACACCTCGACACCCTGGGCGGCCGGCATGGCGGCGATCGCTCGCCGCGCGCCCTCACCGTCTAGCATGGGAATGGCGTAGCCTATGGCCAGAAAGTCGAGACCGGCGATCTCGCCCCAGGCCTCGCCAATCTGGCGGGCGATCATCCGCGCGGCCACGGCCCCGAGCGGCGAGCCGTAGAAGTGCCGAAGCTCGAGGACGTCCTGACGCATCGGCGCTCCTGTTTCGCAGACCGGTCATGTATGATCGGCATCGATTAAATAAGCGTCGCCGGAGTGGAATGATGCCCCTGACCGTCCGCCAGTTCCCGTGCCTTTCCGACAACTACGGATTCATCATCCGCGACGAGGGTAGCGGTCGCACCGCCTGTATCGACACGCCCGATCCGGACGCGATCCTGGCCGCCCTCGAGGCGGCGGGCTGGCGCCTCGACTTCATCTTCAACACCCATTGGCATCCCGACCATGCCGGGGGCAATGCGGCGGTCAAGGCGGCCACCGGGGCGGTGATCGTCGGGCCGCGGGAAGTAACCCGCATTTCCGAACTCGACCGCGTGGTCAGCGACGGCGACATCGTCGAGTTGGGCGAAACGCGCTTCGAGGTGATGGACACCGGCGGCCACACGCTCGGCCACATCACCTATTTCGACGCCGCCGACCGCGTCGCCTTCGTCGGCGACACCATCTTCGCGCTCGGCTGCGGACGATTGTTCGAAGGCACGCCCAAGCAGATGTGGACGAGCCTTTCCCGCCTGGCCGCCCTACCGGAGGACACCCAGGTCTATTGCGCCCACGAGTATACGGCCTCGAACGCCCGCTTCGCCCTCAGCGTCGATCCCGATCCGGCCCTGAAACGTCGGGCCGAGGCGGTGTTCGCCGCCCGCGCGCGGGGCGAGCCCACCGTGCCGACCACCATCGCCTTGGAGAAGGCGACCAATCCCTTCCTGCGCGCCCCGCGCCTGGCGGCGGGACTGGGCAAGGCGGGGGTTCCCGATCACGAGGCCTTCGCCGCTGTCCGCGCCGCCAAGGACGTCTTTCAAGGCTGAGGCGAACTCAGCCGCCGACGATCGCCTGCTCGATCCTGACCGACGATGGGTGGCCGGCGAGCCCTTGTGCCGGGACGACGACGATGACGAGGGCGCCACGCTGAAAGAGCGCCGCCGGCCTGGCGCCCGTGGTGACCACCACCTTGTCGACCCGGGCCGTGGCGGCGCGGCCTGACGGGCGCCCCGCCAGGGTGATGATCGCCTCCGCAGCCAGGGAGATGGCGTCGCCGATCACCGGCGCCGAGTGAGCGTCGGCGTCGGGAACCTCGAAACTGACCAGGTGATGGGCCGCGTGGGTGCAATGGAGGCTGGCCAGGACCAGCCGCTGGTAGAGCCCGGCGGCCCCCATCGGGATGATCTTCAGCGGCGTCGAGGCGCCGACCAGGGCCGCCGCCGAACCCTCCGGCCGACGTTCGGTGAAGACGGTCATTCCGCCCAGCTTGGTGGCCCGCAGAAGGGTGTCGCCGACGTCGTCTTTGAAGAGAATGTCGCCGCGCGGCCCGCGGCTGGATTGGACGGCCCAGATCTCGCTGCTGTCGTCGAACTTGAGCAGGGCTGGGTTGCGGCTGCGGTCGAGGACGAAAGCCCCGCCCTCCTGGATGATGAACCGGGCCACCGTCGGCGTGGCGTGCAGCTGACTGTCGCGGCCCAGTGAGAGGGCGTTGCGGACCCACTCGGGAGCGGCGAGCGCGGGCGATCCCAGGCACCCCGCCGCGGCGAGCGCGGCGGCGAGCGCTTTCCAGCCTATGAAAGCCCGGGGCGTCGACGCCATCGGCGGTCCATGCGGGTCGATAGCGGCGCTTTTTGGACACCCCTGTGGGATGGAGGCCACACCCGCGTGGCGATCCTAGCCGCTGATATATTGTCCTCCGTTGACGCTGATCGTCGCCCCGGTGATGAAGCCGGAGTCCTCGGCGGCCAGGAAGGCGACGCAACGGGCGATCTCGTCGGCCATGCCCAGGCGCCCCACCGGGATGCCGGCAATGATCTGGTCGAGGACGTTCTTGGGCACCGCGCTGACCATTTCGGTGTCGATATAGCCAGGGGCGATGGTGTTCACCGTGATGCCCTTCTTGGCGTTCTCCTGCGCCAAGGCCTTGGAAAAGCCGATCATGCCGGCCTTGGCGGCCGAATAGTTGGTCTGGCCCATCTGGCCCTTCTGGCCGTTGATCGAGCTGATGTTGACGATCCGGCCGTAGCCGCGCGCGCGCATCCCCTCGATCACATTGCGGGTCATGTTGAAAATGGAGGCGAGGTTGACGTGGATGACCTCGTTCCACTGCTCCTCGCTCATCTTGTGCAGCATGGCGTCACGGGTGATGCCGGCGTTGTTGACCAGTACGTCGACCGGCCCGAAGGCCGCCTCGACCGTATTCACGGCTTTGGCGCAGTCGGCGAAGGAGGAGACGTTGCCCTTGACGACCAGAACCCCGAGCTCGTCAGCGCAGGCCTGGGCGGCGACCTCATTGCCAGCATAGCCGGCCGCCACCTGGTAGCCCGCCGCTCTCAGCCTAGCGGTGATCGCCCGGCCGATCCCCCGGGTGCCCCCGGTCACGAACGCCACCCTGCCCATCGCTCTCTCCCTTGAAACCTTTGTTATCAGTCGCCCGCTGGCGCGAGTTCGATCCCAAATAGGGTTCAGACCGACTCCACGCACATGGCCACGCCCATGCCGCCGCCCACGCAAAGGGTTGCCAGGCCTTTCTGGGCCCCCGACCGCTTCATCTCGTGCAGCAGGGTGGTGAGGATGCGCGCCCCCGAGGCGCCGATCGGATGGCCTATGGCTATGGCCCCGCCGTTGACATTGACCTTGGCTGGGTCGAGCCCCAGTTCGCGGACCACCGAGAGGGACTGGGCCGCGAAGGCCTCGTTGGATTCGATGAGGTCGAGATCGGAGACTTTCCAGCCGGCCTTGTCGAGGGCCTTGCGAGTGGCTGGGATGGGTCCGGTGCCCATGATCTCGGGCTCGACGCCGGCATGGGCCCAGGAGGCGATACGGGCCAGGGGCCTCAGACCCCGCCGGGCGGCGTCGTCGGCGCTCATCAGGACAAGGGCGGCGGCCCCGTCGTTAAGTCCGGAGGCGTTGGCGGCCGTGACCGATCCGTCCTTGGCGAAGGCCGGCCGCAGACCCGAAATGCTCTCGTAGGTGACGCCGTGGCGGATGAATTCGTCCTGATCGACGATGGTGTCGCCCTTGCGCCCCTTGATGGTCACCGGGGCGATCTCGCCGGCGAACCTGCCGTTCTTCTGAGCCGCCTCGGCCTTGTTCTGCGAGGCGACGGCAAAGCGGTCCTGTTCCTCGCGGGTGATCTGCCAGCGGGCGGCGATGTTCTCGGCCGTCTGGCCCATGTGGTAGCCGTGGAAGGCGTCCCACAGGCCATCCTTGATCATCGTGTCGACGAAGCCGAGGTCGCCCATCTTCTGGCCGTTGCGCAGGTTTGCGGCGTGGGGCGACTGGCTCATGCTCTCCTGACCGCCGGCCACCACGATGGCGGCGTCGCCGGCGGCGATCTGCTGGGCGCCCAACGCTACCGCCCGCAGGCCCGAGCCGCACAGCTGATTGACGCTCCACGCCGGGCTCTCGACCGGTACGCCGGCATTGACCGATGCCTGGCGGGCGGGGCCCTGGCCGGCGCCGGCCTGCAGCACCTGGCCCATGATCACCTCATCGACATCGGCTGGCTTGACCCCGGCCCGTTCGATCGCCGCGGCGATGGCCACCTTGCCAAGCTCATGGGCCGGCAGGGAGCCCAGGGCGCCGTTGAACGAACCGACGGCGGTGCGGGCGGCGGAAACGATGACGACGTCGGTCATTGCGGCGAACTCCGGCTAAGACGCTAGGCGCGCACCATATGCCCAATCTGGCGCCCGCCGTCACCGGTCAGATTGCGATCATCTTTGCACCGCACATAAGGATGGGACTACTATCGCAACTGCAACATTTAGAGAGCCGGGACGGACATGGCGAAAGAGACCAAGACCGATCAGCCCCAACCGGCCGGAGAGCGGGTGGTCATCCAGAAATACGCCAACCGCCGGCTCTACAACAAGGCGACCAGCAGCTACATCACCCTCGACGACCTCTCCACCATGGTGAAGCAAGGGGTCGATTTCGTGGTTTATGACGCCAAGAGCGGCGAAGACATCACCCGCAAGGTGCTGACTCAGATCATCTTCGAGGAGGAGGGTCGCGGCCAGAACCTGCTGCCGATCCAGTTCCTGCGCCAGCTCATCGGCTTCTACGGCGACCGCATGCAGGCCTTCCTGCCCAGTTTCCTGGAGTTGTCGCTCGACAGTTTCATCCGCCAGCAGGCCCGGATGCAGAGCAAGTTTACGACGCCGCCCTCCATGGGCGCCTTCGATGAGCAGATCCGCCAGAACATGGCCCTCTTCGATCGGGCGATGAAGATGTTCACCCCCTTCGCCTTCCGCGGCGATGAGGTGACGCCCGCCAAGCCGGCCGCGGCCGAGGACGACACACTGGCCGATCTGAAAGCCCAGATGGCCGCCATGCAGGCCCAGCTCGAGGCCCTGGCGAAGAAGAAATAGGTCCGAGCCTTAACCCGCCTTGACGCGCAGGCGGGCGCCGCCGACCACGGCGACGACCTCGACCTTGGCGCCCACCGGCAAGGGGCCGGCCTCCTCGAGCTCGGCCGACCATTCCTTGCCGTCGACGAACACCCGTCCGGCGCCGCCCTCGAAAGCCGTCGCCGTCTCGCCGCGATGGCCGACCAGGCGGGTGAGGGGATTGTTGACGTCGCTGGCGGCCGGATGGGCGCCGCGGATAAACCGGCGGCCGACATAGGTGCTGGCGATGGTCGCCACGGCGAAAAGGGCGATGGCGAGCGGCGCGCTCATCGGCCAGACGAGCTGGACGACGGCCACCAGGGCCGCCGAGCCGGCTGGCCACAGCAGCCAGCCCGAGCCGCTCATCACCTCGATGGCCAGGAAGATCGCCCCCAGGGCCATCCACGCCCAGAAAGGATGGCCGGCGATCAGGTCGGGCAAGGAGTTCATGGCCGCCTCACCGGGCCGGGGACGGCGTCGCTGGGCCGCGCGGGGGCGGCGGCGAGCCGCGATCGCCGCGGGCGGCGCTGACCAGCTCGGTGATCCCGGCGATCGATCCGGCGATCCCGGCCAAATCGGCGGGCACGATGATCGTCCGCTGCTGCGGGGAATCGGCCAGCTTGGCGAAGGCCTCGACGTATTTCTGGGCGACGAAATAGTTGAGGGCGTTGACGCTGCCGGTCTCGATGGCGTCGGAAACGCTCTTGGTGGCCGCCGCCTCGGCCGCCGCCAGACGTTCACGGGCCTCGGCGTCGCGATAGGCCGCTTCCTTGCGGCCCTCGGCCTGGAGGATGGTCGACTGCTTGGCCCCCTCGGCGCGGGTGACGGCGGCCTGCTTCTCGCCCTCGGCCTCGGTGATCACCGCCCGCTTTTCCCGCTCGGCCTTCATCTGCCGGGTCATGGCGTTGGTGATGTCCGGCGGCGGCTGCAGGTCCTTGATCTCGATGCGCGCCACCTTGACGCCCCACGGCCCGGTGGCCTCGTCGATGACGCTCAAGAGGCGGGTGTTGATCTGGTCGCGCTGGGAGAGGACCTCGTCGAGCTCCATGGAGCCGACCACGGTGCGCAGATTGGTCATGGTCAGCTGGCCGATGGCGAAGTTGAGGTTGGCGACCCGATAGGCGGCCGCGGCGGCGTCCATCACCTGGATGAAGACGATGGCGTCGACTTTGACCATGACGTTGTCGCGAGTGATCACCTCCTGGCTCGGCACGTCGAGCACCTGCTCCATCATGCTCACCTTGCGGCGCACGGCCTCCATGAACGGGGTCAGGACAGTGATCCCAGGCTTGAGGGTGCGCGTGTAGCGGCCGAACCGCTCGACAGTGTACTCGTAACCCTGGGGCACGATCTTGATCGCCGAGAGGGCCAGAAAGATCGCCAGGACCACCACGGCGACCGAAAAGATCGAAAAGACCATCGCCGCGCCCCCTTGGCCGATTGAGTGTCGCCGCCAGCCTACCCCGCCGCGAACCGGCGCGCCATGCAGACTTGACCGCGAACGCCCGGGCCTTCATCGCACCATCATGGAACCCTTCGACCGCCTGACCGCCAAGGCCGCGCCGCTCGACATCGCCAACCTCGACACCGACCAGATCATCCCCAAGCAGTTCCTCAAGACCGTGGGCCGTGAGGGGCTCGGCAAAGGCCTCTTCTATGATCTTCGGTTCGATGGAGCCGGGCTCCCGAAGGCCGATTTCGTCCTCAACGATCCGCGCTACGCCGGGGCGGGGGTGCTTGTCGCCGGCGACAATTTCGGTTGCGGCTCGAGTCGGGAGCACGCCGCCTGGGCCCTCACGGACTTCGGCATCCGCTGCGTCATCGCCCCCAGCTTCGCCGACATCTTCTACAACAACTGCTTCCAGAACGGCATCCTGCCCATCGCCCTGCCGGAGGAGGCGGTGCGCGCCTTGATGGACGAGGCGCGGGGCGGCAACCATGTGTTCAGCATCGATCTGGCGGCGCAGAGCGTCACCGCCCCGTCGGGCGCGCGCTACGCCTTCGAGATCGATCCTACCCGCAAGACCAAGCTTCTCGAGGGCCTGGACGCCATCGGCGAGACGCTGGGCGAGGCCGACGCCATCGCCCGCTTCGAGCAGGCGCGCGACATCACCCAGCCTTGGCTCGCCCGTCGTGGCTAGGCTGCTGCTGCTGCCGGGCGACGGCATCGGTCCAGAAGTGACCCGCCAGGCCCGCCGCGTGGCCGAGCATCTGTGGCCGGAACTCGAAATCGAGGAGCGGGCCTTCGGCGGCGCCGCCTTCGACCTCGAGGGTGCGCCGCTTTCAGCCTCTACGCTGGGGCTGGCCAGGGCCAGCGACGCCGTCCTGATGGGAGCGGTCGGAGGACCTAAGTGGGCCGCGGCGCCGCGGACCCTGCGCCCCGAAGCTGGATTGCTCGGCCTTCGAGCCGGAATGGGGGTCTATGCCAACCTCCGCCCTGCCCTATGCTTCGGCCCCCTGGCCGAGGCCTCGACGCTTAAGCCTGAAGTCGTCCGCGGCCTCGACATCATGATCGTCCGTGAACTGACGGGTGGAGTCTATTTCGGTCAGCCGCGCGGTATCGAGACCTTGGCCGACGGTCAGCGGCGCGGCGTCGACACCCAGGTCTACACCACCTCGGAGATCGAGCGGGTTGCGCGGGTGGCGTTCAATCTCGCCCGCGGACGGCGCGGCAAGGTGACCTCGTGCGAGAAATCCAACGTCATGGAGAGCGGCCTCTTATGGCGAGAGGTGGTGGCGGACCTCCACGCCCGGGAGTTCGCCGACGTCACTCTCGAGCACATGCTGGCCGACAACGCGGCCATGCAGCTGGTGAAGAACCCGCGCCAGTTCGACGTCATCCTCACCGACAACCTGTTCGGCGATCTGCTTTCCGACGAGGCGGCCCAGCTCACCGGCTCGCTGGGCATGCTGCCCTCGGCGGCGATCGGTGACGCCGGCAAGCCCGGCCTCTACGAGCCGATCCATGGCTCGGCCCCCGACATCGCCGGCAAGGGCCTCGCCAACCCGCTCGCCGCCGTCCTTTCGCTGGGCATGGCCCTGCGCTGGTCGCTCGGCCGGGCGGATCTGGCCGATCGCCTCGGCGGCGGCGTGGAGCGGGCCCTGGCCGACGGGGCGAGGACCGCGGATCTAGGCGGGGCCTTTTCCACGGCCCAGATGGGCGACGCTGTCCTGGCCGCCCTGTGAAGGAAGATCGCCGTTAATCACCGTTATTAACGGTGGAGGTGGCGCGGACCGTACGGCGCGGCCCAAGAAAATTCACCGTAGTTAACGGTGGCCCACCGAGAATTCCGATTGCGCGGGCGCCCCCCTTTCCAGACGAAGTCCATAAGTATAGCGACGTCATTGCAAATTGTCAATGATGGGAACTCAGCAGAGTGCGCGACCGGTCAGGCGTTCGAGAATGCGGGCGGGGGCGGTCTGCGGCGCGGCCATGGCGGCGAGCGGCAGGTAGAAGGTCTGCTCCAGGGCGTACCGGCCGGCGATGGCGGCGTGGACCGTGCTGTCGGTGTAGACGACCCACGTCGCGCCGGGCGGGAAGCGGAACTCGCGGCGGGGCGCGTCGCGCTGATAGCCCAAGTCGAGCTTGGCGCCATCGTGCAGGGCCAGCATCAGGGAATCGTAGGCGGTGCGCGTCCCCTTTGTGAGGCCCAGCCGGCGCATCGCCCAGGTCTCGCCCAGCCAGGGCCGGCGCGCCTTGCCCAGCCATCGACGCGCATAGGCCTCGAAGGGTTCGCCGACCTGCCAGGTGCGGTCCTCGCCGGCCGGATTGATGTTGCTGAAGACCCGCAGAATGCGACGACCGCCGGTCGGCTGGGAGGCGAAGGCGTCGACATGCAGGCGCCGGTCGTCCTTGCGCGGACTGACAGGCTCGTCATTCACCGCCCGCGGCCGAAAGCTGGTGCGGCCGGTCTCCAGCGCACCGGCGTAGGATTGCGCCCGTTCGAGAACCAGATCCCGCGCCCAGGTGGCGAAACGCGACATCAATGCCTGAAGGGCCGCCGCCTCGGCGCCCTGCGCCGACGTCCCGCGCACCGCCTCGCCGGGAGCCAGGCTGATGTTCTTGGCCCGCCCGTCGCCGAGCGCCGGAGTGAGCAGCGCCGACTCCTCGTCGGTGAGGGTGAAGGTGGCGTCGTCGAGGACGATGAGGCCCTCGGTCTCGAGACGGGCGGCGAAAGCATCCCTGGTCATGGCCGGCGCCTAGCGTTGGACGGCGCCAGGATATAGGCGGGAGCAAAGCTGAGGGCAAAGCGCCCGCTCAAAGCAGGGGCCGCCGCGCGCCATGACCGCCGAGCATGAGGACCATCTTGTCCATGAGGCGGTCGGCCCCTCCCTGAGCGCCCGCGAAAGCGGCGCGGTCATCGCCGTGGGGGTCAATTCCCTGCTCGTGCTGGGCGTCGTCCCGGTGCTGCTGGGGGCGCTGGTCGACGAGCACCGGCTGAGCAACGCCGGCATCGGCCACATCGCCATGCTCGAACTCCTGGGAATGGGCCTCGCCACGGCCGCGGCCGGCGCTTTCGTCAAGCCGGCGCGCCTGCGCGCCATCGGCGCCGCCTGCTCCCTGATCCTGACAGTGATCAATGTCGTCAGCGCCCAGTCCAGCGGCCTGGCCCTCTATCCCCTGCGCGTGGCGGCCGGAGGCGTGGAAGGGATCCTCCTATGGATCACGGTGAGCATGATCTCGCGCACCCTGACCCCCGAGCGCTGGGCCGGGGTGTTCTTCGCCGCCCAGACTTTCGGCCAGCTGGTCCTGGCCATCGCCCTGGCGGTATGGATTCTGCCGCTTTTCGGGGCCACCGGCGGCTTCATAGCCCTGGCCGCCGCCAGCCTGATGGGCGTGGTCCCCGCCTTCTTCACGCCCGATCGCTTCGCGCCCCTGCCGGTGGCCCCCGGCGAGAGCGGCGCGCCCCCCCTGCGCGGCTGGCTGGCCCTCGGCGCAACGGTAATTTTCGTGGCCTCCAGCGGGGCGGTGAGCGTCTATCTGCAGCCCCTGGCCCACCAGGCGGGGCTCGGCGCGGGCGTGGCGCGCAGCGCCAACTGGATCTCGCTGGTCGCCCAGGTCTGCGGCGGCGCCCTCGCCGTCGCTTCGGCCGGGCGGGTGAAGTACTTCACGGTCTTCGTCGCCGTGTCGGCGATCACGCTCGCGGTCTGGTATGTCTTCGGCCACACCGCGCCCGGCTGGCTGTTCATCGCCGCCAACGCCGTGGCCGGCCTCACCGGCGTCTACCTGGCCCCATTCCTGGTCCCCTTCACCATCGAGGCCGACCCAAGCCGGCGGGCCGCCCTGCAGAGCGGCGCCGCCCAGCTCCTCGGCGGGGCCCTAGGTCCCTGGCTCGCTTCATGGGTGGTGAGCGACCGCGATGTGCGCGGAGTGCTATGGCTTGGCGCGGGGCTGATGCTAGCCGGCCTGGCGAGCATGGCGGCCCTGCGCTTCACCCGCCTTGCGCCTGGGGCCGGGCGAGCGTAAGCGACGCCTCCCGCTTGGAATGGAGAGATGACGATGGGGTACCGCGTCGCCGTCGTGGGCGCCACGGGGGCCGTTGGCCGCGAGATGCTGAACATCCTCGAGGAAGTCAAATTCCCCGTGGAGCGGATGCACGCCATCGCCTCTCGCAACTCCATCGGCGTCGAGGTCGGCTGGAAGTCTGGGGTCATCCGCTGCGAGGACATCGCCCAGTTCGATTTTTCTCGCGTCGACGTGGTGCTGATGAGCGTCAGCGGGGCCTTCTCCCGCGAGTGGGCGGCCAGAATCGGCGCGGCCGGCCCGATCGTCATCGACAATTCCAGCGCCTGGCGGATGGATCCGGACGTGCCCCTGATCGTGCCGGAGGTGAATCCCGAGGCCGCCGACCTCGCTCGCGGCAAGAACATCGTGGCCAATCCAAACTGTTCGACGGCCCAGCTGGTCGTGGCGCTCAAGCCGCTGCACGCCGCCGCCCGCATCAAGCGCGTGGTGGTGGCCACCTATCAGTCGGTTTCGGGGGCCGGCAAGGAGGGCATGGACGAGCTGTGGGACCAGACCAAGGGCATCTTCGTGCTCGGCCCCTCGGAACCGAAGGTCTTCACCAAGCAGATCGCCTTCAATGTCATCCCCTTCATCGGCGAGGCCCGCGACGACGGCTTCACCAGCGAAGAGGCCAAGATGTGGGACGAGACCCACAAGATCCTCGACCCGGCTATCGCCCTGACGGTCACCTGCGTTCGGGTTCCGGTGATGGTCGGCCATTCCGAGGCGGTGAACATCGAGTTTCATGAGCCGCTGGATGAGGACGAGGCCCGCGAGGTCCTGCGCGAGGCGCCCGGCGTCATCGTCATCGACAAGCGCGACGCCACCGGATTCATGACCCCCAAGGAGGCCCAGGGCGAGTTCCCGGTCTATGTCTCGCGCATCCGCCGCGATCCGACCGTCGAGCACGGCCTTTCCCTGTGGGTGGTGGCCGACAACCTGCGCAAGGGCGCGGCCCTCAACGCGGTTCAGATCGCCCAGCTGCTCGCCGAGCGTGGCCTGATCGGGCTCAAGGCCCTGGCGTGAGCGAAGCGGCGGCCGGCGGGTCCGCCCGCCAGGCGCTGATCGCGGGCGTGTTCTGCTATCTGCTGTGGGGCGCGAGCCCGATCTTGTTCATCGTCATGGGCCGGTCGGGGGCGAGCCCGCTGGAAATCCTCGCCCACCGGGCCCTGTGGTCGGCGCCGTGGGCCGGCGCGCTCGTCCTCCTGGCCGGCCAGGGCGAGCAGGTGCGGCGGGTGTTCGCCAGCCCGCGGCTCTTCGCCCTCCTGGCCGCCTCGGCGGTGATGATTTCGTCGGGATGGGCGCTTTACGTGTGGGCCGTCAACAACAGCCGCAACCTGGAGGCCAGCCTCGGCTACTACATCACCCCGCTGCTCAACATGGCCGCCGGAGCCGTGCTCTATCGCGAGCGGATCGACCGCTTCGGGGCCGCCGCCATCGCCCTGGCGGCTGTCGGCGTCGTCCTGCAGACCGCCGCTCTCGGCCATCTGCCCGGCATCGCCCTCTACCTGGCGGCGACCTTCTGGGGGTATGGCCTGATCCGCAAGCGCATCGCGGTCGACGCCCAGACCGGCCTCTTCATCGAGACCCTGCTGATGGCCCTGCCGGGCCTGGCTTATGTCGTGTGGCTGCACCAGGCCGGCGGCGGCATCTTCACCCGCGGCGCGGCCCACACGGTGTTGATGATGACCTCCGGCCCGGCCACGGTGGTTCCCCTGGCCCTTTTCGCCTGGACGGCCCGGCGGCTGCGCTTCTCGACGGTGGGCTTCTTGCAGTTCATCTCACCGACCATCGGCTTCCTGGTCGGCATCGCCACCGGCGAGCGGATGGTCCCCCTGGAGGCGGTGTCCTTCGGCTTCATCTGGGCCGGAGCGATCGTCTTCATGTTTGGCGCCTGGCGGGCGGCCCGGGTGCTTCAGAGGACCGCGTAGGCGGCGTCGATGAGGCGGCGGGCCCGCTCGTCGCCGATCAGGCGCGCCGACTGGCGGTTCATCACATAGGCGCCCGAGAGGCGGCGGTCGGGATCGGCGAAGGCGCAGCTGCCGCCCCAGCCGGAATGGCCGAGCGTCCGCGCGCCGGGCCCATAGATCCACTGGCCCTCATTGCGCATGAAGCCGGCCGCCCAGGAAATCTCGAACGGCAGGACGAGGTCGGAGCCCGCGATCCGTTGCGCCGAGGCCTGGCGCACCGCCTCTGAGGAAAGGAACTGGCGGCCGTCGAGGGCGCCGTCGCAGGCCAGGATGGCCATCATCCGGGCGAGCGCCGGGGCGGTCGCGTGGCCGGTCACAGAGGGGATCGCGGCCCGTCGCCACTCCGCCAGCGTCACTCCGCCGGGGGAGGCCCACTTGGTCAGGAAGGCGACGCGGCGGGGCTCGGTGATCGGACCCAGGTCCGGCATGGCAGGCGGGCGGCGGACGTCGGCGCACCGGGCGTGCTCGGCGTCCGGCAGGCCGATCCACAGATCAAGGCCGAAAGGCTGGGCCAGGTCTTCCCGCAGCGCTTTGCCGATCGTGCGTCCGTCGCGGCGGCGGAAGATCTCCTCGGCGATGTAGCCGAAAGTCATCGGATGGTAGCCGGCGGCGGTTGCCGGCGGCCACATCGAGGCCATGGCGGCCAGCTTGCCGGCGATCAGGTCGTGGTCGAACCAAGCCTTAGGGTCCATCGGCTCGGCGAAGCCGGGAAGGCCGGCCTGGTGGGAGATGACGTCGCCAATCGCGAGCGATTCCTTGCCGGCGGCGGCGAACTCCGGCCAGAGGTCGGCGAGCGGCTCCTCGTAGGTCAGTCGGCCCTGGTCGACGAGCCTCGCCAGCATCAGGGCGGCCATGGCCTTGGTGGTCGAGAA
>DASXIE010000209.1:0-3495 GCA_036498165.1 Caulobacteraceae bacterium
GGCCGAGCTGAAGATCGAGAACGGCGCCGTCGGCCTCGGAGGCGTCGCCGCGGCGGGCCGCCAGACGCTGGCGCAGGAGGGCCGGATCGCCTTCCAGCCACAGGCCCCGCGCGCCCAACCCATCGGCGCGGGCGCGCATCGCCGGGTCGAGGAAGGTCGCATCCAGGATCGCCGAGCGGCCGGCGCCCAGCACCCGGGCGGCCAGGTCGAACATCTCGTCATAGACCCGGGCGTCCGCCTCCGCATCGTGCCTGCCCCCGGTCCGCCGGCGGATCTCGTCGCTGCGCAGGACCACCGCGCCGGGCGAGGCGGGGACAAGGGGGGCGAGCCGGCGGGCGAAATGGCTCTTGCCGCTCCCCGAAAGCCCGCCGACCGCGAAGAGGGAAGGGGCGGTCGGTTCCAGGGCGGCCTGGGCGGCGGCGAGGTAGAGCCCGGCCATTTCCGCCTCGCCGGTGGCGGCGGTGACGTGGGCGCGGATGGCGGCGCGGATCGAGAGGAAGAGCGGCAGAGCCGCGAGGCCATCCCACTCGCTGGCCGGAAAACCGCCCGTCGCCTGGTCGAGCCAGGCATTGAGCAGGCGGTTGGCAGGCCCGGCGCGGCCCCTGACCGCCAGGTCCATCACCGGGAAGGCGGCGTCGTAGAGGACGTCGATCCGGCTCAGGCGGTCGTTGAACTCGATGCAGTCGAAGAGGATTGGCGCCACGTCCTCCAGCAGGATGTTGCCGAGGTGGAGATCGCCGTGGCACTCGCGGGCGAAGCCTTCCCGGCGGCGCATTTCGAGAAGGGGCCCGATCGCCGCGGCCGCGGCGCGCGTCGTCTCGATCAGGCTTTCGACGGCGTTCCTGTCCAGCGCCGAGGCGCGCAAGGCGTGTTCGTTCGTCCCCACGGTGTAGGCGAGGGTGGCGGCGCCGCCGCCGTCGGGCGCGATGGGCGCGGCGAGGTGGCCGCGGGCGATCAGCCGGCCGATGGTTTCGGCCAGGTCGCCGTCCACAACCTCGGGCCGATTGGACAAGACCGCGTCCGGATCGAAGCGGCGCATCTCCAGCAGCCATTCCACCGCCTCACCCGGTCCATCGACGGCGAACCCGGCGCTGGCCGCACTGATCGGCCGCACCGCGCGGTAGATGTCGCCCGCCCACCGGCGGTTGAAGGCCAGTTCGCGGTCGAGCGCCCACTTGCGCTTCTGAGGCGTGGAGAAGTCCAGGAACGGGAGCTTCACCGGCCGCTTGATCTTCCAGGCCAGGTCGCCGGCCAGATGGACGCGGGCGCAGGAGGTTTCGATCGTCCGCTCGGCCCGGCTCGCCAGCCAGGCCGCGACCTCGTCCCAGGAGTTCACCTCTCTTCCCCCGAGACACCTCTCCCGGAGGGAGAGGGAGGGGCCCATGGCGGAGCCATGGGAGGGTGAGGGGTTACGCTGCTCGTGAGTTGATCCGAGGCGGAAGGGGACAGTCCCTTCCGGATACGGCGTACCCCCTCTCCCTCCCACGCCCTCCGGGCGCGGGCCCCTCCCTCTCCCCATGGGAGAGGTTGTGGAAAGCGCCACGAAGCCCCGCTCACGGAAACAGGCGCTGGGTGGTCCATTCCTCGCCGGCGCGGGTGAAGGCCAGGCGCTCGTGCAGGCGGAAGGGGCGGCTGCGCCAGAATTCTATGCTGGCGGGGACAAGGCGATAGCCGGACCAGTGCGGCGGCCGGGGGACCTTGCCTAGCCCAAAGCGCAGGGCGGCCTCGGCGATGCGGCGTTCCAGCGCCAGGGCGTCGGGAAGGGGCCGCGACTGGTCCGAAGCCCAGGCCCCGAGCTGGGCGCCCCGGGCCCGGGTGGCGAAATAGGCGTCGGCCTCGGCCTGCGAGACCGGCTCGATGATCCCCCGCGCCCGCACCTGACGGCGCAGCGACTTCCAGTGGAAGAGCAGGGCGGCGCGCGGATTGGCGGCCAGTTCGGCGCCCTTGGCGCTCATGGTGTTGGTGAAGAAGGTGAAGCCGCGCGCGTCCACGCCCTTGAGGAGCACCATCCTGGCGTCCGGCAGGCCCTCGGCGTCGACGGTGGCCAGCGTCATGGCGTTGCCGTCGTTGGGCTCGCGCTCCAGGGCCTCGCCAAGCCAGGCCTGGAAGAGGGCGATGGGCTCGCTCGCCTCGAGCGTCGGCAGTCTGGCCTCGGCGACCTGGCGGGCGTAGTCGTCTTCGCCGGGCGAGGCGGGGATCAGAACATCGCGGCTCATCGGGCCGGAGCATAGCGCAGAGCCTGACGGCTTTGCACGGAAGAGATGCAAAGGCTGAATCAGGCTCTACACTTTTGAGTCTAGAGCAGGATTCAGCTTTTGGACGGTTCCGTCCAAAACCATCCTGCTCTAGCGGTCCCGCCATTTCGATCCGCCCTGATCGGGGTTAGAACGGCGCCCGATGTCGCACAACACCTTCGGCCATCTCTTCCGCGTCACCACCTGGGGCGAGAGCCACGGGCCGGCGCTCGGCTGCGTGATCGACGGCTGTCCGCCGGGCCTCACCCTCACCGAGGCCGACATCCAGGTCTGGCTCGACAAGCGCCGCCCCGGTCAGGGCCGCTATGTGAGCCAGCGGCGCGAGGCCGACGCGGTGCGCATTCTCTCGGGGGTCTTCGAGGACGAGGCGGTGACGGCCCGCCACGGCGGCCAGGTGACCACCGGCACCCCGATCTCCCTGATGATCGAGAACACCGACCAGCGCAGCCGCGACTACGCCGACATCGCCAGCGCCTTCCGCCCCGGCCACGCCGACTGGACGTATTTCGCCAAGTACGGGGTGCGCGACTATCGCGGCGGCGGGCGTCAGTCGGCGCGCGAGACGGCGGCGCGGGTGGCGGCCGGGGCGGTGGCCCGCAAGATCCTCGGGGACGCGATCGTCGTGCGCGCCGCCCTCATCCAGATCGGGCCGCACCGGATCGAGCGGGCGAACTGGGACTGGGACCAGACCCTGGCCAATCCCTTCTGGAGCCCGGACGCCGCCATCGTGCCGGTGTGGGCGGAGTATCTCGACACGGTGCGCAAGGCCGGCTCGTCCACCGGGGCGGTGATCGAGGTCGAGGCGAGCGGGGTTCCGGCCGGCTGGGGCGCGCCGGTCTATGGCAAGCTCGACGCCGAGCTGGCCGCCGCCCTGATGTCGATCAACGCCGCCAAGGGGGTGGAAGTGGGGGCCGGATTCGCCGCCGCCGCCCTCTCGGGCGAGGAGAACGCCGACGAGATGCGGATGGGCCCCGACGGCCCTGTGTTTCTTTCCAACCAGGCCGGCGGGGTGCTGGGCGGCATCTCCACCGGCCAGAGCGTGGTCGCCCGGGTGGCGTTCAAGCCGACCTCGTCGATCCTCAGCCCGCGCCGCTCGATCAACGAGGCCGGCGAGGAGATCGAGATCCGCACCACCGGCCGGCATGATCCGTGCGTGGGCATTCGCGCCGCCCCGGTGGTCGAGGCGATGACCGCCTGCGTCCTCGCCGACGCCTTCCTCCGTCACCGCGGGCAGGTGGGG
>DASXIE010000210.1:0-4214 GCA_036498165.1 Caulobacteraceae bacterium
ACCGAGAGCGTGCCGGCGGTGCTCGCCGTTCCCAGGACCACAAGGCTCTGGCCCGAACCGATCGTCCCGGAGCCGGCCACGACGAAGCTGGCCGGGGCGTCGATCTTGACCGTAGCGAAGTTGTTGAACGTCGTCGTCGCCATGCTGCCGCTGACCGTGACGCTGCCGCCGGCCAGCAGGCCGCTGAGCGTGCCGGCCCCGTCACCCAGCTCCAACGTCCCCCCGCCGCCCAGGATGGAGCCGATGAAGGCCGAGCCGGCCTCGACGACGAGCGTGTCGGTGGCGGCGTTCAGCTGTACGGCCACGCCGCCGTCGCCGATCACCGTCCCGAAGTTGGTGACGCTCGCCGTCCCGTTGACGTAGACGCCGGTGTAGCCCTCGACGATCGCGCCCTTGTGGCTGGCGGCGCCGTTGACCAGCGAGGCGCCGCCGCCGGAAATCACCGCGCCCCAGCCGCTGGAGACTCCGGCCCCCAGGATGGTCCCAAGATTGGTGGTCGACCCGCCGTAGAGGGAAACCCCGGTGTAGCCCTCGATCAGGGCGGCCGAATCGGCCGCCGAGCCGTTGATCAGGGTGTCGCCGAACAGCTGGACGCCGTAGTCGAACACCTGGCTGCCGGTGGCGAGCACGGTGGCGAAGTTCTTCACGGTCCCGCCGGCCGCTTCCAGTCTGACGCCCACCAGGCCCTCGATCAGGGCCCCGTGGTTGAGGCCGCTGCCGTTGGTCACGTTCGCCGTCCCGGCCGCGGAGAAGACGCCGAAGCCGTAGCCGCCGTCGACGGTTCCATAGTTCAGCACCTGGCCGGCGGCCCCCAGGATCACCCCGCTGATCCCCTCGACGAGGGCGCTCTTCTGGCCGCCGCCGCCGTTGACGACCCGGCCGCCGGCCTTGAGCGACACCCCGGCGCCGGTCGTCCCGTCGATCACCCCGATGTTGCTCACCGTCGCCAGGGCCGTCTCATAGACTCCGATCACCCCGCGGATCAGGGCCGTGGTGTCGGGCCCGCGGCCATTGGCGACGCTGCCGCCGGCGGTGCTCAGCACCCCGGCGTGGCCGAGGCCGAGGATCGAGCCGTAGTTGGTGACCGCGCCCGGTCCGCTCACCATGATGAGGCCATAGGCGCCGCTCATCAGGGCGGTGGTGTCGCCGCCGGCGCCATTGGAAACCGTTCCGCCACCGGTCGTGACCGCGCCGGCGCCGGCCGCCCGAGCCTCGATGGTCCCGTAGTTGACGACCGCGCCGAACGCGCCCTCGATCGAGACCCCCTCGTAGCCTTCGATCAGGGCGTTCGGGTCGCTGGCCCCCCCATTGACGACCTTGCTGCTCGCCGCTGAGATGAACACCGCGTGGCCGGTGGGCGAGAGGATGGTCCCGAAGTTGATGATCGTGGTCAGTCCGCCGGAATCGACGCCGTAGCGGCCCTGAATCAGGGCGTTGGTGACCGCCAGGGAGCCGTTTGTCACCTTGCCCCCCTTGACCAGGACCACGCCGCCGCCCTGGCCCGGGTCGGTGGCGGTGATCTCGGCGAAATTGCTCACCGTTCCGGCCGCGCCGCCGATGAGCACGCCGCCGTCGATGCCTTCGATGAGGCCGCTCCTGTAGAGGGCCGAGCCGTTCTGCAGGATTCCGCCGTTGGTGAAGTGGATCCCATAGATGCCCGGGGTGCTGAAGAGATAGGGATCGGTGCTGTCGATGAAGCCGTAGTTCACCACCACGCCGGCGCCGGCGACGGTCATCGCGGCATCGCCCCGGATCACTCCGCTGGCCGCGTTCACGATCTCGCCGCCGCTCTCATATACGGCCGCATAGCCGGCGCCGGTTCCGGTGTTCACGATCGAGCCGAAGTTGACGGCAAGTCCGGATGCGCCCGAGGCGACGAGGCCGAAGCCGCCTCCCGAGATCAATGCCTGGTGATCGGTGACCGATCCGTTGGTCAGGCTGGCGCTGTTGTTCAGCGTCAGACCGACCCCGGAGCCCGCGATCGTCCCCAGGTTCTTGACCGATCCGCCGATCACTTTGGCGCCGTCGCCCGTCAGGCCGTAGATTTCGGCGGTGTTGACCAGAGTTCCGCCACCTTTCAGATAGGCCCCCAGCGTCAGGCCGAGGATGGACCCGTAGTTTCCGACGTAGGCGGCGGCGTTCGTCTGAGCCCCGATGAGCGTACCGGCGATGTATCCGCCGTTGAGAATCGTTCCGCCGTTGATCTCGATCCCGCGGCCCGACGACCCGACGATCGTTCCGCTGTTGTTGACGCTTACCGAGCCGCCGAGAACCACGACCCCATACGCGGAGCCCGAGATCGATCCGGAGACGTTCTTGATGTAGGTCGAGATGGCGAGGAGGACCCCGGAGTTCACGCCGGTGATCGTCCCTTCGTTGTAGACATTGGTCGCCGTTCCGCTGGAACCGAACACCCCGTCGTAGCCGCTGATGGTGGCGTAGTTGGCCGCCAGGCCGCCGGCGGTGAGCTTGATCCCGAAATCGCCGGCCTTGGTTCCGGCGACCAGCGAACCATGGTTGCCGATCGCCAGGTTGGTGTTCACCACCAGGCCGATCCCGCCGACGCTCGCCGTCGTCTCGACATAGACGCCCGTGAAGCCGGCCTTGAGCGTGTAGCCGCCGGCATAGGCGCCGGTGAGGTACTTGGTGGTCATTTGAGCGTTGCTCCCAGCCATGCGCCGAGGCGCCGGCCGGGTGGGCAGACAGCCCCGCCACGCCCGCCCGACGCCCGCTTAGGGTTTGAATGTCGAGGGGTCTTTCGTTCCTGCCGCTAAGTCAACCGGCCCCGCGCCCGGTTGCGTTCCGAAGCAACTAAGGGCAACTCCGTGCGCCCGCATGCACTGTTTCGCAACGCCCTCAGGCGGACGAACCCTTGGCCAGGGAGCGGGCCAGGGGCAGGCGAAGCAGCCAATCGCCGCCGAGCGCCAGCGCGGCCGGGCCGATGTCGCGCACCAGGTGCTCGCGCAGGGCCTGGGGCACCGAGCCGTCCGGCGCCACCCACGGCCGGGCGGCGAAGCCGGCGAAGCGGGCGTCGTCGCGGGCCCGCTCGCCGCTGAGGTCGTCGATGCGCTCCAGGACGATGGCCGAGGCGGTCGGGGTGCGGCCGGCGTCCAGCACCGGCGACAGGACGATGCCGTCCAGGACATCGGCCCGCTGCGAGCGCTCGGCGTTGAGGAGGGCGAAGACCAGATCGCCGGTCGTGTACTGGGTGCCGACGACGAACAGCTGCTCCTGCATCGGCAGGACCCAGCCGTCGACGAACACCCCGCCGGTGGCCTGGCTGAGGCGCAGCAGGCCGTTGGGGTCCAGGCGCACCATGCAGTGGTCGTGGAGGAACTGGCCGGGGCGGTCGGCGAACGGCCGGGTCGAGCGGAAGAAGCCCTCGAAGGCGGGCCCGCGCGAGGCGGTCATGGCCAGGATCTGGCCCATGAACGGCATCGGCAGGCCCTCGGCGGGCCGGCTCGTCGGGGCCGGCGGCCGCCAGATCCGCTCCAGGCGCAGGCGGGCCGCCAGGCCCTCCACGTCGCGATCCCAATCGAGGACCGTGAAGCCCGGCAGGCGATGGGCCAGGAGCTCGCTGAGGCGGGCGAGATTGTGCGAGGTCGGATGGCTCGTCCCGGCCACCCATCGTCCGACCACGGACTTGTTGACTCCCAGGTCGGCCGCCAGCCGCGCCCGGCTCAGCGACAGGCCCTTGAGCACCATGGCCAGCTTGTCGGCGAAGGTTTCCTGCATGCCAGGCCGCGAGGGTGCATCGCCGCGCCCCCGCAGACAAGCCGCCTCTCGCTCTCTCCCCCCTCCGGGGGGAGTACGGCCGAAGGCCGGGAGGAGGGTCGCGGGGAAAGCGCGCCGGCGCCTCTCTCCCCCCTGCGGGGGGAGTACCGGCGAAGCCGGGGAGGAGGGTCGCGGTGAAGCGCGCCGGCGCTCTTGCACGAACGCCCCCTCCACCGCTTCGCGGTCCCCCTCCCCCAGAGGGGGAGGAGAACTCAGCCCGTGTTGCCCTTGGCCGAGGCCTTGCGGGCGGCTTCCAGGGACTTGGCTTCGGGGCCATCCAGGGCGGCCTTGGCTTCGCGGGCCTTGGCGCCGACCTTGCCGCTATTGGCGAATGCCTCCTGGCCTTGTCGTAACGGCGGGCGGCTTCGTAGTCGCCCTCGCCCTGGACCTTGGATTTGCCGGCCATCATCGCCTCCTTGCACTCACTCGATGGGGAAAGG
>DASXIE010000211.1:0-4028 GCA_036498165.1 Caulobacteraceae bacterium
CGTCCTGGGGCACCAGGGCGGCGGCGGCGCGCAGGGAGGCCAGGCTCGCCTCGCGCAGGTCGACCCCGTCCAGCCGAACCGCCCCGGCCTGCGGATCGATGAGGCGCAGGGCCAAGCGGGCGATGGTGGTCTTGCCCGCGCCTGACGGACCGACCAGGGCCGTGGTGGTCCCCGGCGCCACCGTGAAGCTGACCTCGGCAAGGCCCACCGAGCGGGCCGAATGGCGGAAGTCGACGCGGTCAAAGACCAGCTCCGCCCCGTCGGCGGCGGCCGGCGGCAGGGGCCGGGCGTCCGGCGAATCGACGATCTCCGGAGCCACCGCCATCAGTTCGAGCATCTGCTCCATGTCGATGAACGACTGGCGGATCTCGCGATAGTTCATCCCTAGGCTGAACAGCGGCGCATAGATCTGCTGCAGGATGAGGATGCAGGCGGTGATCCCGCCGACGGTCATCCGGTGGGCCAAGACCTCCGAGCCGGCGATCAGGGTCACGGTGACCAGGCCCAGATTGAGCACCACCGACTGGATGGCGTTGAGCAGCTGCAGGGAGGTGTTGGCCTTCACCGCCGCCGTGGCGTAGTCGTCCATGGCCCGGTCGTACTGCGAGACCACCCGCGCCTCGGCCCCGAAGGTCTTGATGGTCTCGAAATTCATCAGGGCGTCGACCGCCAGGCCGGCGGCCTCGGAATCGGCCTCGTTGAGGGCCCGCCGGTGCTGGATGCGCCAGTTGGAGATGGTGAAGGTGAAGGCGACGTAGATCACGATCGTCACCAGGGCCACGGCCGCCAGGCGCCAGTTGAACCGGCCGGTGAGGACCACCGCGGCCATGATCAGTTCGAGCACGGTGGGGCCGAGATTGAAGACTACGCTGCGCAGCAGGAAGTCGGTGGACCGCGCTCCCCGGTCGATCACCCGGGCCAGGGCCCCGCTCTTCTTGCGCAGGTGGAAGTCCACCGACAGCGACAGCGAATGGGCGAAGGTCTCCATGGCCGAGCGGGCCAGGGCCTTTTGCGAGACCGGCGTGAAGATGGCGTCGCGGACGTAGGGCGTCGCCCCGGCCACGAAGCGCAGCACCACCCAGCCGATGATCAGGCCCGCGAAGGCGGTGTAGGCCCCCTCGAGCGCCGAGCGCCCGTGGTTGAGCTTGTCGATGGCGTCCTGGATGAACAGGGGGCCGATGACGCCGGTGGCCTTGCCGACCAGGACGAGGCCCAGGGCCACGGCGAGGCGGGTTTTCAGGCCCCGGGCCTGGGAGCGCATGACCAGGCGGACGAGGTCGGCCATGGAGGCGAAGAACCCGAATTTCGGCGCGATCGGCCCTCCGGGCGCGGGCGGCGGGCGGCCGTGGCCGTAGAGGCTCATCGTCCGGCCCCGCCGTAGAGGATGGTGGTCTGCACCCCGCCGCCGGGGGTCAGCCAGTCGAACCGCCAGCCGCCGGCGACCGGGGCGGCGGCGAAGGGCGGCGGGTTGGGCCGCGGGGCCGGCGAGACGGTGAGCGGGACCTCGGCGCGCTGAGCCCCGGCGCTCAGCTCCAGGCGATGGTCGCCGCTCGTCAGCGGTTCATTGAGAGGAAGCATGAAGCGGCCGCCGGCGTCGGCCCTGGCCATGCCGCGCGGCGTCCCGTCGACGCTGAGCGTCAAGGCCGCCCCCGGCGCGGCGCGGCCGGAAAGCACCGCCCCGCCCTTGCTGTCGTAGTCGGCGGCCAGGATGGCGAAGCCGGGCTCGGGCCGGCTCAGCGCCACCGCCCCGGAGCCGGCCCTCAGCTGGGCGGCCAGGGGGCCAGGGGCCACGGCCAGATAGCCCTCGGCCTGGATCGACCGTCCGGCCAGCGTCATGGAGAGGCCCAGCAGCCGGGCCCCGCTCGCCCCGGGCAGGGTGAGGCGCCAGGTCCCGCGGCTGTCGGCCTGGGCGTACAGCGCCTCGCCGGCCGGGTTCGCCAGCCGGACCCTGGCCGTCGGCGCCGCCGCGCCTGCGAGCATCACCGACCCGCCCGGCCCCGCCTCGGCCGTGCTCACCGCCGGGGGCGAGACATAGCCCCGCTCGGCCACGGATTCGCCGGCCGGCCGCGCCGGCGCCGTCCCCGGCCGACCGCAGCCGCTCAAGGCCAATCCGAGGGTGGCGAGGGCGACACAGCAGCGCATGTTCTTCCCTAGAGCGGCTCGCTGAATCGGATCAACCTTCCCATCTATCCGTTGTCCGGCTCGGCAAGGAGGCGAGCGCGTTCATGCGAGATATAGTCACGTCGGCGGGGGAAAGCGTCTGCGTCTTCTGCGCCTCGTCGGGAGCGGCCCCGCCCCGGCTGATCGCCGACGCAACGCGCTTCGGCCAGATTCTGGCCTCGGCGGGCGTGCGCCTTGTCTACGGCGGCGGCGGCATCGGGCTGATGGGCGCCTGCGCGCGCGCCGCCCACGACGCCGGCGGCCAGGTGCTGGGGATCATTCCCGGCTTCCTCACCGAATACGAGGCCGCCTACACCAAGGTCGAGACCGTGGTCGTGGGCAACATGCACGAGCGCAAGATGCGGATGTTCGAGGAATCGGACGCCTTCGCGGTGTTGCCGGGGGCGATCGGCACCCTGGAGGAATCTATCGAGATCCTGTCCTGGCGGCGCCTGGGCCTGCACGCCAAGCCGATCGTCTTCTACAATCCGGACGGCTTCTGGGATCCCCTGTTCGCCTTCTTCGCCCAGCTCGAGCGCCAGCGCCTCGTGCCGGGCGAGTTCGCCGAGTGCTGGGGCCAGGTCGACGACATCGAAGCCCTCCTCCCCGCCCTCCGCGCCGCCCCCGCCGGCGACCCCACCTACGTGCCGATCGTGCAACGGGCTTAGGGCCCCTTCGCAACCACCCCACCCAACCGTCATCCCCGGGCGTCAGTCCCGGGGACCCATGAACACCAATCGCGGAGTGGCCGCGCCCGGCGCGGCCACGGCGACGCCCGCGTGCATGGGTAGCCGGCACTGACGGCCGGCTATGACGGCAGGGGAAGGGGTTCCCGCTGTCGGGCCTGGCTGGCCTTCGCCGGCTTTACCGCGTCACCCGGTCCCGAAAGCCGTTGACCAGAGGATAGCGGCGGTCGCGGCCGAAGGCCTTGCCGCCGATCTTCAGGCCCGGCGCGGCCTGGCGGCGCTTGTACTCGGAGTTGTAGAGCAGGCCCTGGACCCGCTCGACCGTGGTCGGATCGTGGCCGCGGGCGACGATCTCGTCCAGCGTCGCCTCCTCCTCCACCAGGCCGTGGAGGATGGCGTCGAGTTCCTCGTAGGGCGGCAGGCTGTCCTGGTCGGTCTGGTCGGGCCGCAGCTCGGCCGACGGGGCCTTGGTGAGGATCCGCTCCGGGATCGCCCCCGCTGATCCTCCGTATACGGAATGAGCGTTGCGCCAGCGGCAGACGTCGTAGACGTCGACCTTGTAGAGGTCCTTCAGCACATTGTAGCCGCCGCACATGTCGCCATAGAGCGTGGCGTAGCCGACCGCCATCTCCGACTTGTTGCCGGTGGTCAGCAGCATCAGGCCGAGCTTGTTGGAAAGGGCCATCAGGGTCACCCCGCGGATGCGGGCCTGGATGTTCTCCTCGGTGGCGTCGGGGGCGAGGCCGGCGAACTCGCCCGCCAACATCTCATCGAACGCTCCCACCGCCGGGGCGATCGGGATCGCGTCCAGCCGCACCCCGTTGGCGGCGGCGCAGGCGACGGCGTCCTCTTCGCTCTGCGCGCTGGTGTACCGCGAGGGGAGCATGAAGGCCCGCACCGCCTCGGCCCCCAGGGCGTCACGGGCGGTCACGAGGGCCAGAGCCGAATCGACCCCGCCGGAGAGGCCCACCAGCACCCCCTTGAACCCCGACTTGCCGACATAGTCGCGCAGCGCCAGGACCATGGCCCGGTAGACCTCCTCCGGCCCGGTCGGCCAGTCGGCCATGGGCGCGGAAACGCACCGCCAACTCCCCTCCCCGCGCTCCCAGGTCGAGACCGCCAGGGCCTCCTCGAACATCGGCAGGCGCATGCAGAACTCGCCGTTCGCCTGGAGGGCGAAGG
>DASXIE010000212.1:0-13829 GCA_036498165.1 Caulobacteraceae bacterium
CTTCCCAGAAGGGTCTCGCGGCCATGACCGGCCCGTCCTAAACCCTCTGGCCGGCGGCCGGTAGCGGGCCGGATGATTTCGAGGACGCAAACGACCGATCCATGGCCCCGCCCATCCTCAGCCTGCGCGACATCCGCCTCGCCGACGGGCCGACGCCGATGTTCGACGGCGTCGACCTGGCGCTCGAGAAGGGCGCGCGCGCCTGCCTGGTCGGGCGCAACGGGGCGGGCAAGTCGACCCTGCTGCGCATTCTCGCCGGAATCACCGCGCCCGACGACGGCGAGCGGTTCGCCAGCCCGGGACTGGCCATCGCTCTCGTCGCCCAGGAACCGGACATCGCCGGCGACAGCCTGGAGGCCTATGTCCGCTCCGGGGGGGCGGCGGCGCACCAGGCGCGGTCGGCGCTGGAATCCGTCGGCCTCGATCCGCCGCGCCCGGCCATCGGACTTTCGGGGGGCGAGACGCGCCGGGCGGCCCTGGCCAGGGCGTTCGCCGCCGATCCCGACGTGCTGCTGCTCGACGAGCCGACCAACCATCTCGACATCCTGGCCATCGAGGCCCTGGAAAGCCGCCTCGGCCGTTCTCGCGCCGCCATCCTCACGGTCAGCCACGACCGCGCCTTTCTCGAACGGTCGACCCGGCAATGCTTCTGGCTCGAGGACCGGCGGGTGCGCCGCCTGGACAAGGGTTTCGGCCATTTCGAGCCGTGGGCCGAGGCGATCGCCGCCGCCGAGGCCGAGACCGCGCGGCGCCTCGACAAGGCCATCGCCCGCGACGAGCGCTGGCTGGCGTTCGGGGTCACCGCCCGCCGGGCCCGCAACGAGGGACGGCTGCGGCGCCTGCAGGCGCTGCGGGCCGAGAAGACGCGCCGCATGGCCCAGGCGCGCGGCGATCTCGCCCTTTCCGGCGGGCCCGCGCCGGTCTCCGGAAGGCTGGCGATCGAGGCGAAGGGCCTTGCCAAGGGATTTGGCGGCCGGACCCTGATCCGCGACTTCTCGACCCGCATCCTGCGCGGCGAGAAGGTCGCCATCGTCGGGCCCAATGGGGCCGGCAAGACCACCCTGGTAAATCTCCTGCTTGGCCAAGAGGCGCCCGACAGCGGCCGGGTGCGCCTGGGGACCGGCCTGGAGCTGGCCTTCGTCTCCCAAAGCCGGGCCGAACTGGCGCCGGACCGCAGCCTCATCGAGACCCTTGCGCCGGGCGGCGGCGATCAGGTCATGGTCCAGGGCCGGCCGCGCCACGTCGCCGGCTACGCCGCCGACTTCCTCTTTCGCCCCCAGCAGCTGCGCCAGCCGGTGGCCAGTCTTTCCGGCGGCGAGCGCAACCGCCTGCTGCTCGCCATGGCGCTGGCCAGGCCGTCGAACCTGCTGGTCCTGGATGAGCCGACCAATGACCTCGATATGGAGACTCTGGACCTGCTCGAGGACCTTTTAGCGGACTATACGGGCACCTTGGTCCTGGTCAGCCACGATCGCGACTTCATCAACCGCCTGGCGACCTCGACCATCGCCCTCGACGGGACCGGCCGGGCGGTGGAAACGCCGGGCGGGTGGAGCGATTTCGTCGCCCAGAACCCCGGCTTCTTCGCCGCCGCGCCTCCCCCGCCCCGGGCCGCCAAAGCCGCGCCGGTGAGAGCCAGGGCCGCCAGCGCCAAGCTCTCCTACCGCGACCAGCGCCGCCTCGCCGAGCTGGAGGCCCTGGCCCCGCGCCTGGCGGGGGAAATCGCGGCGCTGGAGCATCGCCTCGCCGACCCCAGCCTCTTCGCCCGCGATCGGAGCGAATTCGACGCCGTCACCGCCCAGTTGGCCCAGGCCCGCGAGGCGCTCTTCGATTCCGAAGAGGAGTGGCTGGAACTGGAGGGCCGCCGCGACGCCCTTGAGAGCGGCGCCGCGCCAGCCTAACGTCCCGCCGCATCTCGAGGGGCGCGCGCATTGCCAATGAAACTCAGCCTGATCCTGGCCCTGGCTCTGCTCGCCGGCGCCTGTTCGCGCCACGCCGCCGCGCCGGCCGCCGGGACACCGATCCGCTTCGCCACAGACTGGCGGGCCGAGGCCGAGCAGGGCGGCTTCTACGAGGCTCTGGCCAACGGCGAATACGCCAGGCGCGGCCTGGCGGTGACCCTCGTTGCGGGCGGACCGGGGGTCAACGTGCCGCAGCTGGTCGCCTCGGGGGCGGTGGAGATGGGCATCGGCTCCAACAGCTTCATCGTCATGAACCTCGCCGCCCAGCATGTGCCGGTGCGCGCCGTCGCCGCCTTCATGCAGAAGGACCCGCAGGTCCTCATGGCCCACCCGGACGCCGGCATCCGCTCGATCGCCGATATGAAGGGCCATCCGATCCTCTTGTCGGACGCCTCGGTCAGCGCCTTCTGGCTGTGGCTCAAGGCCAAGTACGGCTTCACCGACGACCAGGTGCGCAAGTACAATTTCAGCAACGCCCCGTTCCTGGCCGACAAGCGCCTGGTGCAGCAGGGCTATCTGACCTCCGAGCCCTACACCCTGGAAAAACAGGCCCACCTGAAGCCGGCCGTGTTCCTGCTGGCCGACGAGGGCTACCCCGGCTACGCGGCCATGGTGCTGGCCCCCGACAGGCTGATCGACGCCAGGCCGGCCGTCGTGCGCGCCTTCGTCGAGGCCAGCGCCGCCGGCTGGAGGGCCTATCTGCATGGCGATCCGCGCCCGGGAGACGCCTTGATTCTCAAGGATAATCCGGAAATGACCCCCGATGTCCTCGCACAGGCGCGCGACAAGATGCGGGCCTTCGGCATCGTCGATTCCGGCGATGCCGCGCGGCTGGGTCCCGGGGCCATGACCGACGCGCGCTGGAGCGCCTTCTTCGCCGCCGCCTCGTCCGAGGGGGTCTACCCCAAGAGCCTCGACTACAAGCGGGCCTACGACCTGAGGTTCGTGCAGACTTCCGCCGCCGCCCGGTGAGCGTCGCCGTCCTGGAGGGCGTCGAGGTCGTCTATCGCGGCCGCGGCGCGGCCCTGGGCCCCTTCGACTTTTCGGTCGCGGACGGTGAGATCGTCGCCCTGGTTGGACCCTCCGGTTGCGGCAAGTCCACCGCCCTTCGCCTCCTCGCCGGGCTGGAAGCGCCCACCCGCGGGGCCGTCAGCCGCGCCGCCGCCCGCGGCGAGACCTCGGTGGTCTTCCAGTCGGCCACCCTCGCCCCATGGCTGAGCGCGCGGGCCAATGTCTCCCTGCCTCTGGAGCTCGCCGGCGTGGCGCGCGGCGAGGCGCGGACGCGGGCGACGGCGGCACTGGAGCGGGTCGGCCTGGGCGCCGCCGCGGCGGCCCGACCGGCCCAGCTCTCCGGCGGCATGGCCATGCGCGCCGCGCTGGCGCGGGCGCTGGTCACCGGACCAAGACTGCTGCTGCTCGACGAGCCGTTCGCCGCCCTCGACGAGATCACCCGCCGGGCCCTGGCCGACGATCTGCTGGCGATCTGGGCCGACAGCCGGCCGGCGATCGTCTTCGTCACCCACAATGTCGAGGAAGCCGTCTACATGGCGCAGCGGGTGGTGGTGATGACCCCGGGGCCCGGCCGCCTCGCCGGCGAGACGTACATCGCGGCGCCGCTCCCCCGGCCGCCCGGATTTCGCGCCGCCCCGGCGTTCCGCGAGGGCGCCGAGAGCGTGTCAGCGGCCCTGGCCGGGGCCATGGCGGCGTGAACGTCCGGGCCGTCATCGCGCCGGCGGCGCTGATCGGCGCCCTGCTTTGCGCCTGGGAGTTCTCCGCACACTTCGCCCACGTGCCGGAATATCTGCTCCCCACCCCGGTGGCGATCGGCAACGCACTCGTCGCCAACGCCCCCTTGCTGCTGGTCTCGGCGTGGCGGACGCTCGCCATGTCGCTGGAGGCCCTCGTCGTGGCGGCGATCGCCGCCATCGGCCTGGCGCTCATCGTCAGCCTCAGCCAGACGCTCGATCGGGCGGTGCGCCCCATCGCCGTCGCCCTGCAGGTGACCCCGGTGGTGGCAATAGCGCCGCTGTTCGTGATCTGGGCCGGGGTCGACCATCCGGACCGGGCGATCATCGCCCTGGCCGCGATCGTCGCCTTCTTCCCGGTGTTCTCGGGCACGGCCAGGGGCCTCGGCTCGGCCGATCCCGATCTCGAGCGCCTGTTCGACCTCTACGGGGCCAATCGGCTCCAGCGGCTGCTCCGCCTGCGCGTGCCCTCGGCCGTGCCCTTCATCGTCGAGGGGACCAAGGTCGCATCGGGCCTGGCGATCATCGGAACCGTGGTCGCCGAGTGGGTGGCGGGCAGCGGCGGCGCCCAGGGCCTGGCCTGGCGCATCCTCGAAGCCGGCAACCGCCTGGAGACCGCCAAGATGTTCGCCGCCATCCTCGCCCTCGCGCTCATGGCCGCGGCCGTGCACGTGGCGTTCCTCTTCCTGGAGCGGCGGGCGCTCAGGTGGTGGCGGGGTCGCTGAGAGCGGCGGCCATCTCGTCCGCCGTGGCGACCCGCCACTGAGACGGGGCCAGATCGGCGGGCAATTCCAGGCCTCCGATGGCTTCGCGACGCAGAGCGGTCACATGGTTGCCGGCGGCGGCGAACATCCGGCGGACCTGGTGATAGCGGCCTTCGGTGACGATCACATGGGCCGTCTTGTCAGAAAGGGGGATCAGGACGGCGGGGGCCAACGGCTTGGTTTCCCCGTCCAGCATCAGGGTCCCGGCGGCGAACAGGGCCGCTTCGCCGCCGTTGAGCGGTCGGGCCAGGGTGGCGAGGTAGCGCTTGGCGACGCGGCTCTTCGGCGAGATCAGGCGGTGGAGCAGGGGACCGTCGTCGGTGATGAGGATAAGGCCGCTGGTGTCGGCGTCGAGGCGGCCGACGGTGGAGAGCGCCGGCATGCGGGCCCGCCAGCGGACAGGGAGCAGTTCATAGACGCTTCGTCCGGCCTCGCGGTGCGAGCAGACGACGCCCAGCGGCTTGTGGAGGATCAAGGTGAGCGGAGCGGGCGGGTCGAGCGGCTGGCCGCCCACGGTCATCCGCGCGGGCAGCCCGGAGTCGATGACGACGTGGCTGGCCGGATCGCGCAGCCTCGCGCCGTCCAGGCTCACCACGCCCGCGGCGATCAGGGCATGGACCTCGCGGCGCGAGCCATAGCCGAGATTGGCCAGCAGGCGGTCGAGGCGGGCCTTCACCGGCGCGCCTCGAGCACCTTGTAGCCGCCCTCGCGGGCCAGTTGGCGCACCTCGGCGAAGCTCGCGGCCAGGGCGCTCTCGTAGGGGAGGGCGACATTGGCCACCAGGCGGCAGACCCCGCCGCGCCTCAGCACCGCCGCGGCCGCGCCGACCAGGGTCTTGCCCAGCGCCCGATCCTCGGCTCCGCCGTCGTGGAAAGGCGGGTTCATGATCACGAAATCGAGCTCGGCGAGGCCCTTGGCCGGCCGGCGGAGGTCAGCCTGGAGGAACCTCGCGCGGGGATCGTCGATGTTGCGCCGCGCGGCGTCCAGGGCGCGCCGGTCGATGTCGATGAGCGTGAGGCGGCTCACCGCGGGCGAGGCGAGGGCGGCACGGGCCAGGACGCCGCAGCCGCAGCCGAAGTCGGCCCCGGTCCCCGCCGGTTCCCAGGGTTGGGCGAGGAGCAGGGCCGAGCCCGGATCGAGACGGTCCCAGCTGAACACGCCCGGCTGCGACCATAGCCCCAGAGGGAGGACGTATTGCCGCCCGCCGGCGGCGACGGCGGCTTCGATGCCTTCCAGGATGGAAGGACGGAGGCAGCGGCAGATGCGCTGGTGGCGGCGGGCGCTCTCGGCGACTTCGCAGCCGAACGTCGCCAGCTCCCGGGCCAGGCGCGCCCCGCCGCGGGTCTTGGGGGCCAGGGCGACGACCTCGCCGCCCTCCCGCACCGCCCGCAGGCCATGGGCCAGGACATAGCGCCGCTCAAGGGTTCCGGGCGGGGCGGCGATGACGATCCGGTCCAGCGAGCCGCCTTCCAGCGTCTCTATGGCCGCCGCGCCGACGATGAGCGGCGAGAGCTGGATCGCCTCCGGCATGCTCGCCGCAAGGCCGGCCGGCGGCAGTCCATAGACCGCTTCGGCCACCTCAGCCCCTCTCGCGAGTCCGCTCGAAGGCGACGTTGGGGTAGCGCTCGGCGACATAGCCGATCTCCCAGGCCGACTTGGCCAGGAACACCGGAGCGCCGTCGATGTCGCTGGCCATGGCCGAGCGGTGGGTGGCGGCGAACTCCTCCAGGGGGGCCTTGTCGGCGGCGAGCCAGCGGGCTTCGGCGTACGGGGCCGGCTCGAAGACGACATCCAGGGCATACTCGCCGCCGAGCCGGTCGGCCATGACCTCGAATTGCAGCTGGCCCACCGCCCCGACCACGAAGTCCGCCCCCAGCTGAGGCCGGAAGAGCTGGGTCACCCCCTCCTCGGCCAGGCCCTCGAGGGCCTTCTTGAGGTGCTTGGCCTTCAACGGGTCGGTGACCCTGACCCGGCGCAGGATCTCGGGCGCGAAATTGGGCAGGCCGGCGAATCGCAGCGCCCCGCTCTCGGAGAGAGAGTCGCCCACCCGCAGCACGCCATGGTTGGGAATGCCGATCACGTCGCCGGCATAGGCCTCCTGCGCCAATTCGCGGTCGGAGGCGAAGAACATGATCGGGGCGTTGACGCTGATCGGCTTGCCGGTGTTTTCCACCTTCAGCTTCATCCCGCGGGTGAAGCGCCCCGAGGTCAGACGCACGAAGGCCACGCGGTCGCGGTGGTTGGGGTCCATGTTGGCCTGGATCTTGAAGACAAACCCCGAGACCTCGTCGTCGCCCGGAGCGACGTGGGTCGCCTCACCGGCCCGCGTGGCAGCCGCCATGCCCGGCGCCGGGGCGTAGGCGCCGATGACGGCCAGGAGTTCGTCGACCCCGAAATGGCGCAGGGCCGAGCCGAACAGCACCGGGGTCATGTGCCCCTCGCGGAAACTCTGCGGATCGAAAGGCCTGGACGCCTCCCTGACCAGATCGGCCCCGTCCTCGGCCTCCTCGCGCTCCTCGGGCTCGAGGAAGGCGCCCAGGGCGTTGGACTTGAGCGCCATGGCCGGGCCGTGGTCGGCGGCGTGGCGGCGGAAGGGCAGGAAAGCCTCGTGGCGCAGGTCGATCATCCCCTTGAAACGCGCGCCGGAGCCGGCCGGCCAGTAGAGGGGCGCCGGGTCGAGAGCCAGCTTTTCGCCGATCTCGTCGAGGAGGGCGAAGGGATCGAGGGCCTCGCGGTCCATCTTGTTGATGAAGGTGACGATGGGAATGTCGCGCAGGCGGCAGACCTCGAACAGCTTGAGGGTCTGGGGCTCGATACCCTTGGCGGCGTCCAGCACCATGATCGCGGCGTCGGCGGCGGTCAGGGTGCGGTAGGTGTCCTCGGAAAAGTCCTCGTGGCCGGGGGTGTCGAGGAGATTGAACATCAGGCCGGCGTGGTCGAAGGTCATGGCGCTGGCGCTGACCGATATGCCCCGCTCACGTTCGATCTTCATCCAGTCGGAGCGGGTGCGGCGCTGCTCGCCGCGGGCCCGCACCGCCCCGGCGGCGCGGATCGCTCCGCCGGCCAGCAGCAGGTTCTCGGTGAGCGTGGTCTTGCCGGCGTCCGGATGGCTGATGATCGCGAAGGTGCGCCGGCGGGCGGCCTCGCCGGCGGGAGAAGGGGAGGCGGACATGGCCGGGCGATAGCGCGGCGGGGGAGGGGAGGCAAATCCGCGACCTCAGCGCCGTCAGCCTTTCTCCACCGGCTCGGTGAGGAAGCGGACGCCGTCGGGATCCTCGATCTCGACCACCCAGATGTCCGGATCGATGCGGGCGGCGCGATCGATGTAGGCGTCGATGTCCGGCTCGGCGGTGGAGGGGACCGGCTGCATCCACACCTGATCGCCCTGGCCCCGGGTGGCGCGGGCGTAGAGCCTCGCCGCCCCGCTTCGCCTGTCCAGGGTCTTGACCAGCACCGCGCCGGCGGCGGCGTCGCCCTTGCGGGCCACGGTCGCGAAGGCGCCCGCCAGCTCGACCCGGCGGATCAGGGCGTAGGCCCAGACGTCGCTGGAAATCTCCACCTGTCAGGCGATCCCAGGCAGGCGGACATTGGCCCGCGCCCCGCCGCCGGGCATGGAGACCAGGTTGAAGCTGCCGCCGGCGCACAGGGCGCGCACCAGCTTCAGCCCCAGACCCTCGGGGGCGTTGACGCCGGGGCCGGTGTCCTCGACCGCGAGCACCAGATCGCCGCCATCACGTCCCACGGCCACGTTAACCCGCCCGCCACGCGGGGTCGCGGCGAGGGCGTTGGCGATCAGATTGATTAGGATCTGTCTCAGGACCAGGGGGTTGGCCTCGACGATCAGGGCCTCCTCGCCGGGCGTGGCGCCGAGGCTAACGCCGGCCGCCCACGCCTTGATCGCGAATAGGCCGAGCACCTCGGTGACACTTGCCCGCGCATCGAATCGCTCGGGGGCGCGAACGCTGGCGGCCAGATCGTCTATCAGCTCCTGCAGGTGCCTGGCGGCGGCGAGGATGGTCCGCGCGCTCTCGACGTAGGGTTCGTCCAGCGGGCCAAAGGCGCCAAGGCTCATTGCCTCGGCATAGCCGATGATCGCCGTCAGGGGCGTCTTCAACTCGTGCGCCAGGACGCTGGGGTCGTCGAGGGGAGCGCTCACCAGGGCACTATGCGCGAGACGGCCAAAGCTTGCCAGCGCCCGGCGGAGGGGCCAAATCCTAGAGCATGGATCAGGCCACGCCCGCCATCGACACCGCCGTCGCCGAGCTCGCCGACGAGCTGGATGTGCTCGGTGACTGGGAGCAACGCTACCGTCATGTGATCGACCTGGGCCGCACCCTGGCGCCTCTGACCGAGGCCGAGCACTCCGACGCCAACAAGGTCAAGGGCTGCGCCAGCCAGGTATGGCTGATCGCCGAGCGCGACGGGGCCGGGCGATTGAACTTCCGCGGCGACTCCGACGCCCATATCGTCCGCGGCCTGATCGCCATCCTGCTGGGCTTCTACAACGGCCGCACCCCGGGCGAGATCCTGGCCTTCGACGCCCGCGCGGCGTTCGAGCGCCTGGGCCTCACCGGAGCCCTGTCGCGCCAGCGCTCCAATGGCCTGTTCTCGATGATCGGACGCATACGAGCGGACGCAGAGAACGCGGCCGGGGCTTAGGGCCCCGGACGGCGTCGACCAACACTACGCGGAGTTCTCGCGCCGATTACTTCCGGCGCGGCGATCCTTGACTAGCGCCGCTTGCCCGGCTTGGCCGCCTGGCGGCCGCCCTGGCCGAGCCCCATCTGCTTGGCGAGGTCCGAGCGCGCCTTGGCGTAGTTGGGTGCGACCATGGGATAGTCCTTGGGCAGGCCCCACTTGGCCCGATAGTCCTCCGGGCTCATGTTGTACTTGGTGCGCAGGTGCCGCTTCAGCGACTTGAACTTGCGGCCGTCTTCCAGACAGATCAGGAAATCGGCGGTGATCGAGCGCCGGACCGGTACGGCCGGTTCCTTGGGCGCGGCTTCAACCGCTTCGGCGCCCGAGGCCACTGACGCCAGCGCCCGATGCACGCTTTGAATCAAGGCCGGCAGGTCGCCGGTGGAGATGTTGTTGTTCTCGACATAGGCCGCCACGATTTCGGCGGTCATCTCGATCAACTCGGCTTTGTCATCCATGGACTGTGCTTTCGTTTAATTAAGCGGTGATTGAACCATACGCACGCCCCATAACTGTGGAGGCTTGCTCTTATGGTCTTTCCCATGCCTCGACAAGCGCTTTGTTGGCGATCTGTCGCGAAGACGGGTCTCTTTTGCCCGCCTCAAGCGTAACGGCAGTAGCCGCGGCCACGATCAACTGAAATCGCGGGCCTTCCAGTCTGGCCAGATGTCGGGAATATCGCGCGACACCCGATCGGGAAAGTGCGGCGGCCGTTTTTCCAGAAAAGCCGTCACCCCCTCGGCGACGTCGGCGGACACGCCGCGCGCCTGAATGGCCCGGCTGTCGGCGCGATGGGCCTCCATCGGCTGGTCCGCCCCGGCCATGCGCCACAACATCTGGCGCATCAGGGCGTTGGAGACGGGCGCGGTGTTGTCGACGATCTCGCGGGCCAGGGCGCGGGCGGCGGGGATGAGCTCGTCTGGGGCGTGCAAGGAGCGGACGAGGCCGCGATCGAAGGCCTCCTGGGCCGGGAACACCTTGCCGGTGAAGCACCACTCGAGGGCCGTCTGCATGCCCACCAGGCGCGGCAGGAACCACGACGAGGCGGCCTCCATGGTGATCCCGCGGCGCCCGAAGACAAAGCCGAACCGCGCCTCCCTCGACGCCATGCGGATGTCCATGGCCAGCTGCATGGTCATCCCCACGCCCACCGCTGGGCCGTTCACCGCCGCGATCACCGGCTTGAGGCAATCGAAGATGCGCAGGGTGAGCCGGCCGCCCCCGTCGCGCTGCACCCCGCCGACGCGGGCCTGCGTGCGGATCGGGTCGCGGCTGCCGCGATGATCGAAGGTCGCCGCCCCGCCGGCCAGGTCCGCCCCGGCGCAGAACCCGCGGCCGGCCCCGGTGACGATGACCGCGCCCACGCCGTCGTCGGCGTCGACGAGATCGAAGGCGGCGATCATCTCGGCCATCATCTTGGCGGTGAAGGCGTTGAGGCGATCGGGCCGGTTGAGGGTGATGGTCGCGATGCGGTCCTCGACATCGTAGAGGATGGTCTCGAAGGCGGGCTCGGTCATGGCGGTGGGCTCCGTGAGGTCTCCCGCCATCGCGGGCGCCTTACGCCGGGATAGTCAATCGCCCTGAAACTCCGCTCATCCTGGCGAAAGCCAGGACCCAGTAGTGTCCAGCTTGGCGCTCTTTCAACGCGTTGAAAAAACAAAAAAAAGACTGGACCCTGGCTTTCGCCAGGGTGAGCGGTTTGGGGAAGGCGGCTTTAAGTGAGTCAGTCACCCCACTGCCCGACGCCTTTACGGGCGGGGGCGGGCCGCCGTAGGGTTGAAACGACCGTTCAAATCCGACGACCGGGGAGTGCGATGGCCGACGAACTTGCCGCCGATTTCATCATCGTGGGGGCCGGCTCGGCCGGCTGTGTTCTGGCCAACCGGCTGAGCGCCGATCCCAACACCCGCGTCCTGCTGCTCGAGGCCGGCGGCGATGACCGGCCGACCCGAAACCCCGGCCAGTTCCTCTCCAACCTGATGATCCACGTGCCGGTCGGCTATTCCCAGACCCTGAAGGATCCCAAGGTCAACTGGCTCTACGCCACCGAACCCGACCCCGGGACCGGCGGTCGGGTCCACATCTGGCCGCGCGGCAGGGTGCTGGGCGGCTCGTCGTCGATCAACGGCTTGCTTTATGTCCGCGGCCAGCGCGCCGACTATGACGGCTGGCGCCAGCTCGGCTGCGAAGGCTGGGGCTGGGAGGACGTGCGGCCCTATTTCCTGCGCGCCGAGCATCAGGAGCGCGGGGCCGACGACCACCACGCGGTGGGCGGGCCGCTCAATGTCTCCGACGTCACCCAGACCCACACGGTGTCGGACGCGGTCATCGAGGCCTGCGTCGAGGCCGGCATCCCGCGCAACAACGATATAAACGGGGCCGAGCAGGAGGGGGTCGGCTACTACCAGCTCACCGTGCGCAACGGCCAGCGCTGCTCGGCCGCCGTGGCCTATCTCCACCCGGCCATGCGCCGGGCGAACCTGCGCGTCGAGACGCGGGCCCTGGCCTCGCGGGTGCTTTTCGAGGGCAAGCGGGCGGTCGGCGTCGAGTTCGTCCAGGATGGCTTCGTCCGCCGGGCGAAGGCCACGCGGGAGGTGATCCTGGCCGGGGGGGCGATCAATTCACCGCAGCTCCTGCAGCTTTCCGGCGTCGGGCCCGGCGCGCTGCTCGGCGGCCACGGGATCGAGACCGTGGCCGATCTGCCGGGCGTCGGAGAGAATCTTCAGGACCACTACGTGATCACCATGACCTGGCGCCTGAAGGCCGGCACGGTGTCGGTCAACGAGCTCACCCGCGGCGGCCGGTTCCTTGGCGAGACGATGAAGTATCTCTTCACCCGCCGGGGCCTCCTGACCCTCTCGGCGGCCCATATCGCGGCCTTCTGCAAGTCGCGGCCGGACCTCGCCGGGCCGGACATCCAGTACCACATCCTGCCGGCGACCATGGACACCGAGAAGCTGGTCAACGAGCAGAAGATGGTGCTGGAAAACCAGCCGGGCCTGACCATCGCCCCGTGCCAGGTGCGCCCGGAGAGCCGCGGCCACGTGCGCATCGCCTCGCCCGATCCGGCCTCCCACCCGCAGATCGCGCCGAACTACCTTTCCGCCTCCCTCGACCAGGAAGTGGTCGTCGCCTCCCTGCGCATCGGACGCACTATCGCCGGCCAGCCGGCCCTCAGCCCCTGGATCGACCACGAGATGATGCCGGGCCCCGATCTGGCCAGCGACGAGGACCTCCTGGCCTACGCCCGCATGGCCGGCTCGACCATCTATCACCCGGTCGGCACGTGCCAGATGGGCCACGGTCCCGCCGCGGTGGTCGATCCGCAGCTTCGCGTGCACGGGTTGGAGGGCCTGAGGGTCGTCGACGCCTCGGTGATGCCGCGCCTGGTGTCGGGCAACACCAACGCCCCGACGATCATGATCGCCGAGAAGGCCGCCGACATGATCCTCGGCAAGGCCCCGGCCCAGTCGCTGGCCGCGTGAGCATGCACCCATCGCATCACGCCAGGACCCATCCCGACAAGCCGGCCTACATCATGGCCGCCTCCGGAGAGACGGTGACCTATGGCGAGCTCGAGGCGCGCTCGAACCAGGGGGCCCATCTCTTCCGCGCCCTGGGCCTCAAGGCCGGCGACGGCGTCGCCATCTTCATGGAAAACAGCCCGCGCTATTACGAGGTCCTGTGGGCGGCCCAGAGATCAGGCCTGCGCTTCACGTGCATCTCCTCCAAGCTGACCGCCGGCGAGGTGGCCTATATCGTCGAGGACAGCGGGGCCAAGGCGCTGATCGCCTCGGCGGGCGTGGCGGCGATCGCCCAGGAGACCGCGCCACTGATCCCAGGCGTGAGCCTCTTCATGGTCGAGGGAGCCACGCCGCCGTTCCTGAGCTTCGAGGACGCCCGCGCCGCCATGCCGACCACCCCGATCGAGGACGAGAGCGCCGGCTCGGCCATGCTCTATTCCTCCGGCACCACCGGCCGGCCCAAGGGCGTCAAGCGCGCCGGCGTCGTGTCCGGCGGGCCGATCGACGCCCCCAACGGCCTCACCGTGATGGGCCAGGCGCTCTACGGCTGGACATCTGATAGCATCTATCTCTCGCCGGCCCCGCTCTATCATGCCGCTCCGCTCGGCTGGTCGATGGCGGTCCAGGCCCTCGGCGGGACGGTGATCCTGATGGAGCGCTTCGACGCCGAGGCGGCCCTGGCCCACATCGAGAACTATCGCGTCACCACTGCCCAGTGGGTGCCGACCCACTTCGTCCGTATGCTGAAGCTTCCGGCCGAAACGCGGGCGAAATACAATCACTCATCGCTGAAGAGCGTCTTCCACGCGGCCGCTCCGTGCCCGGTGCCGGTCAAGCAGGCGATGATCGAATGGTGGGGGCCGATCGTCCACGAATACTACGCCGGCACTGAGGGCAACGGCTTCTGCGTCATCAATTCGCAGGAGTGGCTGGCCAAGAAGGGCTCGGTGGGCAAGTCGATCCTGGCCGAGGTGAAGATCTGCGACGAGGCCGGCGATCCCCTGCCGACGCGCAACGAGGGGACGGTCTATTTCGCCGGCGGCGGCGAGTTCGAGTACCACAACGATCCGGACAAGACCGCCGAGAGCCGCAACAAGCACGGCTGGACGACGCTGGGCGACGTCGGCTGGCTGGACG
>DASXIE010000213.1:0-3215 GCA_036498165.1 Caulobacteraceae bacterium
AGCCAGTCGGGTTCGAGGCGCAGGACGCGGCATAGGGTCCTGGCGGCCTCCAGCGGCGACCAGTCGGGGCCGACGACCGCTTCGAAGGTCTCGAAGCGGCAGAGGAACCCGGCATGGTTTTCGCTCTCAAGGCGATCGCTGGGCTCCCGGTGCGGTGTCTCGGCGGACTCGCCGGTCTCGAGGTCTTCCAGGAGGTCTGCGGACTCGCTCGGCGCCGCGCGCCGCCGCGTGGCCTTGGGGGCGGGAAAGACGCCCCTTTTCAGCTCGGCCAGCAGGCGGTCGGTCTGCATCGAGAGATTGAGGCCGAAGCGCGCGGCCCGCGCGATCGAACAGTAGGCGTCGACCGTCATCACCCCGCCGCGCTGCAGGGCCCGCAGCAGGGCCATGCAGAACTCCACCATCGCCGTGACCAGCACCTGCCGGCGCTCGGCGCGCACAATGGCGGCGGCGAATTCCGCGGGGGTCGGGGGGTTGGAAGAGGTCGCGAACATCGAGACATATTATTGCGCATTGCAATCACCGTGTCAAGCGCAAAATGCAATCTATTTTCGGCGATGCGCATGTCGGCTCGGCGAGCGATCGGCAATCCGCACTGCTGCTGCAAACTCCCCCTCAGGCCGTCACGAAGAGGCATTGTCCCGCGCCTTGACGGCGGCCTTGGGGGCGATCTTGCGCCAGCGGCGGTCGAGGAAACTTTGCAGGGAGCCGGGGTGGAGGGTGGCGATGCGGGCCAGGACCGCGGGATAGTCCTTGTAGTGGGCCGTGAAGTGGAAGGTCTGCGGTTCGGCCTCGATGAGCATCTCGCGCTCGTCGAAATTCACCCCCATGAGGACGAGGCTGTCATCCTCGGCGCGTAGGCGGGTGAAGAACTTCTTGTTCACGAGGTAGGAAGGCCGGCCATAGCTCGTGCCTTCCTCGGCGCCCGGAAACGACAGGCAGATCTCGCGCACCTCATCGCGGGTCATGAGTTCCTCTCCTGCGCCAAGCCCGAACCCCCCTCCCAGACTGAGCGCTTCACACATCTCGCCGGGCGCCCACAAAACACCTCTCCCATGGGGAGAGGAAGGGCCCCGCCGGAGCGCGCAGCGCTGTGGTGGGAAGGTGAGGGGGTAAGGCGCCTCACGGAAAGGCTCGTTCCGACGGCAGCAAGCAGATCCCCAACAGCGTAATCCCTCACCCTCCCATGGCTCCGCCATGGGCCCCTCCCTCTCCCTCCGGGAGAGGTGTTGGAAACGCGACGCTGGGGAGGAGAATCAATAGGCCAGGGCGACGCCATCCTTGCGCATTTCGGTGGCCGCCGCATAGCGGCCGGGCCAGCGCTGAATGGCTTGGTAGCCGCCGAAGCCGCCGTCCGAGGCCCCGAACTTCCATCCCAGGGCGGCGAGGGCCTCGCGGGTGGCGGGGGGGACGCCGGCTTCGAGGCGCAATGTCCCCACGCCTTCCTGCGGCGCCCCGGTCGGCTCGCTCGATCCCTCATGATGCCAGCGCGGGGAATCGCCCGCCTCCTGAAGGCCCAGGCCATAGTCGACGAGGTTGACGATCATCTGGGCCTGGCCCTGGGGCTGCATGTCGCCGCCCATGACCCCGAAGGCCAGCCACGGCTCGCCGCCGCGGGTCGCGAAGCCGGGGATGATGGTCTGGAAGGGCCGCTTGCCGGGGGCGTAGATGTCGGCGTCGCCGTCGCGCAGGGAGAAGAGCTCGCCGCGGTCCTGGAACATGAAGCCCAGGCCATCCGGCGACAGGCCCGAGCCCATGCCCCGGTAGTTGGACTGGATGAGGGAGACCATCATCCCCTCGGCGTCGGCGGCGCACAGATAGGTGGTGTCGCCGTGGCTGGGAGCCTGGCCGGCGTGGACGGGGGTGAGGATGCGGTCGGGGCGGATGAGGGCGGCGCGCTGGGCGGCGTAGTCCTTGGAGATCAGCCAGTCGATGGGAGCCTTGGCGAAGTCGGGGTCGGCGAAGTAGCGGGCCCTGTCCTCGAAGGCCAGGCGCTTGGCCTCGATCTGGGCATGCAGGCTGGCGGGGGACTGGAAGCCCATGCCGGCGAGATCGAAGCGTTCGAGGATGTTGAGGATCTGCAGGGTGGAGAGGCCCTGGCTGTTGGGCGGCAAGGCCCAGACGTCGACGCCGCGATAACCAGTCGAGCGCGGCTCGACCCATTCGGAGTGATGGGCGGCGAGATCGGCGGCCGACAGCCAGCCGCCAATGCGCTTGAAATAGGCGTCGATCGTGGCGGCCACCTCGCCGCCGTAGAAGCCCTCGCGACCGCCGGCGGCGATCAGCCGGTAGGTGTGCGCCAGGGCCGGGTTGGCGAAGACCTCGCCTTCGCCGGGCGTGGCGCCATTCGGGGCCCAGACCTTTTTATAGTTATCCACCTCCTCGATGCCGGTGTCGGGGCGGGTGAAGAAGCGATGGGAGGCGGCGAGGTAGTAGGCGATGGTCTGGGGCACCGGCGTGCCCGCCTGCGCCATCTCGATGGCCGGGGCGAAGAGCTCGGCCCATTTGAGCCGGCCGTACCGCTGGTGCAGGGTCCACCAGGCGTCGACCGCGCCGGGCGTCGAGACCGAGGTCGCCCCGTGCGAGGCGATGAAGCCGTTCTTGGCCCGCGCCCTCTGGGTCGCGAGGCTGAGGGAACGCGGCGAGCGACCCGAGCCGTTGAGCCCGGCGAGCTTTCCGGACTTGGGATCCCAGACCATGGCGAAGCAGTCGCCGCCGACGCCGCACGAGATCGGCTCGAGGAGGCCAAGGGCGATGTTGGCGGCGATCGCCGCGTCGACCGCCGAGCCGCCGGCCTTGAGCATGGCGATGGCGGTCTGGGTGGCCAGCGGGTGGGCGGTGGCGGCCGCGCCGTGGAGGCCCCAGACGGTGGATCGGGAGGCGAAGCCGGCCCCGGCGATGCGGTCGCCGCCGTGGATGTCCGGCCGGCCGACGGCGGCGTCGCGCCTGGGCGGGATCGCCCCGCCGGCGCTGGTCGAAGCCGCCGCGGCGAGGGGCAGAGTGGCGAGAAAGGTGCGGCGGCGCATGGCGATGATCCCCAACGGCTGGGGTCACTATAGGCGCCGAACGCGCAGGTCCAAATTTCAGGCGGTCAGGCCATCGACCACACCGCCAGCTCGTTGCCGCCCGGATCGGTGAAATGAAAGCGGCGGCCGCCGGGAAAGGAGAAGATCGGCCGGCTGATCCTGCCGCCCGCCGCCTCGACCCGGCCTGGAGCG
>DASXIE010000214.1:0-12549 GCA_036498165.1 Caulobacteraceae bacterium
ACGATGTATCGGAAGGCATAGGCCTGGCAGGCGCAAATCACCGTCCAGCTCAAGGTCCAAAAGCCGGCCGTCAGCGCGGCGATCACGCCGGCGATCGCCAGGACGCTGCCCCGCCGGAGCAAGTCGCCGTTGCCGAAATAGGCCAGCGCCGTGGCGGAGAGCGCCTCGAGCGCGACAAAATAGACGAAGAATGGGACCAGAAGAATGAGGAAGACCAGGAAGTAACTTATCAGCAGAAACCAAAAGCGGCCCCCGGTCACCGGCCAGTAAGCCGACAGATGGAACCGCTGTTCGGAAAAGGTTTCCACCGCGATGAGTGAGAGACGCACGCCTAGCCACACCTCGACCCAGACGGTGATCAATACGCCGGCTGTCGCGACCAGGAGAGTCGCGGTCGGCACAACCCTCATGATCGGACTGGCGAGCAGGAACACCATCTTCGCCGGCGCGAATCCGATCAGGATCAGAGCCAGAAAGGCGGCGATCGTCAGGACGCCGAGACGCGCTTCGTCGGTCCCAAGGCGAAGATAGAACCAGCGACGCTCGCCGGGGTGCAATACCGCCCGAAACGCCGCCAGGTTGGTGACCAGCCAGACAACGAAGAAGAGCAGGATCAAGGGGACCGCGAACGGCCCGAACTGCCGCCCAACGCCGCTGAGGGTGTAGTCGGGATTCGAGTGAATCGCTATGCCGTGGCGGCTGGCCGCGACCGCCCAGGCGGAGATGGAAAACGCCGCGAACCATAGGAATGCCCAGGCGCAAACCGCGCTCGGCGCGCGGCCGATAAGGCGGAAACCCTCGCTGGCGGCGCGGAACGCGCGCGCGACGAGTCGGACAACTCTCCGGGTGATAGTCGTCATTGCGGCTTCATCGGTCCGGCTTTTTGTGCGGCGCGGTTGGCGAACACATAGGCCATGAGTCCAACGTCCATGGGAAGCCAGAGCGCGGCTAGGACGAGTCCCTGCAGCCCCCGCCAGAGGGGGCCGGCCGGAGCGAACAGGAAAAGGGCCGCCGGCGGGGCGGCGATCACGGCATTGCCGATCAGGATCGCCGCCACGGCCCCACGGCTGAGCGCCCAGGTCGAGAGAACCTGGACGCGGCCATGGGCGAGGCTGGCCGGCTCAGCCAGGGATATGCGGGCGGCGGCGAAGATAAGTCCGGCGGCCCCGGCCAGGGCAAGACCGCCAAGCAGCCAGCGCCCGCCCCCCTGGATCGCGGGAGCCCAGGTATTGACCTGGGCGGGATCGAAGCCGGGGCCGGCCGAGGCGGCGGCGTAGGCGCCGGCGAGCAGGGCGACGAAAACCAGCAGGGCGAGGACGCCGACGAAGAGGGCGGCGAGGGCCCACACCCCCGCCAGCCTCGCCACCCTCGCCGCCGGGCTTCCCGGCAAGTCGGGCAAGGCCAGGCGACACAGCGCCGCGCGGGCGACGAGCGCCCCGGCCAGGGCCAGGAGAAGCCACGGCCCCCCGAGGAGTCGCCAGACCAGGGCGCCGGCGAGGGCGGCGAGAAGCGCCGCGTAACCGCTCTTCCAGGCGGCCGGCGTGAAACGAACCGCGGCCTGGAGGCCGCCGGCGAGCAGAGCGAGCTGGGACCTCAGGAGAAGGTCGCCGCCACGTCAGGCTGGGCCAGGTCCCGGAATGCGCGGGCCCACGGCGCCCCGACAATCGCCAGCAGGCAGCCGGAGAGGGGGATGGCGATCAGGTAGCGGATGATGAAGGCGGCAGACAGCGCCGGCATCAAACTCACCGGCGAGGTCGGCGTTCCCCGCATGGCGTCCTGGAAGGCGCCCAACGCCGCCGCGCCACCGAGCGCCAGAGTGAGCGCCAGGCTTACCAGCCCAATCACCACCGCGATGGCGAAGAGGCACAGGCCGATGGCGAACAGCGCCCCGGCATGGCCGCGGGTCAGGCGCCAGGCGTCTAGGAAGTGGAACTTCCCGTCCTGGACGGTCATCGGCCCGACCAGGGAAAGGCGCAGGATCACCCATACGAAGAGGACGAGAATGGCGATCCCCGCGGCGAACGCGAGCAGGAAGCCGATCGCGGGCGCATGGGCGGCCACGGCGACCGCCACCAGCACTGCCACCGGAATGATCGCGATAAAGATGCCGATCCCAAAGACAAAATAGGCGGCGAGGAAGAAGAAGAACAGCATCAGCTCGGCCGAGCCCAGCCGCAGATACGCGATACCGCGCGCCTCGGGTCGCAGGACGGCGCGGAACACCGCGCAGTTGAGGATCACGCTGACGAACGCCGAGACGAGGGCGATCAGCATGATCGCCCCTTCGAACTGGAAGATGGGGCCCATGCGAGACATGACTTCCGCAGAGGAAGGCGGCGTCGCCCCCGCGCCCGAGGTGATCATCGACTTCTGCAACGACAGCAGGCTCGTCATCCACGGCCGCATCAGGGCGGCGACCAGCACGCTCCAAGCCGTGTTGGCCGCCCCCCACAGGAGCACAAGCAGCGGGCGGCGCCCGATCAGGCCGAAGCCCTCGCCGATCGCCTCGCCGATCGAAATCGTCGCCATTTCCGCCCCTCCTTCAGCTTGCCGTCAGGTTTCCACCTCGGCGCCGAGCTTGCGATAGATATGCGGCCAGGGGGCCAAGGCGATAGGGGTAATCAGCGCCCCCGCGACGAGGCTCACCACCGCCGTCAGCCAGAAATAGGGCGCGAGCACCGGCACCCATTCGCTCGGAACGGTGCTGAGCAGATCGCGTAGGTCGGTCAGATGGGGCCCGCCGTTCAAAATCATGATGCTGCCGCCTACTGCGGCGCAAGCCCCGATCAGCCAGATCACCGCGATCATCACCGCCACCAGGACCGCCACGCCAACCAGGCGCCAGGTCTGCCCGCGGGTCAGGGTCCAGGCCTCGAACAGGCGGAAGTGGCGCTCTTGGAAACTCATCGGGGCAGCGGCGGAGAAGCGCAGATTGACCCAGATGATAACCGCCAGGTTGATGAAGTCGCCGATCGACTTGGCGATGAGCACCGCGCCGGGCCCGGCCCCGCCGAGGATCGCCTCGACAATGCCCACCGCCGCCCCGACCAGGACCGAGACAGCCAGCAGGATCAAGGCTTTGACGAAGTTGACCGACAGAACGAAAGTTTCCTCGCGGCCAAAGCGCAGATAGGCCGCGGCGCTGTTGTCGGGCTCCAGGACCGCGCGGATGATGGCGCTCTGCACTACCGCCCCGATCACCAGCGCGCCGATCCACAAGAGCAGGACCCAGGCCACGATGCCGCCGAGCAGGGGGAGGCCGCCCCCGACTGCGATGTGGCCCTGGGATTTGACGTCCAGGCTGATCAGGGCAGTGATCATCCCGGAAAAAGGGGCGGTCAACACGATCAGGAACACCGCCCAGACCAGGGCCCAGGCGATCACCGCGCCGGGCTTGCGGATGATGAGGCCCGGCCCGACGAAGGCGGCATCCTCGATGTTGAAGCTCGCCATGCCCGTTTCCCCGCCTGCTTTCCGCCGGGTTAGACCATAGACTCGATTCATCACCACGCGACACTTCCGCGCGCCCTGTGGCGGGCGTAAGGCTTTGAGCCCATGACGGAACCGCTTATCCACATCATCGGCGCCGGCCTCGCCGGCTGCGAGGCCGCCTGGCAAGCGGCGCAGGCGGGCGCGAAAGTGGTCCTGCACGAGATGCGCCCGCTCGTCGGGACGGCCGCCCACCAAGGCGGGGATTTCGCTGAGCTGGTGTGCTCCAATTCCTTCCGCTCGGACGACTGGGAGCATAATGCGGTCGGCCTGCTGCATGCCGAAATGCGCGTTCTGGGCTCGCTGATCCTCGAGTGCGCTGACGCCCACCAGACGCCGGCCGGCGGGGCTCTGGCGGTGGACCGCGAGGGGTTCGCGCGCGCTGTCACCGCCGCCATCGCCGCCCATCCGGCCATCCGCGTCGAGCGCGGTGAGATTTCAGGCGCCCCGCCGACCGACTGGGACAACGTGATCATCGCCACCGGCCCCCTCACCTCGCCCGGACTGGCGCGCGCTATCGCCGATCTGACCGGCGTGGAAGCCCTGGCCTTCTTCGACGCCATCGCTCCCATCGTCCATATCGAATCCATCGATATGACAATCGCCTGGCGCCAGTCGCGCTACGACAAACCAGGCCCGGCCGGCGAGGCGGCCGCATACATCAACTGCCCCCTGGACCGCGGTCAGTATGAGGCCTTCGTCGACGCCATCCTGGCCGGTCCCAAGAGCGAGTTCAAGGAGTGGGAGGGGACGCCCTATTTCGACGGCTGCCTGCCCATCGAGGTGATGGCCGAGCGCGGCCGCGAAACCCTGCGCCACGGGCCCATGAAGCCGGTGGGCCTGACCAATCCCCATCGCCCGGCGGAGAAACCCTGGGCGGTGGTCCAGCTGCGCCAGGACAATGCGCTCGGCGCCCTGTGGAACATGGTCGGCTTCCAGACCAAGTTGAAGCACGGGGCGCAGAGCGACATCTTCCGCACGATTCCCGGCCTTGAGAAGGCCGTGTTCGCCCGGCTGGGCGGCCTGCACCGCAACACCTTCCTGAACAGCCCCGAGGTGCTCGACGCGCGCCTGCGCCTGAAAGCCGACCCGCGCCTGCGGTTCGCCGGCCAGATTACCGGCGTCGAGGGCTATGTGGAGAGCGCCGCGATCGGCCTCGTCGCCGGACGTCTGGCGGCCGCCGAGCGGACCGGCCACGAACTCATCCTGCCGCCCGCGACGACCGCCCTTGGGGCCCTCGTCGGCTACATCACCGGCGGCCACTTGAGCGCCGGAGCCGGCTCGTTCCAGCCGATGAACATCAACTACGGCCTCTTCCCGCCGATCGAGACGCCGGCCCGTGGGGGAGGAACGACGCGCTACGCCCGCGGGGAGCGCGGCCGGGCTAAAAAGCGGGCCGTCGCGCAGCGCGCGCTCCTTGATCTGGATGCCTGGGCCGCCCCGCCGGGCGAGCCCCTACTCCGCCGCCTGGGTTAGGCCGCCGCGCTGGCCCTTGAGCTTCTCGGCCACCAGGAAGGCCAGTTCCAGCGCCTGCTCGCCGTTGAGGCGCGGGTCGCAATGGGTGTGGTAGCGGTCGCCGAGCTCGCCCTCGCTGAGGGCGCGGGCTCCGCCCAGGCACTCGGTGACATCCTGGCCGGTCATCTCCAGGTGCACGCCGCCGGGATGGACGCCCTCGGCCTGGGCAATCTCGATGAAGCTGCGCACCTCGGAGAGGATGCGGTCGAAGGGGCGGGTCTTGTAGCCGTTGGAGGCTTTCAGCGTGTTGCCGTGCATGGGATCGATGGCCCACACCACCGCCCGGCCACCTTCCAAGGTGGCGCGCATCAGCTTGGGAAGGCGGGCGGCGATCTTGTCCGAGCCGAATCGGCCATAGAGGGTCAAGCGCCCTGGCTCATTATCCGGATTGAGCGCATCGATCAGGGCCATCAGTTCGCCCGGATCGAGGGTCGGACCGACCTTCAGGCCGATCGGATTGTTGATCCCGCGGACGAACTCTATGTGGGCCCCGTCGAGCCGACGGGTCCGCTCGCCGACCCACAGGAGATGGGCGCTGACGTCGTACCAGTCGCCGGTGGTCGAATCCACGCGGGTGAGGGCCTGCTCGAAACCCAGCAGCAAGGCCTCGTGGCAGGTGAAAAACTCCACCCGATGGAGGTCGGGATGGCTCTGCGGCGTCACTCCGATGGCCTCCATGAAGGTCAACGCCTCGCTGATCTTGTCGGTCAGTTCGGAGTATCGCGCGCCCTGCGGGCTGCCCTCGACGAAACCCAGGGTCCAGCGATGGATGTTGTGCAGGTCGGCGTAGCCGCCGCCGGCGAAGGCCCGAAGCAGATTCAGCGTCGACGCCGACTGGGCATAGGCCTTGAGCAGGCGCTCGGGATCGGGCGCCCGTTCGGCGGCGTCGAACTCCATGCCGTTGATGATGTCGCCGCGATAGGACGGCAGAGTCACCCCGCCGAGGGTCTCGGTGGGTTCCGAGCGCGGCTTGGCGAATTGCCCGGCCATCCGCCCCACCTTCACCACCGGCCGCCCGCCGGCGAAGGTCAGCACCACCGCCATCTGCAGGATCAGGCGGAAGGTGTCGCGGATGTTGTCGGCGGAGAATTCCTTGAAGCTTTCGGCGCAGTCGCCGCCCTGGAGCAGGAAGGCGCGCCCGGCGGCGACCTCGGCCAGCAGGCTCTTGAGCCGCCGCGCCTCGCCGGCGAAGACCAGCGGCGGCATGCGCGCCAGTTCGCCTTCGACGCGGGTCAGGGCCGAGGGGACGGGATAGTCATCCGGCAGGTGCCGGGCCGGCCGTCCCCGCCAGGAGGAAGGCGTCCAACGCTCACTCATTTTCATCGGCCTTCGCGAAGGGCGCGGGCTTAGCTCAACGCCTGGGAAAAGGCAAAGTCGACGCGACGGGCCGGCGCATGCAACAGTGGCACCGATGTGGGGGCACTGGACATGACTTTGGTGTTGGGGGGATCGCGCGTCCGGCCGGCGGCCATTACGCTGGGGCTCTGCTTGCTGGCGGCGTTCGCCGACGGCTATGACAACCAGGCGATGGGGGTAGCGGCGCCGGCGCTGGCGCCGGCCCTGCACCTCAGCCGCGCCCAGCTCGGACCGGTGCTGAGCGCCAGTATCATCGGCCTGGTGGCCGGCGCCGTGGTTTGCGGCGCCGTGGCCGATCGGATCGGCCGCAAGTGGACCCTCATTGGCTCCCTCGTCGTATTCGCCCTGTTCACCACCGCCACCGCCTTGGCCTGGAACCTTCAGAGCCTGGTCATCATCCGCGTCCTCGCCGGCGTGGGCATCGGCGGGGCCATGCCCAACATCCTCGCCTTGGCGGCCGAGGCGACCTCTCCGGAGCGCAGGGCGCGAGTGACCACCTGGGTGACCGCCGGCTATCCAATCGGCGGGGCCCTGTCAGGCCTGGCCGCGGCCAACCTTCCCTGGCGCGAGATCTTCTGGCTGGGCGGCGCAGGTCCGCTCGCCCTCGCCCTGACCATGATATTCGCGCTACCGGAGTCCGGACGATTCCTGGCGGTGCGCGAGACGCGCCGCGCCGCCGTTCTGGACATCCTGCTCGGCGACAGCCGGGCGCTGACCACGGCGCTGCTGTGGGTCGGCGGTTTCGCCTGGGTAATGACCCTCTACCTGCTGCTCAACTGGCTCCCGACCCTGATGGGGGATAAGGGGATCGGCAAGGCCGAGGCGAGCCTGGTTTCTCTGCTATTCAACCTCGGCGGCGTAGCGGGCATCCTGACCATCGCCCCGCTGCTCGAAGCCAAGCGGCGCGGATGGTCTCTCGGAGCCTGGTGCGCCGCGGCGGGGCTGGCGGTGTTCGGTCTTGCCCTGGCGCGCGCAGACCTGGCCTCGGCGGGCGCGGCAGGCTTTGCGGCCGGGGTATTCATCATCGGCGCCTCGGTGGCGCTCAACGGCATTTCTCCCTGTTTCTACCCGGCGGCCATGCGCGGGACCGGCGTCGGAGCCGGCGTCGCGGTCGGCCGCATCGGCGGCATCGTCGGCCCCCTCTCGGCCTCGGCCCTGCTGGCCGCCGGCGCCGGGGCGAACGGCGTCCTGCTGGCCCTCGTCCCCCTGGTCGCGATGGCCGGCGCCGCCATGCTGATCCTCGTCCACCGTCCGATGGTGAGGGACTAGGCGGGCGCCTCCCACTCCGGGCGGAGTCTCTAGAGCTCCATCGGCATGTAGGGCTCGCGCATGGTGACGAGCTCCTCGGCGGCGGTGGGGTGGACCGCGCAAGTGTCGTCCCACTGGGCCTTGCCGACCCCCAGCTTCACGGCGATGGCGGCCATCTGGATCATCTCCGGGGCGTCTGGTCCGACGATATGGCAGCCAAGGATCCGGTCGCTAGCCTCATCGACCACGAGCTTGATCAGCATCCTCTCGTCGCCGCCGTAGAAAGTCGACTTCATTGGCCGAAAGATCGAGCGGAAGATCGTCACCTTGCGCCCGCCCTGGCGGGCCTGGGCCTCGGTCATCCCCACCGAGCCCACCGGCGGCTGAGAGAAGACGGCGCTGGCCACGCTTTCGTGATCGAAGCGCGTCGGCTTGTCGTAGAACTCGCTTTGGGCGAAGGCGGCCGCCTCGCGGATCGCCACCGGGGTGAGGTTGAGCCTGTCGGTGACATCGCCGACCGCGAAAATGTGCTCCACGTTGGTCTTGGAGAACTCATCGACCACCACTGCCCCGCGCTCGTTGAGGGCCACTCCGGCGTTCTCGAGGCCAAGGCCCACGGTGTAGGGGGCGCGGCCCGTGGCGAAGAGGGTCACATCGCTCGTCAGGCTGTGCTCGGTGGAAAGCTTGCTGACCACCCCGGCTGAGGTCTTCTCCAGAGAGGTCTGGCGGCAGGCGACGATGACCTTGACCCCGCGCCGCTCCATCTCGCGCATGACATGGGCGCGGACGTCGTCGTCGAAGCCGCGCAGCAGAATCGGGCCGCGATAGACGAGGGTGGTCTCGACCCCAAGGCCGTTAAAAATGCCGGCGAACTCGGTGGCGATGTAGCCGCCGCCGGCGATCACGATGCTCTTCGGGAGTTTCGGAAGATGAAAGGCCTCGTTGGAGGTGATGGCATGCTCGATGCCCGGCAGGTCCTCAGGCAGGGTCGGCCGCGCCCCGGTGGCGATGAGGATCTTGCCGGCGGTCAGCGTCTTGCCGCCGTCGGTCTCGATCGTGTGCGGGTCGGTCAAGGTGGCGCGGCAGTGGATGAGCTCGGCGCCCGCGTTTTCCAGATTGGCGACATAGATCCCCGATAGGCGGGCGATCTCGGCGTCCTTGCGGGCGAGGAAGGTCGGCCAGTCAAACTTCGGCTCCTTCAGCGACCAGCCGAAGCCCTCGGAGGACTTGAAGTGTGACGAGAATTCACTGGCGTAAACCATGAATTTCTTCGGGATACAGCCGCGCACCACACAGGTCCCCCCGACCCGGTGCTCCTCGGCGACGGCGACTTTCGCCCCGCTCATCGCCGCCAGGCGCGCGGCCCGCACCCCGCCGGAGCCGGCCCCGATGACGAAGAGATCGTAGTCGCATTTCGCCACCGAAAGGCTCCTTCAAGGATAGAGAGTGACCACCCCGTCGGGCGTGCCGATCAGGGCCCGCTCGGCCATGCCCAGGAAGAGGCCGTGGTCGACCACTCCGGTCACGGCCTTGAGCGCCGCCGCCAGTGCGGGCGGGTCTTCGATGGCCCGGCACGGGGCGTCATAGATGAGATTGCCACTGTCGGTGCGCACCGGGGCCCCGTCGCGGACTCGCAGGACCGGGACGGCGTCGATCCCTCCGTCCGCCAGAACGGCCGAGATGCGGCGGGCGGTGAGAGCCCCGCCGAACGGGATCACCTCGATGGGCAGGGGATAGCTCCCCAGCCTTTGCTTCGGCTTGCCGGCGTCGGCGATGACCACGCAGCGGCGCGACGCCGACCATACCAGTTTCTCGCGCAGCAGGGCCGCCCCGCCGCCCTTGATCAGTGAAAGGCCCGGGCCGATCTCGTCGGCCCCATCGACGGTGAGGTCGATGGCCTCGGTCCCGTCGAAGGCGACGATGTTGAGGCCGAGAGAGCCGGCCAGGGCGGCGGTCGCCTCCGACGTCGCCACGCAACGCACGCCGAGGCGCCGCTCGGCTAGGGCGCGGACGAACAAGGCGGCGGTCGAGCCGGTGCCGAGGCCCACGGTCATTCCCGTCTCGACGAGGGCCGCGGCGGCCTCTCCGGCCGCCCGCTTCTCCGACTCGATGCTGGCCGGTTCGCTCATCGCGCGGACTTCTCGCGGGCCTTGCGGGCTCTGAAGGCGCCGGCCCAGCCGGGCTTTTCGACCTGGACCCCGCGGCCGAGGGCCAGGGCGTCCGCCGCCACGTCGGCGGTGATCACCGAGCCGGAGCCGGTATAAGCCCCCGCGCCGATCCGCACCGGGGCCACCAGGGCCGAGTTGGAGCCGATGAAGGCCCCGGCCCCGACGAAGGTGTCGAACTTATCGAAGCCGTCATAATTGCAGAAGATCGTCCCGGCCCCGATGTTGGCGCCCGCCCCCACTTCGCCGTCGCCGAGATAGGCCAGGTGGTTGGCCTTGGCGCCCGCGCCCACCTTGACCTTTTTGACCTCGACGAAGTTGCCGATGTGGGCCTTCTCCCCGATCACCGCTCCGGGTCGCAAGCGCGCGTAGGGCCCGACGATCGCCCCGGCCCGCACGATCGCCCCTTCGAGGTGGGAGAAGGCGCGGATCACCGCCCCGCCCTCGATCGTCACCCCGGGCCCGAAGACCACGAAGGGCTCGATGGTGCCCCCCGGCGCGATAGCCGTATCCCAGGCCAGATGGACCGTCTCCGGCGCGGTCATGGTCACGCCGGCGGCCATGAGCTCGGCGCAGCTTCGGTCCTGGAAGACGCCCTCGGCCACGGCCAGCTCGGCCTGGGAATTAACCCCGGCCACCTCGGCCTCGTCGGCGAAGGCGACCTTGATGCTCAGCCCGTCGCGGCGCGCCAGGCCGACTACGGCGGTGAGGTAGTATTCGCCCTTGGCGTTGTCAGTGGTCACCCGCTCGAGAAGGGCGAAGAGCCGTTCCGCGTCCGCCGCCATCACACCGGAATTACAGTAACTTATGGAAAGTTCCTCAGGTGAGGCGTCGGCCGCTTCGACGATCCGCTCAAGGCCCCCGCTGTCGTCCAACACCAGTCGGCCATAGGCGCCCGGATCGGCGGCGTCGAAGCCGAGAATGGCGATGTCGGCGCCGGCGCCAAGGAGATCGAACAGGGGCGTCACCGCGCTCGCTTCCAGCAGCGGCACGTCGGCATAGGTGACCACGAGATCGCCGGCGTACCCGGCCAGCACCGCCTTGGCCGCCAGCACCGCGTGGCCGGTGCCGAGCGGAGGATGCTGCACGGCGACGCCCGGCTTGCCCAGTCGGTCGTGGGCGTGGGTGGCGACCTCCGGGACGTGAGGGGAAACGACCACCACCACCCGCTCGCAGCCCAGTTCGCCGGCGGTGTCGATGGCATGGTCGAGCATGGACCGGCCGCCGATGAGGTGCATCACCTTGGGCCGGGGCGATTTCATCCGCTCGCCCTTGCCGGCGGCGAGGATCACGGCGGCCCGCGGGCGGGTCTGGCTCATGGCGTCATCTCCGGCGCTTGCCTTGCTTTCGGCTTTAGCCGAAAGGGCGCGGCGTTTCGAGAAGGAGACATCGCCCTGGCGCCTTTCATCTCTTCACTGGACCGCGCGACGATCGTCTTCGATCTCGACGGAACCTTGGTGGATACCGCGCCCGACGTGCTGGGGACCCTCAACGCCCTCCTGACCAAGGAAGGCTTGCCGCCGGCGAACCTGGCCGCGGCGCGCTCTCTGATCGGGCGCGGAGGGCGGGCGATGGTCGCCCGCGGTTTCGCCGCCGCCGGCCGGCCGCTGAGCGAGCCCGAACTGGCGGTCCGCTTCGAGGCCTTCAGCGTCCATTACCGAGCCCACCTCGCCGACCTCAGCACACCGTTTCCGGGCGTGGAGGATTGCCTTGCCACCCTCACCGCCGCCGGCGCGCGGCTGGCGGTATGCACCAACAAGCGCGGCGAGTTTTCCGACGCCCTGCTCGCGGCCGTGGGGATCGGGCGATACTTCGCGGCGGTGGTCGGGCCGGACCGCGCCCCCGCCCCCAAGCCCGATCCGCGCCACCTCCTCGCGGCCATCGAGGTGGCTGGTGGAAAGCCGGAGCGGGCGGTGATGGTCGGGGATTCGGAGACCGACGCCAAGGCGGCCCACGCCGCCGGCATACCCCTTGTCCTGGTGGATTTCGGCTACACCGACATCCCGGTGAGCGAACTCGGCGCCGATCGAGTGATCAGCGATTTCGCCGCCCTCCCGCAAGCCTGCGCGGACCTCCTGGGGCGGCGATTTCCCCGCTGAACTTGTCGGCGTTCGGCGCGGGCGTTATACGCCCCTCCCCGCCTTCCTAAGGATGCGTAGCTCAGCGGAAGAGCACCTCGTTCACACCGAGGGGGTCACAGGTTCAATCCCTGTCGCATCCACCAGGGCGCCCGAGTTCGATCCTTGCGAAGGCGAACGGGACCGGCCTATGCACATCCCATGAGCCTCGAGGTCTTTGGCCAGAGCGATGCCGGCTGGTGCGCGGCGACGCCGCCGAACGAGACGAGTGACGACGACGGCCGCCCGGTGGTCCGGACCGAGGGGTTCACAGCCGCCGATCCCCGCGCCCCCGCCCGGCGGGTCCATGACGATCCGGAGGTCTGCGCCCTTCGCGAACACCTGCGCCGACACAATGGCCTGATCGGCCTGGAGATCGTCACCCCGGACGAGATCGCGCGCGCCCGGCGGATCTTCTTCCGCGACGGCTTCGTGGTGGTGCGCGACCTCCTTGACGCCGATGCGCTCGCCGCCTTCCGAGAGGCCAGCGGGCGGGTGCTGGAGCAAATCCTGGCGATCCCGGGCCACGGCGGGCGGCGCTATGTCACCGAGACCGACCGCCTGCCGCACCGCTACAGCTACGGCACCGCCTCGGCCTCGCGCCATCTGCTTCACGAGCCTGTTTGGGCGCGAATGATCGATCTGGCGACCACCACGCC
>DASXIE010000215.1:0-37057 GCA_036498165.1 Caulobacteraceae bacterium
CTGACGCCCTATCTGAGCGGCACGGTCAACCTGACCGGCGGCCTGGGCAGTTTCACCAGCCTGCTGACCATCTACTCCGGCTCGGTCCTCACCCTCGCCGGCGCGTCGGCCCACAACTACGTCCTGGCCAACAACACCGCCGCCGCCACCACCACCCTCATCCTGGCCCCCGGGGCGGCCGAGACTGGCGTGCTGCACGGCTACGGGGCCAACGACACCCTGGATCTGGCCGGCGTCCTCTTCTCCAGCAAGGACTCGGTCAACTTCACCCCCAACGCCACCCCGACGAGCGGGGGCTCGCTGACGGTCAGCGACGGGACCCACAGCGAGACCGTCAAGCTGGCCGGCGACTACACCGCCGCCAATTTCATGCTCGCCAACGACGGCCACGGGCGGGTCGACGTCACCGTCAGCGGCGCGCTCCCGGCCGCACATCTCGCTGCGGCCATGGCCGCCTTCGCCGCCCCCACTTCGGTAGACATCGGAGCCCCTTCGACGAGCGCCTGGCGCGGCGAGCCGGTGTTGGCGGTGCGCGCGGTGTAGCGGAGGGGGTGACCTAGGGCCGCTGCCTAAGGAACAGGCCGACCGTCAGCACCACGCCCAGGAGGATCACGAAGCCGCGGATCAGGCGCTCGTCCACCCGCTTGAGCAGATGGGCGCCGATCAGGCCGCCGCCGATCGCTCCCACCGCAACCACGCCGACCCGGGTCCACGGGATGGCCGGCGTGAAGATGAAGATCGCCACGGCGGCGGCGTTCATCACCGCGGCGAGGACATTCTTGGTCGCCCCGGCGGTCCGCACGGCGACGCCGGCGGCGGTCAGGGCCGCCAGCATCAAAAAGCCGATGCCGCCGCCGAAATAGCCGCCGTAGATGGCGATCAGGAACTGGAAGCTCCCGGCCACGATCGGGCGCAGACTCGGGCCATGCTCGCCGCCGCGCAGGAAGCTCCCCCAGGCGAAAAGGCCGGTGGCGAAGAGCACCAGCCAGGGGACGAGGTGGGCGAAGAAGGTCGGCGGGGTGGCCAGCAGAAGGCCCGCGCCCAGCGCCCCGCCGATCAGGCTGATGACCACCAGGGCCCGAAACGACAGGCCGGCGGCGCCGCTGATCATCCCGCGCCCGACCCAGCCGGTGGTCACCTGGCCAGGAAACAGGGCCAGGGTCGAGGCGATGTTGGCTGAACGGGCGTCGAGTCCGGACAGGATCAGGGCCGGCAGGGTGACGAAGGAGCCGCCGCCGGCCAGGGCGTTCTGGATCCCCGCCCACACCGCCACCGCGAACAGAATCGCCATCGTCGCCACGGCCGAACCTATGGCCCGCGCCGGGCGCCCGGTCGAGGGCCGAGCGGTGGCGGTTTATTCTCCGGCGGCCTATGGTGAGGCAAGGAAAGGGAGGGCGGGGCATGGCTGCGGCCTTGACGGGGAAGGGCTTCCAGCGCGCGCGCCGCCGCCTCATCCTGGCCGGTCTCGCCTGCGCCGCCATCACCGGCGCGGCGCGCGCCGAGGAGGGCTTCGACGGCTCGTGGGGCGGGGCCAGCGGCGACCTCACCGCCCAGGTGATCATCGCCGGCGGGGCGGTGATCGGCTTCTACTGGCGCGGCGACTATGTCGACGCGGACGCTGCAAAGCCGGACGACGGAGCCTTCGCCTTCACCTTCCGCGGCGGCCGGGCGCGCCTCGTCCGCACCGGCGAGCGGACCGCCCGACTGGAGGTCGACGAAGCGGGCAGGCTCACCCACATGGACCTGAGGCGGGACTGATGGCCAAGGCGAACAAGACGGCCCCCACGGCGGCTTCCGTGGTAACCTTCCTGGCCGGCTTGGCCCCGGAGGGACGGCGGGCGGACGCGGCGGCGCTGAGCGCCCTGATGGCCCGGGTGAGCGGCCAGCCGGCGCGACTTTGGGGCCCGAGCATCATCGGTTTCGGGGTGCATCGTTACCGCTACGACAGCGGCCGCGAGGGCGAGACCCCGGCGGTAGGTTTCTCCCCACGCAAGCAGGCCCTGGTGCTCTATGGCCTTGGCGAGGCCGGCGAGGATCCGGCGCGGCTTGGCAAGGTGACCACCGGGGTCGGCTGCATCTATGTGAAGAGGCTCGCCGACATCGACCTGGCGGTTCTCGAGGCGACGATCGCCCGCGCTTTCGCGCGGCGCGCGTCAGGCTGAAAGCCCGTCAGGGCGGATCTGCGGCGCCGTCTCGAAGACGGTGAGGCCGGGCGGCAGCCGGGCCCAGTCCGGGCGACCGCGCGTGAAGATGGCGATCTGGGGATGGAAGGTCGTCGGATCGTCGAGCGAGCCGGCGTAGAGGGTGAAGGACTCCGAGATTCCGACCTCGCCGCCGAACACCAGTCCGCCGCACACCGCGCAACGGTTGCGGGTCGCTTCCCCGCCCCGCGCCGTCGGCGAGCGGAATTCGACGTGGGGGCCGGTGAAACGCACCGCCTCGCTGGAAAAACCCATGAAGGGGATGAAGCCCGACCCCGAAGCCTTGCGGCAGTCGGCGCAGTAGCAATGGCCCATGAGACTGGGCGCGCCGCGCGCCTCATAACGGAGGGCCCCGCACAGGCAGCCGCCGGTGAAGATCAGTTCGTCCATCCAGCCAAGCTAGGGGCCGGCGAACGGGCAGGCAACGACCGATTTGGGACTTGACATTTCCTCACATCGATTGCAAACTGCAATCAATGCAATTTAGGGGGTCATGGCAATCGGACGCCGGGCGGAATTCCTCGCTTTTTGTGCTTGGTTTCGGCCGCGAGCTCTTCGTGAGGAGGCCGAAAACGTCCCTGGGAGACGACACATCCAAGCACGGAGCAAGCACAACCAGACACATAGCTAGCACAACCAAGCACATCGCTGGCACATTCAGACCCATCGCAGACACGGCAAGCGGGCCCCTGGCCAGCCGCTGAAAATCGCGGCTAGACTCTGATTCGGTTTTTCCGGCTCTGGAGACGCCGACGATGTCCGTGCTCGACACCCACCTCATCGACTACATCTATCTGGAGGGGGACGATGAGACGCCGGTGCTGGTGGTCAACGACCCACTGAGTTGGCGCCCGCCGGAGGACCGCCGCCACCTGAAGGCCCTGCGCGACAAGCTCGACGCCCAGATCGCCTTCGTGGAGACAGGCCAGATCAACAGCGTCTGGCCGGGCTACGGCGGGGGCAAGGTGCGCGTCCAGGTCCACGCCTGCTGCGCCCTCACCGAAGCCGCCGAGGCCTTCTACAGCGCCGTTCGCGAAGCCATGATCCGCGCCAATATCGATCTGAGGGTGCAGCTGCTGGACGCCTAAGCGCCCCAATCCTTCGCCCGCAGCTCCTCGGCGACGGTGGCGATCACGGAATCCCAGTCTTTGGGGGCGGGGGGGCGGAACAGGCGGAGGCTGGGATACCACGGGGTGTCGGACCGCTCGCGCAGCCAGCGCCAGTCGGGGGCGTAGGGGAGCATGATCCACGCCGGGGCGCCGGTGGCGCCGGCCACGTGGCCCACCGAGGTGTCGACACAGAGCAGAAGATCCAGCTCGGCGATGACGGCGGCGGAATCGCCGAAATCGCTCAGCTCAGGGCCGAGGTTGATCAGCGGGGCGCGGCCGAAATAGCCGCCGATCTGCTCGGTGGCCGGGCCTTTCTGCAGAGAGATGAAGTTGATGTGGTCGAGATCGGTGACCGGGGCCAGGCGGGAGAGATGGATGGTGCGGTTGCGGTCGTTCATGTGGGTCGGCCGCCCGGCCCACACCAGGCCCACCCGCGGCCGGCCGCGCGGGGCCAGTTGATCCAGCCGCGCCGCCCAATGCGCCTTCACGTCCGGCGTCGGGGCCAGGTAGGGGATTTCGCCGGGGATGTTGGTGAGGCGGGTCTTGTGGTGGCGGGGCAGGCCGCTCAGCGTCTCCCAGGCGTCGACCTTGGGACAGGCGTTCCAGGCGTCGAAGATCACGTCGACGCCGGGAACCTTGCTGATCAGGGGCTGCAGTTCCTTGCTGCACGCCACCACCAACTTGCTGCAGCGTTGGCGGGCCCAGGGGATGTAGCGGCAGAACTGGATACCGTCGCCATAGCCCTGGTCGGCGACGAGCAGCAGGGCTCCCTTGCCGAGCGGCGCGCCATCCCAGGGCGGGATGTTCTCCAGAGGCATGGGATTGGGAACGCCGGGCAGCTTGTAGCGCCACTCGTACTCCTCCCAGCCCTTGGCGAAGTCGCCCTGGATGAGCAGGGCCTCGGCCAGGCCCAGGTGCGCGCTCGGCTGGTTGTTGTTGAGGGCGAGGGCCCTCTCGGCGTGGAACACCGCCTTTTCCGGCTCGCCGCGCTCATAGTGGAGGACGGACAGGTTGGAGTGGCAAATCGGATCGTTGGGATCGGCCTTGGCGGCCCGGCCGCCGGCCTTGAGCGCCTCGTCGTATCGGCCCTGGATGCGGTAGCCCTCGCAGATGTTACGCAGGTATTTGGGCAGGGGCTCGATGGCGATCGAGTCCTCCATGAACTTCACCGCGTCGGCGAGCCGGCCCTGCCGATAGGCGATAACCCCCTTGGTGTGGACCGCCTCGGCGTAGCGCGGGCGGATCTCCAGGGCCTTGTCGATCAGCTCGAGGGCCTCGGGCAACTTGCCCTCGCGCTCGAATTCGCCGGCCCGCTTGACGAGGTCCTCCGGCGAATCGGCGACCTCGGCGATGGTCGAGCCGCCTTTCACGCCGCCTCCTCCAGGCCTTCGACGGTGTAGCCGAGCCGGTCCATGGCGGTCTGCAGGATGGGAACCACCGGGGCCAGGTGCTTGACGTAGGCGCGATATCTCAGCCGCGACCGGTCGTAGAGCTTTTCGGTCACCTGGGCGTAGCTCGCGGTCCGGGCGTAGCGCATGTTCTCATGGAAATTCAGGCATTTCTCGTCGAACGGCTCGCCGATGAAATCGAGCATGCGGCGCACCGAGCCCTCCTGGTCGGCGACGATGTCCTCATAGCGGATCGGCAGATAGCGCAGCGGCATCTGGGTTCGGTAGTGGGCCACCAGGTCGGCGATCAGGGCGTAGTGGCGGGCGACGCTTTCCAACTCATAGGCGCAGTAGAAGCCGTGGGTCAGCTGGTTGGAGAAGACCGACAGGACGATGTCCAGCGGATGGCGCAGGACATGGATGATCGGAGCGGCCGGGAACAGCAGGCCGATGAGGCCCAGGTGGGTCTCGTTGAGCGGCATCTTGTCGGTGAACCAACGCGCCCCGGGCGTGACGACGCCGCTCTGGCGCACCCGGGCGAGATAGTAGTCGCGCAGGGTGTCCAGGCCCTCGCGCTGGTCGCCCATCCACAGTTCGGCCAGGGCTTCGGGATAGGTGAGCGGGCTGTTGAGCATGCGCGGCATCATGCCGCTGATGTCGCTGATGAAGGGCAGCTCATCGCCGGCGTCGATGGCCGGATGGGCGGTGAGGGTCTGCTCGACGAGGGTCGTGCCCGAACGCGGGAAGCCGAGGATGAAGAGCGGCTGGGCGGTGTCGGTCCGCACCCCCGCCTTGGGCATGATCCTCAGCCGCGAGTCGGTGAAGAACCGGGTCAGGCGCTGGGCAAGGTTGGCGGCGTGGTCGGCGAGGTAGGCGGTGCGGCTGATCTCGCGCACCAGGCGCTTGCCCTCTGTGAACGCGGTAAAGGCCTCGTCGTAATGGCCGAGGCGATCGAGCAGGCGGCCCTTTTCGAGAAGTTCGGTGGGGCCAAGACCCCCGTCCTGGCGCTGAGTGGCGATCTCGTCGAGGACTTTGAGGGCCGGCTCGTAGTCGCGGGTGCGGCCATGCAGGACGGCTCTGGAGAGCATGACGCTCTGGTTGCCCGGCGAGAGTTCGGCGGCCTTGTCGAGGAGGGCGCCGGCGGGCTTGAAATTGCGGTCCGCCTCCTCGAGGCGGGCGAAGCCCAGGACCGTCTGCAGGATGTTCGCATCCTGCGCCATGCTTTCTTCATAGAGCGCGCGGGCCTCGGCCATCTTCCCCTGGTTCTTCAGGTTCCAGGCCAGGTTGGCCAGGAGGATCGGACCGCGCCGGTCGGCCAGTTCCAGGGCCCGGCGGTAGTGGTATTCGCCGATCTGGGGCCGGTTGATCTCGGTCATGATCATGCCCATCAGGTGATGCGACTGGGCGTTCTCTGGGGCGATGCGCACGGCGTTGCGGGCGTGGACCTCGGCCTCGGCCGACGCCCCGCGATTCATCAGCATCAGGGTCAGTTCGTTGGTCGCCCAGAAGTCGTTGGGATTGAGGGCCACGACCCGGCGGATCAGCACCTCGGCGGTGGCCGGCTGGCTCGGCTTGCGGATCTGGTAGAGTAGTTTCAGCGCGTCGCCCTGGCCCGGGGCCAGCTCGAGCACCTCCAGGGTGAGACGCGTGGCGGTCTCGATATCGCCATCGGCGAAAGCCTTGCTGGCCTGTTCGACCAAGGGCGCGACGTGGCGGGTGGCCGCCGAGGGGGCCATCAGGGCGACATCCATGGCGCAGCACCGCCTGGCCGGCAGGCCGCTGCCGCAGGCGCACAGGCCCGTCTGGACTTCACCCACCATTGCCGGCCGCTCTAACCCCCGACGTTCAACACGGATGCGTCTCTAACCGGCGCGAAAGGGAAATGGGAGTCTCCGCTGCGGGCAGATCGCCGCGCCCGCCCTCACGCCTGGGCGGGGCCTCCGCGCCAGCCCCACGGCCGGCCGTCGGGCGCGGCGCCGTCTTTCGCCTCCAGACGCGCCAAACGCTTGTCGATGGCGGCGATGATCATCCGCGCCGAGAGGCCGTGCAGGGCCAGGGCGTCGGCCGCCAGCGGTCCGGCGATGGGAACGGCGGTGATGAGAGTCCGGCCGAACATCATTGCCGCGCAACTCGCCAGCACCCTCAAGGGGACCTTGGCTCGCGCTCCCTGCGCCAGCAGGAAGAGGGCGACGGCGCCGCCGTAGCCTTCACCCACGATCGGGATCCATGACAGAGCCGCCTCAGCGCCAAGGCGGAAGGGGCCGATGCGCAGCAAGCCGTCAGTGAGCTTGCCGACCAGTTCGACGCTGCGGCGGATGGCGAGCAGTTCGGTGTTATGATCACGCACCTTGAGAATGTTTCCTTGGGCTTTCAGCGTCCCTCGCCCGCTGACGTGGTGCGGCGAGCGCGATTCCGCTAGGTATGGCATCTCAACGGCTGGGAGCGCGGCCAAGTTGCCCCTGAGGTTGCACGACCTGGCCAACGGCCTGCACGCCGAGACCCTGGCGGCGGTGACCCTGGGCGCGGTGGTGGCGACCGCGGCCGGGGTGGTCGCCAATCTCTTCGAGGCCCGCATCCACCGCCGCGAGCGCGAGCGCGCCGCCTCCCTGTTGTTCGGCGAGGTGATCTCCACCTTGCGCACCATTCTCGAAGCCGCGCTGCGCTCGATGGGCGTCGGCGAGCGCTACGGTCCGGTGACGCGGCGGATGCTGATCGCCGCCCGCCGCGAAATCGACATCTATGAGCGCAATCGCGAGGCCCTGCTCGATCTGCGCGACAGTCAGCTTCGGGTCGACGTCCACAGCCTCATGGTTCGCATGACCATGCCGCTGGACGGCGTCCTCGCTTCCCTGGACGAGTCCACAACCGTAGATCGGAGCGCCCGCGATCTCGGCGTCGAATTCATGGCCGAGAGTCTGACCCACTTCGCCCCGCTCATCGCCCGCCTCTCCCGCGTGGCCGGCCAGAGCTTCGATCTCTATCAGGAAGTTTTCCAGCCGCCGGCGGGGGGATTGCCCGCCGTCCGGCCGATTGAAGACGGCGGTTAGAGACCGCGGCCGAGCGCCACCGGCTCGACGTGGAGGTGGGGGCCCTGATCGCCGTGGGCGGCCTCCGGGAACAGGCGACGGAAAGCCGCTCCCGACCGGCGGATCTTCACCGCCGCTTCTCCGGGCGACATGCCGGCGACCACGATGTCATAGGCCCCAGGGGCGTCTGGCGTGCCCATGGAGTGGTGCGATATCACGCCGAGCGGGACAGTCAGGGCCCCTTCGGCGCGCAGCCGGTTTTCGGCCGCGATCGACCGATAGCCGCTGGTCTGTCGCCAGCGGCCGGCCCCGAAAATGTCGTTCATCTCCTCGGCGAACTGTCGGCGGGTGGGCCCGATCATCGCCGCCGGCGCCCTCGGGGCGGCGGTCGCCGCCTCAGGCACGGCCTGGGCCAGGGCGAAGAGGGCGTCGGCGTTTCCCTGGGCGGCGGCCTTGCGGTACCAGGCGAGCGCCTGGGGCAGGTCCTTTGGCGCGCCCTGGCCGCGTGCCAGCAATTCCCCCAGACGCGTCTGGGCGTCGGCGTGGCCCTGGGCGGCGGCCTTGCGGAACCAGACGATCGCCTGGGGGTAGTCGGGCGCGGCCCCGCGGCCCTGGCTGTAGAGGCGGCCGAGATCATATTGCGCGACGGGGTCGCCGCGTTCGGCGGCGGGCCGGAAGAAAGCGAGGGCGGTTTCGTATTCCTCGTGGGTCACCGGCCCGGCGAAGCTATCGCCGGCGCCGAAGGCGAGGACCGGGAACCCGATCGCAAAGGCGATCACGACCGCGGCCAGAGGAGCAGAAAGACGCACGATCGGACGCTTAGCGATCCAGGCGGTGTAAATCCACCCCGCCGTAAGCGCTCGACCTGCGGCATTTGGCGCGAAAAAGCATCGATAAGGATTGAAACAGCGGCCCGCGACGCTCACATTAGGAGTCGCCGCGGGCTCATCCCCCCCGTTCTCGCGGCCCGACTGGCCCGGCGGAGTGACTGTTTCGCCGGGCCACTTTTTTATGAACCCGGCCGTGGGGGCAATGGCCTTTCACTCGTCCCTGGCCGATTGAAGTGGCGACGTGTCAAAAACGACACATATCTCCCGGGACCTCGATTGCGCGACCATCGAGGCCTTTCGCCGCAACGGCGCGGCCCCGCTTCGCAAGTTGATCAGCCAAGATGACATCGCCGCCTTGCGCGAGGCTGTGGATGGGCTGATGGCGGCGCCCAGCCCGCGCGCGAAGCTGGCCAGCGCGGCCGGAGATCCGGGACGATTCCTGGAGGATTTCTGTAACTGGCGCGATATCGCCGCCTTCCGCCGCTTCATCGAGGAAGGCCCCCTGGCGGCTGTGGCGGGGGCCTTGATGGGCTCGCGGCAAGTGCGCTTCCATCACGACCATGTGCTGGTCAAGGAGGGCGGAACCCGCACCGCCACGCCCTGGCATCAGGACCAGCCCTACTACAATATTGACGGCCGGCAGACGGTCAGTTTCTGGATCCCCCTCGATCCGGTGAGCCGGGAGACGACCCTGGAATTCCTCGCTGGCTCGCACCTTGGGCCCTGGCTGACGCCACGCGGCTTCGCGGACCGTGAGGCCCGCTGGTTCCCGGAAGGCGCCCTGGCCGACCTGCCCGATATCGACGCCGACCGCGCCGCCTTCCCGATCCTCGGCTGGGCGCTAGAGCCGGGCGATGCGGCGGCTTTCCACATGCTGACCCTGCACGCGGCGGCCGGCTCGCCGCATCGCCGGCGGGTGTTTTCGGCCCGCTTCATCGGCGAGGACATTCGCCACGCCCCCCGCCCGTGGGCCACCTCGCCGGAATTTCCCGGCCTCGCCGACGAACTTCCCGCCGGCGCGCCGATGGACCATCCCTTGTTCCCGGTAGTGTGGCCTCATTCGCCGGAGCGATGATAGGAACAACGCCGGCCGGGAGAAAAAACGATGCCGCAGATCAGGGCCAATGGCCTTTCCTTCGAATATGACATCACCGGCGAGGCTGACGCCGAGCCGCTGCTGCTGATCATGGGCCCGGGCGGTCAGATGACTCGGTGGAGCAGCGATTTCGTTTCCCTTCTGGCGGCGCGGGGCTTCAGGGTGATCCGCTTCGACAACCGCGATGTCGGTCTCTCCGAGAAACTGGAGGGCGCCGGGGCGCCCGACATGGCCGCCGTCGCCGCCGCCTACGCCGGGGGACGCCGGGGCCCGGCCGCCTACGATCTCGACGACATGGCCGCCGATGCCGCCGCCCTGCTGGAGGCGCTTGGCGTGGAGCGCGCCCATATAGTCGGCGCTTCGATGGGCGGGATGATCGCCCAGCTGGTGGCCGCCGAGCATCCGGAGCGGACCCTTTCGCTGACCTCGATCATGTCGACCAGCGGGGCGCGCGAGCTGCCGCCGGCCAGGCCCGAGGCGATGGCGGTTCTCAACTCCCCCGCTCCCGACCCGCGCGGGGACCTAGAGGGTTATCTCGCCAACGCGGTGGCCGGGGCCAGGGTGATCGGCTCGCCGGACTATCCGGAAACCGAGGTGGCGGTGCGGGCCCGCGCCCTGGGCGATTTCGAGCGCTGCTACTATCCGGTCGGTTTCCAGAGGCAGTACGCCGCAGTGGTCGCCTCGCCGGACCGCCGCGCCCGGCTGGCGACGATCACCGCTCCCGCCGTGGTGATCCACGGCGCAGCCGATCCCCTGGTGCCGGTGGAGGGGGGCCGCGACACCGCCTCGCTGATTCCCGGGGCCGAGCTCGTCATCGTCCCCGGCATGGGCCATGACCTGCCGCCGGCTCTCTACGACACCATCATCGACGCCATCGCGGGCGTGGCCGCGAGGGCCAAGGCCGCCGTCTAGGCGCGGCTCACTCCGCCGCTTTGGCGGTGGGCCTGAAGGGTTCGGGAATGCGGGTCCCGCCCTGGCGGGCGAACATCCAGCCAGGATATTCGCTCGGCAGTTCGCTGACCTCGTCCAGTCGGGCGACTTCCTCCGCCGTCAGGCTGAGCTCGACCGCGGCCAGGTTGTCGTCGAGCTGCTCGACGGTCTTGGCCCCGATGATCACGCTCGTCACGTGGCTCTTGGCGAGCAGCCAAGCCAGCGCCACCCGGGCCACCGAGACCCCATGCGCCTCGCCGACCTCGCGCATCGCCCCCACGCACTTCCAGGCCCGTTCCTTGTCCACCGGCGGGAAGTCGAAGCTGGCGCGGCGGGCGTCGTTGGGGGCCGTCGAGCCCGGCCCGAACTTGCCCGACAGCAGCCCGCCGGCCAGGGGCGACCAGACCATCAGGCCGAGGCGCTCGGCGGCCAGCATCGGAACCAGTTCGCGCTCCAGGTCGCGGCCGGCGATCGAGTAATAGGCCTGAAGAGTCTCGAACCGCGCCCAGCGGCGTTCCTCGGCCAGGGTCACCGCCTTGGCGATCTTCCATGCCGACCAGTTGGATACCCCGACGTAGCGGACCAGCCCCTGGCGGACTAGGTCGTCGAGGGCCCGCAGCGTCTCCCCGAGCGGGGTCACACTGTCATTGCCGTGGATCTGGTAGAGGTCGATGTGGTCGAGCTGCAGGCGCTCCAGGCTCGCCTTGACGCTGTCCATGATGTGACCGCGCGAGGCGCTCTGATCGTTGGGCCCGGGACCCATGCGACCGAACACCTTGGTGGCGATGACCACGTCCTTGCGGGCCACGCCCAGGTTCCGGAGGGCCTGGCCCAGGCGCCGCTCGCTCTCCCCGAACGAATAGACATCGGCGGTGTCGAAGAAATTGACCCCGGCGGCCAGCGAGCGGGCGACGATCTCGTCGACGATCTTCTGATCGAGAGAGCCGATCGCTTTCCAGATGCCGGCGTCCTCGTTGCCGCCGAAGGTCATGGTTCCTAGGCAGATTTCCGAGACATAGAGGCCCGTGCGGCCAAGCTGGTTGTACTTCATCGGGCTCTCCGTGGCTTTGAGGGGACGGAGGGCAATTGGGGATGCGTGGGCCCGGCCGCCAGGGCCCAGGCCCGGCTCAGGCCCGTGTCAGCTCCAGGCCCTCGAACTGGCCGGCGGCGCGCCAGGCTTCCAACACCTCGACGAAGCGGATCGGCCCAGCGCCATAGAAGCCGTTTTGCACCGCCTTGGGATTGGGCCTGCCCTCGTTGTTGTAGTAGCCGGGCGTGCACTCGGCGGCGAATTTCTCGCGCATCACCGCCAGGGACTTGATCGAATCCACCCAGCCTTGCTCGGCTTCCTCGATGACTTCCACGGCTCGAACCTGAGTTTCCAGGCAGTGGCGGACGATGTAGGCCAAGTGCTTGGACTGTTCGTTGAGCATGTGGGGGAAATTGACGCTGAATCCCGACTGGGTCTGGGTGACGATGAAGCAGTTCGGGAAGTCGCGGGTGTGGAAGCCGTGCAGGGTGCGCACGCCGTCGGCCCATTTCTCGGTGAGGCTCACGCCGCCGCGGCCATAGAGCTCATAGCCGGAGCGGCGGGTATATTCGGTGCCGACCTCAAAGCCGGTGGCGTAGATCAGGCAATCGATCTCATACTCGCGATCGTTGGCCCACACGGCGTGCTCGGTGATCTTCTCAACGCCCCGGCCATTAGTGTCGACCAGGGTGACGTTGGGCCGGTTGAAGGCCTCCAGGTATTCATCGTGGAAGCACGGCCGCTTGCAGAACTGGCGGTAGTAGGGCTTGAGCGCCTCGCCCACCGCCGGATCGCGGACCACCGCGTCCACCCGGGCGCGGATCTGGTTCATCTTCTGAAAGTCGGCGATCTCCAGCATCTCGCCGGCTTCGGCGGGCGCGGCCTCGCCGGCCCGCTCGTTGCGACGGGCGAGGATCAGCAGGTTGCGGATGATCTCCGTCCAGCCGTCGTTGACGAGATCCTCCTCCTGGAAGCCTCCGGAGACCAGGATGTTGAAGTTGTCCATCCGCCGCTGCTGCCAGCCCGGTTCCAGGCTGGCCCGCCAGGCCGGGTCGGTGGGCCGGTTGGCGCGCACGTCGATCGACGAGGGTGTGCGCTGGAAGACGATCAGTTCCTTTGCCCCCGCCGCGAGGTGGGGGACGCACTGCACCGCCGTGGCCCCGGTCCCGATGATCCCCACCCGCTTGTCCTTCAGGCCGGTGAGGCCGCCGTTTGAATCGCCGCCGGTGTAGTCGTAGTCCCACCGGCTGGTGTGAAAGGAGTGGCCCTTGAAGCTCTCCACGCCAGGGATGCCGGGCAGCTTGGGCCGATGCAGGGGCCCGTTGGCCATGATCACGAAGCGGGCCCGCATGGCATCGCCGCGGTTGGTCGAGATCACCCACCGCGAGCCCGGCTCGTCCCAGTCCATCCGGGTGACCTCGGTCTGGAAGCAGGCGTTGTCGTAGAGATCGAAATGGCGTCCGATCGCCCGGCTGTGGGCGAGGATTTCCGGGGCGCGGGAGTACTTCTCCACCGGCACATAGCCCAGCTCCTCGAGGAGCGGCAGGTAGATGTAGGATTCGACGTCGCAGGCGGCGCCGGGATAGCGGTTCCAGTACCAGGTGCCCCCGAAGTCGCCGCCCTTTTCGATGATCCGCAGGTCCTTGACCCCCGCCTCGCGCAGGCGCGCTCCGGCCAGCAGGCCGCCGAATCCGCCACCGATAATGATCACGTCGACTTCGTCGGAGAGCGGCGCGCGGGTGAATCCGGGCTCGACGTAGGGATCGTCGAGGTAGCGGGCGAACTGGCCGTCGATCTTGACGTACTGCTCGTTGCCGTCGGGGCGCAGGCGCTTGTCGCGCTCGGCGCGGTACTTCTCGCGCAGGGCGGCGGGATCGAAACTGAGGTCCGCGGTCGCCGCCGTCTCGCCGTCATGAGCCATGGGGAGTTCACTTTCCAAACGGATGTTTGAATTCACCATGGGCGGAGCGCCGACGCAAGGGCCTCGCGAACGGGTCTCGCCTTCCCGGTCGACCTGAAGGATCAGTGAGGGAGCTTGGCGGCCAGTTTGACGAAAACCCGGTCGATATTGTGCCCCAGATGATGCCACATGATCACGGCGCAGCCGGCCAGGATGGTCAGCAGCAAGGCATACTCGCTGGCCGCCGCGCCGCCCTCGTCATGGGCGTAGGCCGCCATGCCGCGTGTGATCGAGTGGTGAGTCATCCGCCGAGAAGGAATTCAGGCAAGGAGCCGATGGTTGCTGACGCGCGACACTAGGTCGCAGGGGGCGCGACCCGGTAAATCTGCAGCGCGAAGTTAGGCGGCGTCAGCCGGCGCAGCCAGGGGGGTGTGACGCCATGGCGCAGGGCGGCCGCGAAGCTCTTCGGTCCGCTCGCTAGTGGATAGGGCGGACAGTCGACGACATAGTCCGGATGGAGGGCCCTAAGCTTGGCCTCGGCATGCGCAGGATCGGCGTTCCAGAAGTCGTGGACGGCGAGAATCTGCGCCGACATCCGATGGTAGGGCGCGGCGACGACCGAGTGGTGTGTGAAGGCGACGATGAAGGGACCGAGATCTTGCGGGGCGAGGACGAGGCCCGGCGGGAGGGCCGCGAGCGGCCGATAGGCCCTCTGGGCGAAGCACTTCGGGCCGGAGTCGATCAGCCTGGGCGCGGGATGGGCGACGGCCTTCAGGCCGCCCTCGAGGATCACGCCGTCGACCGTGGGGGCCAGGACGAAGAGCGAGAGGAAGCTCGGCACCATTAGATCGCCCAGGCGCCGGGCGGCGAGGAAGCTGGCGGCGGCGCCCACGGCCGGCACGCCGAGCCAGAAGACATAGTCCTGCATCCGCCACGCAAACCAGGCGGTGATGACCGAGATGATCACCGCCGCGGCGATCAGCACCGTCGATGGGTCCCAGGCGCGGCCCTGCCTGGCGAGTAGATAAAGGGCGGCGAGGGTGGACATCACCAGGGCGAAGGCCGCCACGATCGCCGCCGGCCGGGCCAGGCGCATCATCCTATTCAGGGGCTGGACCTCCTGGATGTGATCGAACCAGATCGGCCTCACCGCCGGATCCATGGCGGCGAAAGGCCCATGGATACACTGCGGTCCGAGCATCAAATAGACGCCCGCGGCGGTTACGGCCACGCCAACGAGGAGGGCGGCGCGGCCCCAGACGGGCAGCCTCGATGAGAGCGCCGCGACGAGGGCCATGCCGAGGCCGGCGGCGGTCAGGGCGGCGACCAGGTTGACCGCCATGACGTCGCAGAACGACATGCCCCACCGCCAGGGTGGAGTGGCGATGGCGAACAGGGCGCTCGCCGAACCGGCCAGGGCCAGGCCGTAGGCGATCGCCGGCTTTGCGGCCTTGCGGTCGCCGATGAGGGCGAGGCCGTAGCTGGCCCCGATCAGGCCCTGGACGGCGAGGGCCTCGAGACCGATGGCCAGGCCCAGCCCGGCCGCGGCCCCCGCGAGAACGGCCCAGCGGGCGCGGTCGACCCTGGCGGTGGCGCAGGCCATGGCGATGACCGTCATGACGATCTGGATGTCGTGATGGTCGATGCGACCGGGAACGAACTGGCGAAAGAGCTGGGGCTGGAAGAGCAACGAAGCCGCGGTGAGAAATACCGCCGAGCGGCCGCCGAGATTGCGCCCGATGGCCAGGGCCGCGACGATCGCGGGCAGGATCCACAGCAGCGGCCAGGTGAACCGCGTCCAATATTCCGCCGCCGCCGGAGCCGCGACCTGGCGCACGGCGAGAATCATCGCCGCTATGCCGCCGTCGAGCAACCGCGACCAGTGCATCCACACTCCCTGGGGTGGATTGAAGCGAAGGATCGCCTGGTCGTACCAGCCGCGGCCGGCGAGAAGGCCGCGCACCATGATGAGGCGGGTGGCGTCGTCGGTGTCGTGGATCGGAATGGCGTTCCAGTATTGCCGCGAGAGCACAGCGCAGACGCCAATCCAGCATCCGATGGCGACGAGGACGAGGACGCGGCTTCGGCTCCAGTCCGGCGAGGGAGAGAGCTTGGCCATGAGACCGGAACGCCGCCACGACTCAGCTTCTTCGGACTTCGCCGACGGGGCCTTAACCAAAATGTCCTGGTGCTCTACGATTGGGGCGTGGCCGCGCTTGGAGATTCGTTCGGGCGGGTAAGCCTGGGTGTTTCAACGGCGGGAAAGGCCGCGTCAAGCATGTCCGACAACACCGCGATCGATAATCTGATTATCGGCGCCGGCCCAGCCGGGCTGACTACCGCCTATACGCTCGCCAAGGGGGGGGCGCGGGTGCTGGTTCTCGAGCAGGACCCAACCTACGTCGGCGGGATCAGCCGCACGGCCCATTATAACGGCTTTTTGTTCGATATCGGAGGGCACCGGTTCTTCTCCAAGTCGAAGGAAGTCGTCGACCTGTGGGACGAGATCCTGCCCGACGACTTCATCGAGCGTCCGCGCCTGTCGCGAATCTATTACGGCGGGAAATTCTACGCCTATCCGCTCAAGGCCTTCGAGGCGCTGATTAACCTCGGGCCGTTCGAGAGCGCCCTGTGCATGGCTTCCTTCGCCTGGGCCAAGGCCACTCCGGTGAGGAACCCAGCCACCTTCCACCAATGGGTGCGAAACCAGTTCGGCGAGCGCCTGTTCAGCATCTTCTTCAAGACCTACACCGAGAAGGTTTGGGGCATGTCGTGCGACGAGATCAGCGCCGACTTCGCCGCCCAGAGGATCAAGGGACTCGACCTGCTGGCTGCCGTCTTCGACGGGATCAAGCGCTCGCTAGGGGTGCGCCGACGCGCCGGCGCCGGCCCCAAGACCCTGATCGAATCGTTCCGCTACCCCAGGAAAGGTCCCGGGATGATGTGGGAGGCGTGCGCGGCCAAGATCGCCGCCCTGGGCGGCGCCGTAAGAATGGGACAGAAGGTCACGGCCCTTGATTGGGACGGCGAGGGACGCCTGTGGGCCGTGACCACTACCGTGGCCGACGGAACGAGTGAGACCTTCGCCGCCCGCAACGTCATCTCCTCGGCGCCGGTGCGCGAATTGATGGAATCGATCTCGCCGCGCCCGACGAGCGTGGCCCGGGCTCAGGACCTTCACTACCGCGACTTCCTCACCGTGGTCCTGATCGGCAAGTCGTCCATCGAGATCCCCGACAACTGGGTCTATATCCACGACCCGGCGGTCAAGGTCGGCCGGGTGCAGAACTTCCGCTCCTGGTCGCCGGAATTGATCCCCGATCCGGTGTCCACGTGCCTGGGCCTGGAATACTTCTGTTTCGAGGGCGACGGCCTGTGGGCGGCGCGCGATGAGGATTTGATCGCGCTCGCCCGCGAAGAGATCGGCAAGATCGGCCTGATGCGCGCCGTGGATGTGGTCGATGCCTGCGTGGTCCGCCAGGCCAAGGCCTATCCGGTCTATGACGCCCACTATCGCGGCAATGTCGCCGCCGTGCGGGCCGATCTCGCGGCCAACTACCCGAGCCTGTACCTCGTGGGCCGCAACGGCATGCACAAATACAACAACCAGGATCACGCGATGATGACCGGCATGCTCACCGCCATGAACATCCTCGCCGGGCAAAGCCTCTATGACGTGTGGGACGTCAACGAGGACGCCGAATATGGCGAGGCCGGCGTTTCCGGGGCTCAGGAAGCCCTCGGCAGCACCCGCCTGGTGCCCGAACGCGCCGTTTGACCATCGGCATCGCCATGCCCTTTCGCGAGCGGCTCGATGCGCTCTTCCATGAAAGCTGGAAGTATTTCCTGGTCAGCGCGCTCAGCCTGGCGGTGGACCAGGGCTTGTTCTGGATCCTGGTCCATTTCTCCAGCCTTAATTATCTGGCGGCCAATGTGTTCAGCTTCTCCGCGGGGCTGATCGTCAACTACGCCTCGAGCATCGCCTGGGTGTTTCAAGAGCGGCGCCTCGCCAGCCGACGCGTCGAGTTCGCCGGCTTCGTGCTGATCGGCGTCGCGGGCCTGGCGGTGAACGAGGCTTGCGTGGGGGTGCTGGTGAGCGGCCTTGGCCTGGCGCCGATGATCGGCAAGCTGGCCGCCGCGGCCCCGAGCTTCGCCTTCAATTTCATAAGCCGCCGCCTCGTCCTGTTCACGGCGGCCCGATGACAGCGGCCGACCGCTCGACGTCAGGGAGTCGGCATACCACCCGCCTTGTGGCGGCTGTTTCCTCTTGAGTTAAGCCGCGGCCCGCCGGGGAAGGAGTTTTCGCTGTTACAGTCGTCTCTATTGCGCAAGCTGCTCGGCTTCTGGATCTGCTTTGCCGCGGCGGTGGGGATTAGCGACTTATCGGGGGGCCGGTTGTCGCTGCTCACCCTGCGGTTCCTCTCGACGCAGGACTTGCCTGTCCTGATGGCGATCTTTTTGGCGGCCGTGGCGTGGCCCTTTGTGCGCCGTCCAGCCGCCACCCTGGCCCGCCCGATCGCCACCGCCCTGCCGAGGCTGCCCGCCCGGCCATGGGCGATGGTGGCGGCGATGGCCGGCCTCCTCCTCGTCGTCACCTGGGCAGGGACCTGGATCGTGTTCGACAACTACGCCCTGTCGATGGACGAGTTCATGGCGAATTTCGACGCCGTGATCCTCGCCCACGGGACACCAATGGCGCGATTGCCTCTGGAGTGGCGGCCCTTCGCTCACGGCCTGCAACCGATTTTCGTCTACATGACGCCGGACGGGACCGCGTGGAGTTCGGCCTACCTGCCGGTCAACGCCGCATTTCGGGCCATCGGAAGCTTCGCCGGCCTGCGATCGGCGGTCAGTCCGCTTCTCGGGGCGGTCTCGGTTGTCGCGGTATACGCCGTCGGCCGGCGGATCTGGCCGGCGCGGCAGGACCTGGCCTTAATCGCCGCGATTCTCCTGGCCACTTCCAGCCAGGTTCTCGTCACTGCCATGACTCCCTATTCCATGACCGGCCATTTGGCGTTGAACCTCATCTGGCTGTGGCTCTTCCTGCGGGGCGGCAAAGCCGGTCACGCCGGGGCGATCGCGATCGGTTTCCTGGCCTGCGGCTTGCACCAGTTCATCTTTCACCCCCTGTTCGTCGCCCCCTTCGTGCTCCAACTCCTTGGTGAACGACGCTGGCGGACGGGCGCCCTCTACATCCTCGCCTACGCGGCGATCTGCGGCTTTTGGATCATCTACTGGCCCCTGGCCTTCGCGGCGATGAGCTCGGGGCCGCCCACCGCCCACGCCGTCGGGGCCGGGGCGGCGCGGATGGGCGACTGGGCCGTGAGCCTGGTGCGTTCTTTCGATCGTTCCGCTCCGCTTCAGATGTTCGCCAACCTCCTCCGTTTCGCGACCTGGCAGAACCTGCTGACCTTCCCTCTGGCCATGATCGGAGGGGTGGCCGCATTCAAGGCGCGCGGGACCCTGCGCTCCCTGGCCCTCGGTTTCGTCATAAGCGGCGTCGTGATCACCATCGTGATGCCCTATCAGGGCCACGGCTGGGGCTACCGATATTGGCACGGTCTCTTAGGGTCGGCTTGCCTGCTGGCCGCCTTCGCCTGGGGGCGGATGACGGACGATCTGGGCGAAGCGCGGCGGGCCGCGGCGAAGGTCGGCTTCGCCGTGTTGACCGCCATCAGCCTGCTGGTCCTTTTCCCCCTGCGCGCCTGGCAGGCCCATCGCTTCGAGCATCCCTACGCCATGGCCGAGGCGGCGATCCGCCGTTCGCCGGCCCAGGTTGTGCTGATCGACGACACCCGGACCGCCTTCACCATCGACCTTACGCGCAACGATCCTTATCTCGGCGGCCGCCGGCATGTCCTGGCGCTGCGCTACCTAAGTGTCGACCAGGTGCGCGCGCTCTGCTCGCGCTACGCCGTGGCCCTCTTCGGCCCCGCCGAGGCCCGCCGGTTCGGCATTGGGCCCGACCCCTTCAACGTAGATGACGATCGGATTTCGATCCGGATGGCCCAACTGCGCGCCTGCGGCGTCCCGTCCGTCCCGGTCAGCGAAGTGGGGTCCTAGAGCAGGACGGTTCGTCGGACTCTAGGTTCGCTGCAGGAAACGGGCCTCGTTGCCGCCGACGATCGCCAGCAGGAAGCCGCCGAGGATGTTCTGAGCCCCCAGGCTCATCAGGATGGCGCCGATCACCACCGGCAAGACCGAATCGCCGAACGCCGGCGAGCCGGCGGCATGGGCGGCCAGCAGCCAGACGAGAACGACAAGACCCAGGGCCAGCGAGGCCACCCCAGTGATGATCATGCTCTCCAAGGTGACCCAGCGGGCCAGCAGGGTCATCCACGGCCTCTCGCGACGGTAGCCGGCTCGAATCCCCTGCAGATGGCTGGCCCCGGCCAATATGCCGGCGATGTGGCCGAGTCCGATCAGCACCCCGGCCAGCACCAGCCAGTAGTTGCCGAAGAAGAATCGGTCGGCGGGCTCGAAGGCGGCGTGCCAGATGGCGAAGGCGAGGATGAAGACCCCCGCGCCTCCGAGCGCGGCGCCGGGCAGGGCGAAGAGCCAGGCCGGGCTGAGCATGAAGAGGTAGCGCAGGTGGCGCCAGCCATCGCGCCAGGGGCGCAGGTGCGGCGGCCGGTCGCGCAGATCCGGCGCCAGGGTGGCCGGCCGCTCGACGATGGTTTCGCCGCGAAGCGCCGCCTTGATCACCATCTCGCTGGCGAATTCCATGCCGGACCCGGCGAGATTGATCCGCTCGTAGCAGTCCCGGGTCAGGGCCCGAAGTCCGCAGTGGGCGTCGCTGATCCTGGCCCGAAAGAGGAGGTTGAGAAGGCCGGTGAGAAGAGGATTGCCGATATAGCGGTTTTTCCACGGCATGGCGCCGGGCCTGATGGCGCCCTTGAAGCGCGAGCCCATGCACAGATCCGCCCCGTCGATGAGGGCCCCGACCATGGCCGTCGCCTCGCGGAAATCATAACTGCCGTCGGCATCGCCCATCACCAGGTAGCGGCCGGCCGCGGCCGCGAAACCGCCGCGCAGGGCCGCGCCGTAGCCTCTCTCGGCGACATTCGCCACCTTGGCCCCGAGCTCGGTGGCGAGGGCCTGGCTGCCATCGGTGCTTCCATTATCGGCGACCACGATCTCGCTCGAAAGGCCCCAGCTCCGTCCGATCGCCGCCTCGGCCTCGCGGATGGCGGCGATGCACACCTTCAAGGAGAGGATCTCGTCCAGGCACGGCAGGACGAAGGACACATCGACGGGCCCCGGCTCGCTCGACGATTGGGTCTGGCCGGTCTCGGTCACGTCGTTCTCGGAAAATGGCGCCGCCTGGGTGACTCGAACACCCGACCTACGCATTACGAATGCGCCGCTCTACCGGCTGAGCTAAGGCGGCCTTTTGAAAGCCGGGGGTGTGTAGCGTTTGGCGGCCGACGGCGCAATCAGGACCCTTGACGGCGGCGATCGCACCCAGCGAATGACGGCCATGTCCGAGCGATTGGCCAAGGTGACCGACTTCCTCCGCCAGCGCGGCCTGACCGTCGCCCGTGAGGTCCTGGTCAACTTCGCCGCCCCCTTCCTGATCTACGACCTGGGACGCCACCGGTGGGGCGACGTTCACGCCCTGATGGCCGCCTCGGCGCCCCCGTTGGCCTGGAGCGCCATAGAGTTCATCCGCCGCCGGCGCGTGGATGCGATCTCGATCTTCGTGATCGCGGGGATCGCCCTATCGCTGCTCGCCTTCATCGGCGGCGGCTCGGCCAAGTTCCTGCAGCTGCGCGAGAACCTGGTCGGCGGCTTGATCGGGCTGATCTTCCTGGGCTCGGCGGCGATCGGCAAGCCGCTGATGTATCAGGTGGCCCATGCATCCATGGTCCGCCGCTCGGCCGAGGAAGCCGCCTCCTTCGCGGCGCGCCGCGACAATCCGCAGTTCCGTCACGCGATGACCTTCATGACCGTGGTGTGGGGCGTCGGCCTGCTGGTCCAGACCGCCATCGCCTGCGCCATGGTCATGGCGATGTCGATCCACGACTACCTGCTGGTGAGCCCGATCGTGGGCTACGCCTTCCTCGGCGGCCTGATCGGCTGGACGGTGCTTTATGGCCGCTATCGCCAGCGCCGCCGGGAAAGGATGGAAGCGGCGCAGGACCGGCCTACAGAGCCTTGACGATGCCCTCGACCATCTTCTTGGCGTCGGAGAACAGCATCATGGTGTTGTCGCGGAAGAAGAGTTCGTTTTCCACTCCAGCGTAACCCGAACCCATGCCGCGCTTGACGAAGAGGACGGTGCGGGCCTTCTCCACGTCGAGTATGGGCATGCCGTAGATCGGGCTCTTGGGATCGGTCTTGGCGGCCGGGTTGGTGACGTCGTTGGCCCCGATGACGAAGGCCACGTCGGCCGTGGCGAATTCCGAATTGATGTCCTCGAGCTCGAACACCTCGTCGTAGGGGACGTTGGCCTCGGCCAGGAGGACGTTCATGTGGCCGGGCATGCGGCCGGCGACCGGGTGGATGGCGTATTTCACTTCGACCCCCTCGGCCTTTAGGCGGTCCGCCATTTCGCGAAGGGCGTGCTGGGCCTGGGCGACGGCCATGCCGTAGCCGGGGACAATGATCACTTTGGAGGCGTTCTTCATGATGAAGGCGGCGTCCTCCGCCGAACCCTGCTTGACCGGCCGCGTCTCGGCCGCGCCCCCGCCGGCGGCGGCATCCTCGCCGCCGAAGCCGCCCAGGATCACCGAGACAAAGGAGCGATTCATCCCCTTGCACATGATGTAGCTGAGGATGGCGCCGGACGAGCCCACGAGGGCCCCGGTGATGATCAGGGTGATGTTGCCGAGCGTGAAGCCGAGCGCCGCCGCCGCCCAGCCCGAATAGCTGTTGAGCATCGAGATCACCACCGGCATGTCGGCCCCGCCGATGGGAACTATGAGCGTCACCCCGCCGATCAGGGCCAGGAGGAAGACCGCCCAGAAGGCCAGCACCGCATGGCCATGGGAAAGGACGAGAATCACGATCAGGACGACGATCGCCACGCCGATGGCGAGGTTGATGAGGTGGCGGGACGGCAGGAGGATCGGGGCCCCGGACATGTTGCCGTTGAGCTTGGCGAAGGCGATCAGCGAGCCGGTGAAGGTGACCGCCCCGATGGCCAGGCCCACCGAAAGTTCGATGAGGCTCTCCAGCTTCACGCCGGCCAGATCGTCGATGTGGTAGGCGACCGGAGTATAGATCGCCGCGGTGGCCACGAGGCAGGCCGACAGGCCGACCAGGGAATGAAAGGCGGCGACCAACTGGGGCATGGCGGTCATCGCCACCCGCCGGGCGATAAGCGCTCCAACCGTGGCGCCCGCGGCCACCCCGCCGGCGATCAGCGCCAGGGTTACCGGATCGAGCGCCCTGGTGCGCAGCAGGATGGCCAGGGTGACGGCCACGGCCAGGGCCATGCCGACCATTCCCATCTGGTTGCCGCGCTGGCTGGTCACCGGGCTCGAAAGTCCGCGCAGGGCAAGGATGAACAACACCCCCGAGACGAGATAGGCGATGGCGGCGAGGCTCGGCGACACGCTCTAGCGGTCCTTCTTGCGGTACATGGCCAGCATCCGCTGGGTGACCAGGAAGCCGCCGAAGATGTTGACGGCCGCCAAAGCCGCGGCCACGGCCCCGGCCGCCTTGGAGATCCACACATGGCCGGCGTGGCCGCCCGGGGCGACGTGGGCGGCGGCGGCGAGCAGGGCCCCGACCACGATCACCGAGGAGATGGCGTTGGTGACGCTCATCAGCGGGGTGTGCAGGGCCGGCGTGACGGACCACACCACGTAGTAGCCGACGAAGATCGCCAGGACGAAGATCGCCAGGCGGAAAACGGTCGGATCGATGGCTTCCACGCGCTCGCCTCCTACTTCAGGGCCGGGTGGACGACGGCGCCGCCGCCGGTGACGAGGGAGGCGGCGAGGATCTCGTCCTGCGCCCCGATGCCTCCCTGCTTGTCGAACATCAGGCCGATGAAGGCGGCGAGATTGCGGGCGTAGAGCGCCGAGGCGTCGGCGGCGATCTTCCCGGGCAGATTGGCGACGCCGATGATCCTGACCCCGCCGGCCTCGACCACCTCGCCGTCCCTGGCCCCCTCGACATTGCCGCCCTGCTCGACAGCCAGATCGACGAGCACCGAGCCGGGACGCATCGAGGCGACCTGGGCGGCCGTGACCAGACGCGGGGCGGGCCGGCCGGGGATCAGGGCGGTAGTGATGACGATGTCCTGGCGGCGGATGTGATCGGTGATGAGGGCGGCTTGCCTCGCCTGATAGTCGGCGCTCATTTCCTTGGCGTAGCCGGCGGCGGTCTCGGCGGCCTTGAACTCCTCGTCTTCGACGGCGACGAACTTGGCCCCCAGGGACTCCACCTGCTCCTTGGCGGCCGGACGCACGTCGGTGGCGGTGACCACTGCCCCCAGCCGCCGGGCGGTGGCGACGGCCTGCAGACCGGCGACCCCGGCCCCCATGACGAAAACCTTGGCCGGAGCGACGGTGCCGGCGGCCGTCATCATCATCGGCATGGCCCGGCCATAGGCTTGCGCGGCCTCGATCACCGCCCGGTAGCCGGCGAGATTGGCCTGGCTGGAGAGGGCGTCCATCGCCTGGGCGCGAGTAATGCGCGGCACGAACTCCATGGCGAAGGCGTTGGCGCCAGCGTCGGCCAGGGCCGAAATGGCCGCGCCCTCCCTGTGCGGATCGAGCAGGCCGACGACGATCGCCCCACGCTTGAGGGCGGCGATCTCCTCGGGGGCCGGGACGCGGACCTTGGCGAGGATGTCGGCGTCGGCCAGGGCTGCGGCGACGTCAGGAGCGATCTCGGCCCCGGCGGTGCGATATTCCTCGTCGGGCGCCGCGGCGTTAAGGCCGGCCCCGGTCTCGACGACAACCGAAAGGCCCTGGCCGACGAGCTTCTTCACGGCGTCGGGGGTAAGCGCGACGCGGGTCTCGCCGGCTTTGCGCTCGCGGGTCACGGCGAGGCGGGCCATTACGGATCCTTCGCGTTCGCTGGCTTGAGGACTAGTGGAGCTGGGCCGGCTTGGCGCGCATGAACCAGATGCCAAGCGCCAGGACGATCACGCCGGGAACGAGGCCGCCGAAGAAGCCGGCCCCGACGCAGAACCACAGGACCAACATCAGGATCAGCACGCCCAGATGCAGAGCTACCCACTTGGTGAAGTTGAGGAACACCTTGTAGTCGGCGATCTGGGTCGCGGCGTTCATCTCGCCATGTCGGTGCTCAGCGTCGGTGTCGGCCATGGATATCCTGAGAAGTGAAGCGGCGCGGATGATGGGGGTGCTACACCAGGGTCACGTTCGCCTCAAGCTGGGCCGACGGCCCATGTGACCAGCAAGGAACGCAGGGCCGCGACGAGGGCCAGTGGCTGGTCGACCATGATGTGGTGCTCGCTGTCGGGGATGACCACGGTGCGCACATCGGCCGGGATGCGGCTGCCCTCCTTACCCTGGAAGCTGTGCCGGCGGATGATTTCGGAGCGGTCGCCGTAGATATGGATCAAACGCGCGGTGTCCGGACCCACCCGCAGCGATCCCATCCCCGAGCGGTCGAGTTTGGCCCACACGCCCGGGTCGAAGCGCCAGGTCCAGCCTTCGCCGCCGCCTTCGCCCTCCAGCGGGACGCGCTTCAGGGACCGGCGGGCGATGAAATCGGCGATGAAAAGATTTCCCGGAACCTGCGGCGGCATGAAGCGGAAACGGGTGAGCGCCGCTTCCAAGGTCGGATAGATCCGGTTGCGGCCGCTGCGCTGCGAGAGCCTCTGCCAGCGACCGAGATCCTCGCCGCGGGCGATCGCTTGCTGGCGCATGACCTCGAATTCCTCGGGCGTGGGCGGCCCGCCGAAGCCGGTATCGACAAGGATGCAGGCGCTCATGCGCTCGGGGTGGCGAATGGCCGAGTTGAGCACCTGCGCGCCACCGAAGGAATGGCCGATGTAGACCGGTTTGTCTGGGGCCTCGTAGAGACCGGCGGCCTTGGCGCAGGCGAAGATCTCCTCGGCGAAGATGTCGAAACTGTAGGCCTCGCGCCAGTCCGACGCCCCCATGCCGGAGAGCGACAGCGCCGCGACACGGTGGTCGTCAGCGAAGAAGGGGGCGATGAAGCTCCACCAGTCGGCGTGGGCGCTGTTGCCGTGGACGAAGATGAGACCGGGCTTGCCGTGCTCGCCCCAGGTCAAAAGCTCGATCCTCGCGCCGCTGACCGGGACGAAAGAACGCTCGGGAGCCTTGGCTATGGCCTCGTCGAACCAGCCAGGGCTGGGCGGAGGCGCGCCGTTGAAAGGAGCGAGCGGCGAGGCGATCTCCGTCGGCATGTCCGGGGTGAGCCGGAAGGGCTCGTCCTCGTCCATGCGCTGCAATGGAACCGCCTCGCGGGGTTGGTCGTCGGCCATGGCGCCATCCTGCTCGCGCCAGCCAGACGGCGCGGACCGATGACTAACAAGCGTTTGAAAAATGGCAAGCGGGGAGAGGCGACCGGCAGTTAAACGCAATGCGTGATCAGCGGGGCGGGCAGGCGGTGGACGTAGCTCACGTCGCGCCAGTCCTCGCGATGGAAGCGGCCGGAATCGTCGATGTAGAACGGGCCGCCGATGATCGCGAAAGCGGCGGCGAAGCAGCACACCGCGATGACGAAACTGATCACGGCGGCGATGGCGAGGGCGCGGATCATGTGGCGGACCCCTGAGGTTCGAGAGCGGGCTTGAGAAGGCTCAGATGCAGACGGCCGTACCAGACCAGGGCGTTGATAAAGCCTATCGAGATAATGGTGGTCACCAGGGCGACGCAGCTGGCGGCGAACATCAGCCCCAACCCGGTCAGGACTATGGCCGCGGTTGGCGCCCCGATCACCCAGAACGGGCCGGCGACCATCAGCACCGCGCCCACCCCCAAGCAGACGACAGCGGCGATCAGGAAGCCGAACAGGGCCCCGGCGATGCCTAGAAGGATCGGCAGCAAAACCAGAATGTCGATGGCCCCCAGGCCCAGGACGGCGATCACTGCGCTCATCGCGGCGGACGGATTGCGCTCGGCCTCCCAGCGCTTGAGCCCGGCCTCGGCGCGCAGTTCGCGGGCCAGGCGGTCGGGATCGCCCAGAGCGTCGGCGACCTCGGTCTCGTTGCGTCCGGCGGCGGCCCCGTCGGCGAAGTGGGCCTCATAGTCGGCGGCCAGCTCGTCAACGGTCTTGGGCGGCAGGCCGGCCAGACCGTTGCGAAACCGGTTCATGAAGATCTGCCGGTTCATTGGGCGACTCCCAGGATATCGTTCACCGCCTGGGAGAATTGCGCCCACTCGGTCTTCTGGGCGGCGAAGCTCACTTGGCCGGCGGCGGTCAGTTTGTAATATTTGCGCGGCGGCCCTGAGGAGCTTTCGACGAGATAAGTCTCGACGAGACCATCGGCCTGCATGCGGCGCATCAGCGGATAGACGGTGCCTTCTCCCATCCCGATCCCCTTGGCGAGACGGCTGGCGATCTCGTAGCCGTAGGCGTCGGCGCCGGAAAGCAGGGCGAGCACGCAGAGCTCGAGAACTCCCTTTTTCAGTTGCACCTGGACGGCTTCGACCACTTGCCCTCGCTCCTTTTCGCTGGCGTGCTGTTTATCGCCAGGTAGCGTGCAACGCAAGGTAGCTGATCATGAATAATAGTTCATGCGCATCCTCAGCCGAGGTTGGCGGCGGCGAGAGCCGAGGCCTGGCGTCCGGCAAGGGCGTCCACGGAGAAGCCGTCGAGGGCCGATTCGAATATCCGCCGCCAGTTGAGCTCCGCTCCCAGGTGGAGGAAGGCCGCGCCTAGGCCGATGGCGGCGCGATCCATGAACACGAACTCGCGGGGGATGGTCACCGGTCCCTTTTCCATCAGGGCGCGCTTCACTTGGAACGCCTCGCGTCGGCCGTAAGCCCCCGGGCTGACCCCGTCCGCCACCGTGCGCACCCGATCATCGAGCAGCGGGCCGTAGATGAACCTGGCCCACACTCCCATCACTTCCATGAGGTCGTCGCTGAGGTTCTCGAACCCCCAGATGCGATAGGCCTCGCGTTCGGCGGCGCGGTCGCCGGCGCTGATGGCGTGGAAGAGCTGCGCCACCCCGCCGACGAAGGCCGGGGGGAAGACGCGGATGCAGCCGAAATCGAGCAGGTTCAGCCGCCCGGCGCCGGGCGTGAAGCTGTAGTTGCCAAGGTGGGGATCGCCGTGGACTACCCCGATCCGGGTCAGCGGTGTCCACCAGGCTTCGAAGAGCAGACGGGCGACGCGGTTGCGGGTTTCCAGATCGGCGGTCTTGAAGGCGAAGAGGCCGGCGCCGTCCAGCCAGTCCATGGTCAGCAACCGGCCCGTGGAAAGCTCGGAGCGGGCGGCCGGGACGGCGATGTCGTCGCGGCCGGCGAAAAAGGCGCGGTAAAGGCTCATCGCCCGCGCCTCATGGACATAGTCCAGCTCCTCGCGCAGGCGGGCGCCGATTTCGCTCACCACCTCGCGGGTGTCGATGGCGCCGGAGACCTGCCGGACCAGGGCGAGGATGGTCTTGAGCTGGCCAAGGTCGCTTTCGACGGCGCTCTGCATCTCAGGGTATTGCAGCTTCACCGCCAGCTCGGCGCCCTCCAGCGATCGCGCCCGGTGGACCTGGCCGAGGGAGGCGGCGGCGGCGGGCATCAGATCGAAATCGCCGAACCGGCCGCGCCACTCCGGCCCCAGTTCGGCGGCCATCCGTCGGCGGACGAATGCCGGGCCCATGGCCGGGGCGTTGGTCTGCAGCTCGGTGAGCTCGGCGGCGAATTGCGCCGGCAACAGGTCGGGCACGGTGGCGACCATCTGGGCCACCTTCATCAGCGGTCCCTTGAGCCGGCCCAGGGCCTCCTTGAGGGCGCGGGCGTTGCGGGCCTCGGCGTCGCCGTTGGCGAAGAGGGCGTTGGCCCCGAATGTCACCGCCGCGCCGGAAAGGCCGGCCCCGACCTTGGCCAGGCGGACGACCCGGCCGGCGAGGCGATCGCGCTCCGGATCGCGGTCCATGCTCATAGGAGGCTCTCGAATTCGTCGACCAGACGCTCCAGGCTGGCGCAGCCGGCGGCCCAGAAACTGCGCCGGCGCGGATCCAGGCCGAAGGGGGCCAGGGCTTCGACGCAGGTGCGCGTGCCGCCGGCGGCAAGCAGGTCTTCGTAGAGCGGAGTGAAGCCGGCCGGATCGGCCCGCCGGGCCTCCATCAGGGCCTCGACCAGGAGATTCCCGAACGCGTAGGCGTAGACATAGAACGGGCTGTGCACGAAGTGGCTGACGTAGGCCCAATAGTGTTCGTAGCCGGGATTGAGGCGGATCGCTGGCCCAAGGCTCTCGCCCATGGCCTCCAGCCAGAGGGCGCCGATCGCCGCGGGCGAAACCTCGGCGTGGGCCCGGGCGGCGTGAAAACGGGTCTCGAAGCGGTGAAAGGCGATCTGGCGGACCACGGAGCCCAGGGCGTCCTCGATCCGCCCGGCCACAAGATCGCGTCGCTCGCCCGGCGCCGCGTCGGCCAGGAGGCGCTCGAACACCAGGCCCTCACCGAAAATCGACGCCGTTTCGGCCAGGGTCAGCGGGGTGTCGGCCAGAAGCGTGCCGTGTGGCGCGGCCATGGTCTGGTGGACCGCGTGGCCCAGTTCGTGGGCGAGTGTGAGGACATCGCGTCGCTCGCCCATGTAGTTGAGGAAGACATATGGGTGGCGATCGGCAGTCACCGGATGGGAATAGGCCCCCGACTGCTTGCCGGCGCGCGGTTCGGCGTCGATCCACGGTTGCTCTAGGAAATCGCCGGCGATGGCCGCGAAGCGGGGGCTCAGCGCCGAGAACGAGTCCAGCACCAGAGCCTTGGCGGCGGTCCAGTCGTAGAGGCGCGGCGGGCTCTGGGTGAGCGGGGCGTTGCGGTCCCAGTGATCGAGCACGCGTTTGCCGATCGCCTTGGCCTTGAGGCGATAGTAGCGGTGGCTGAGCGTCGGATAGGCTTCGACCACGGCGCCTTCGAGGGCGGCGACGGCCTCGGGATCGACCTCGTTGGAGAGATGGCGGGAGGCGGCGGGATCGGCGTAGCGGCGCCAGCGCTCCTCCACCGCCTTCTCGGCGGCGAGGGTGTTGTAGCACAGCGCCAGGGTTTCCTCGCGCTCGGCCAGGGCCCTTGCGAGGCCGGCGGCGGCGGCCCGACGTCGGGTCGGGGCCGGATCGCTCAGTTGGTTGAGCGCTTCGGAGAGGGTCAGGCGATCGCGTCCGACTCTGGCGGTGAGACGGGCCAGCGCATCGTCATAGAGCCGGCTCCAGTTGGCCACGGCCGGGGCGCGGTCGACCAGCATCCGTTCCAGATCGGGGCTCAGCTCGTGCGGCCGGGCCAGGCGCACCCGGCGCAGCCACGGGGCCCAGCGGGCGGCGGCGGGATGGGCGGCGAGGGCGGCGGCTAGCTCGCCGTCGTCGAGCTGGTTGATCTCGAGGGTGAAGAACAGGGTCTTGGCGTCGATCCCGGCCCCGCGGGCGCGGATGTCGGCCTCGAAGCGCGCCCAGGCCGGATCATCATGATCGACCGAGGCCGTCAGGGAGGCGTAAGCTCCCACGCTCCACAGACGGTTCACCCCCTCCTCGAAGAAGCCGATGCCGCTTTCGATCAGTTCGCCAAGCGTCGCCGGCTTGCGGCGGGCGGCGAGGAAAGCTCCTTCGAGCGCATTGAGGCGGGCGGCGGCGGCTTCGGCGGCGGCGAGGTCGCCCTCGATCTTCGGATCATCGCGTCCGCCGTAGAGGTCGTCGAGCCTCCAGCGGGGTGGGGTCTCTGCGTGCAGGCGCGGAGCAGGGGCGTTCATCGACCTCATGTATGGGGGCTCGCGGCGGCTGTCACCGAGGATCATGCATTGGCGCCTCGGATCATTCCTCCCCCGCTATTCCGCGACGCTTGGCCGCCATGCGCGGCGATGGACCGCGGGCGGGCGCGATGGTAACTGGCCATGGCAGGGGCTAGGTTGAGTTCCCCGCGTCGTTCAAATGTGGGCAGGCAGGGCCAGAGGGCGATGTCCGACATCAAGTGGAATGCGGCGACCAACGGCGACTTCGCGACCGCCGCCAATTGGGCCGGCGGAGTGAAGCCTGGCCCGGCCGACAACGCCATTCTGGACGCGACCGGAGCGGCTTTCGCGGTGACCTCGTCGGCGAACGAGATAGTCGCTTCGATCCAGACAGTTGCAGAGGCGACGCTGGACATAACCGGCGGAAATTTCGACGTCACCTCGGGTTCCGGCGCCGGCGCCAATGCCGGCCTGATCGACGTCGCCGGGACGGGACGGTTCCGCGGTGGCGGGACCCTCCACAACAGCGGGACCTTGGAAGCCAACGCCGGCGGACGGATCTCCCTGGCGGGCGTCGCCGTCAATACAGGCGGCGTGATCGACGCGGCCGGCGGATCGGTCCTGCTCCAGGGCGTAGACATCATCGGCGGAACGCTGGCCAGTTCGACAGGACACCGCCTGGTGTTCAATAAGTCTGGCGGTGAGCTCGACGGGTCGTCCGGCCACGCCGTCACAGTGACCGGCACGGTGGTCATCGCCGACGGCCGTTCGGAGTCGGCCGCGGGCAGTCTCGTCAACAAGGGGCGCATCGGCCTTGCCCATAAGGGCGGCGGCGTGACCGAACTGGTTGTGGGAACAGGTGGCCTGACGCTCAGCGGCGGCGGCAAGGTCGTTCTAACAGGATCGGGCGTGGCGCGGATCGACACCGGCACTACCGGCGACCTCATCAATGTCGACAATCGCATTGTCGGCGGCGGAACCATCGGCAGCGCAGGCCTCACCCTCGTCAATGAAACGGGCGGGTTCATCACTTCCGGCGCCAGCGGCCCCCTGGTCATCAACACCGGCGCCAATGTTCTCGACAACGCCGGCTACATCGAGGGCCGCCAGGGCGGAACGATGATCACCGGCGCGGTCAACAATACCGGATCGCTGATCGCCATCGGCGGGAGCCTGACCATCGAAGGCGCGGTGACCGGCTCAGGCCAGGCCGCCATCTACGGCGGCACCCTGACTTTCGGCTCGACCTTCAACGAAAACGTACGGTTCAACGAGAGTTCGAAGGATGGCAGGACCGGCGGGGAACTGGTCCTCGCCGATTCGGTCGCCTACAGCGGCACCATCAGCGGTTTCTCGAAGACGAACTCGACCAAGCTCGACCTGCGCGACATCGCCTTCTCGGCCAAGACCAGCGCGACGTTCAGCAATGGCGTGCTCACCGTCACCGACGGAACCCACATCGCCCACATCAAGCTCGCCGGAGATTTCACCGGCTCGAAATGGACCGTGTCCGGCGATGGCACGGGGGGAACGATCGTGGTCGATCCGGCAAGCACGGCGGGGCCGAGCCTGACCGCCTTGACCGGCCAGATGGCGGCCTTCTCGCCTGGCCATGCCGCGACCCCGACCCAGACCGTGACGGTCGCCTCGCCGCCGAGCCTGGCCGTGCCGGCGCCGAACTGACTGCCTATACCACCAGCGGCTCGACAGCTTGGCGTTCGATCGCGGCGGCGTCCTCGGCGCGCGGCGAGCGGGTCATGACGAAGCTTCCGGACCAGACCCCTGCGATGGTCCAGCGGCCGGCGATCCGGGTCGCCTAGGCATTGACCTGGCCGTCGTAGAGCACCGGGCGGGTGTGACGCTCGCCCTCGCGGTCGTAGACCTTGGTGAAAGTGACGCTCGCGCCGCCGCGCGCCCCCTCGATGGAGGCGGTGACCGTCTGACCCTTGGTCTTTCCGGTGGCGGCGACCTCGTGGACCACGCCGCTGATCGCCCCGGCGGTCTCGAAGATCACCGCCGTGAAGCCGTTGGGGCGCAAGAGGCGCGGATAGCTGTACTGGCCATCCCACACCCCGGTGAGGCTTGCCGACTTGGACATCGCGCCCTGATATGGGCCTAGGATTCAGGCTTGGCCATGACTGAAGCCCGATGGGACGGCGGTTTCGCCCGCGGACCTCGCTCTGGCGAACGCCCACGTCCTGTATGGCTCGAAATGCGAGCCGGCCCAGGCCATGGCGGTGACGCACAGAGACTCGTCGGTGGCCTCGATGGTTGAGTAGAGGGCTGGAACCCCGCGGGTCCGCAACGACAGTGTGCCCGTGCCGACCGCGTAGGTGCAGCCGGCCCCGAACGGCAGGGCCCTGGCGTAAGGGACATGCAGATGTCCGGTGAGGATGAGGTCGACCCGCGCCTCCGCCAGGGCGCGCGCCGCCGCCTCGCCGCGATGCACCCCGCCGCGCACCGGCTCGCCTTCGATCTCTATCAAGGGATGGTGGCAGGCGAACACCTTCAGGGCCCCGTCCGCCGCGGCCAGGCGAGCGGCCGCGGCGTCGACCGCGGCGAGATTGATGGCCCCCTCGGCCCAATTCAGGCGCGGCTGGCCGCCTCGGGCGGTATTGACGGCGTGGACGCTAAGGCCGACCGACTCAAAGACGGCTCCGTCTGGGGCGCCGATGTGGCGGCGATAGCGATCGAACGGGGTTAAGACGCGCAGGATCAGGTTCCAGTAAGGCGTGTCGTGATTGCCGGGGGTCACTAGGACCGGTGGCGGCAAGCGATCGAGCCAGGCGCGCGCGGCGACAAACTCACTGGGCCGGCCGTCGGCCGTCAGGTCGCCGGTGACGACGGTGAGGCTGGGGGCGTAGGCCCAGGCGTCCGCGAGCGCCGCCTCGGTGGCGGCCTCGTTCTCGCACCCGAAGTGAATATCGCTCACATGGAACAATCGGCAGGTCACGGCTCGTCGGGCTCCGGGGCCAGCGCGCGAAAGGCGTGGGGCAGGAACCGGATTTCCGCCGCTCGCCCCAGGGAATGGAGCTCTCCATCGAGCAAGGCCGGGATCGACTGTCGCGCCCACACGCGGGCGCGGCGGGTTGTCTGGACGCTGACCGCCGGGTCCGCCCGCCAGTCGCCCAGCATGTTGGCGAATCCCAGGCGAAAGGCCTCCAGGGCGTCATGGACATTGACCACCGCCGCCTCCAGTGCGCGCTCCTCGTCCAGCGCCCGGGAGATCATCGGACAGATAAGGCTCAGAGCCACCGCCCGGCTTGGCGGGCGATCGTCGAGCTGGAAGCGAAGTCGGGACAGGAAGGCGCGGCTGAAGGCCAACCTGGCTGCGCGCCAGGCGCGAGCGAGCTGGCCGGCCCGGACCGCCTCGCGGGCTCGCCCCCACAGGGCCGGGGAACCGAGGATGGCGGCGCAATAGAAACGGTGGGCGCCCACCTCGCCGCCCGACACCATGCGCTCGACCCCCACGCTCAGGGTGTCGGTGAGCGCGACTTGCCACGAGCGACGGCCATAGAGCGCTCGCGGAAGCATGTTCATGGTCCCGCCCGGCAGAGGGGCGACCAGCGGACCCTTGGGGCCGCAAAGTTCGGCGGCGAGGCGGGCCGTGCCGTCTCCGGCCAGAGTAACAAGGAGTTCGGGGGCCGCCGCGATGGCGGCGCGGATCGCCGGCTCGATGCTCTCAGGCTCGGGAGCGCTTACGCGAGCCTCCAGGCCAAGCCCAGCGAGGATCGCCTCCACGGCCGGCACGGCGTCTGGGCCGACACCGCCAGATGCCGGGTTGATCACCACCTCCACCCGGCGCAGGGCCGGCGGGCCGGTCGGCCGCTCGATGGGGTGGGCGGGAAGCTGCACCGCTCCGGAACGCCGGGCCCGAGCCGCGGTTGCCAAAGGCGGCGTAGCGGCGAAAGTTTGCGCCCTCGGCCTCATCGGATTTCGTTGTCGACGCAGCCGAGCTTCCGATCGGCTTGCTGGCCGGCCCCGCCCCTTGTCTGGGCGCAGTCGCCCGACTGGCGGCTACCCCGGACCCGGGTTGGTCGAGACGCCCATTACCAACCGCACCCTCACCAACTGGCCGCTGGGAGCTTTGGCGCTCCAGCTGGTGGCGGCCGGCACTGGCGTGCACCAGCCGATCGGCAGCCAGGGATGGGTCTGGCTGAGGCACACTTTGCCGCCACTGAGGCGCCAGTGGCCGCTGGACGGGTGACCGGTGCGGCCCAGGGCAGTGTAGTCGCCCGATCGCGCCAGCCACAGCTCGGCTGTGCTGCCATCGGGATAAGTCTCGACAACGGTGTTGCCGAAGGCCTGATCGAGAATGGAGGTTTCGGTGGCCGCGCCGAGCATCAGCGCCGCCGGCGCCACTAATAGTATGATCAAGCGTGACATTGCGTTCACCGTTGACAGGGATGGATGAACCCAAATCAACGTGTCAGGCCGCGAATCGTGCCGCCAAATCCTGTTCTAGCGGAATGGAGTCTTGGCAGGCTTGCCACGGGCCTTGGCGGTGATTTCCTTGAGCTTGAGGCTCTGGCGCCCGGAAAGGGACGCGCCAGGGGCCCCTTTCTCAGGGTCGGCGAAGGCGCGGCCGAAGGTCTCCAACCTCTGCTCCACCGAGCCCAGGAACTCCCCTTCCCAGGCCGACAGATCGACGCCGGCCTTGAGCGCGGCGCGGCGAGCCCGGCGCAGGGCGTTGAGGGCCGAGCGCTTGGCCTGGGCGCGGCCGTCGGGCGGCTTTCGCTTCACAAGCCTCCTATGGCGGCGAGGTAGAGGTCGATGAGGGCTTCCTCCTCGGCCCGCTTGCCGCTGTCCAGACCGCGCAGGCGGACGACCTTGCGCAGGATCTTGGTGTCGAAGCCCTCGCCCTTGGCCTCGGCGTAGACCTCGCGCAGATCGGCGCCGACCGCCTTCCGGTCCTCCTCGAGGCGCTCGATGCGCTCGATCAGACTCTTCAGCTTGCCCTGGGCGGCGGTGTTGAGGGTTTCGAGGCCGGAGGCGTCGTCGGGCATGAAAAGCGGGACCTCACATTGAAAGGGCGGGGGAGCGACCCTAGAATCTCGGGGCGCGGAAGTCATGGCGCGAGCGGCCTTGTCCACAAGAGACTTGCGCCTGACGGGACTCAAGAGAGTGGCGCAACGCAAGCTCACCCAGGCCGACGCCGAGGCGGCGGTCCGCACCCTCATCGAATGGGCCGGCGACGATCCCGATCGTGAAGGCCTCGCCGGCACGCCCGAGCGGGTCGCCAAGTCCTACGCCGAGCTCTTCGCCGGCTACGACACCGACCCCCGGGACTACCTCGAGCGGACCTTCGAGGAGGTCGGCGGCTACGATGAGCTGGTGGTCCTGCGTGACATCCCGGTGGTCAGCTTTTGCGAGCACCACATGCTGCCGGTCCTCGGCCACGCCCACGTCGGCTACCTGCCCACCGACCGGGTTGTTGGCATCTCCAAGCTGGCGCGGGTGGTGAACGGCTTCGCCCGCCGCCTGCAGATTCAGGAAAAGCTCACCGCCGAGATCGCCCACGCGATCCACGATATCCTCAAGCCCAAGGGCGTGGGGGTGGTGATCGAGGCCGAGCACAGCTGCATGACCTTGCGCGGGGTGAACACCGTGGGCTCGCACCTCATCACATCGCATCTCACTGGCGCGATCCGCGACGACGCTCGCACGCGCCAGGAGTTCCTACGCCTGACCCAGCGGGGGTGAATCGGAACGAATCGGCGGGCGGCGGGCGTTTTAGGCTGGGGGACTCACAAGGGAGCCCTCTCTTGACCGCCGCCGCTGTCCCACACGGCCCGATGGTCACGCCGCCCAGGATATGGGCGGCGATGGGGGTTCTGCTGGTTCTCGCCATCGCCCTCTTGCTGATCCTCTTCCAGTGGAACTGGCTGCGCGGTCCCCTCGCCCGTCTGTTGTCGGACAAGCTCGACCGGCCGGTGGCGATCTTCGGCAACCTCGAGGTCCATCCCTGGTCGTGGTCGCCGACGGCGACGGTGAACGGGGTGGTAGTGGGCAATCCGCCGTGGGCCGGTCGCACTCCCATGGCCAGCCTGCCGCGCCTGAGGGTGAAGATGAAGCTCGCCCCGCTGCTCCTGCACGGCAAGCTGGTCTTCCCTTGGGTAGAGGCGGATCGGCCGGACTTCACCCTGCTGCGCGACGCCGACGGCCGGGCCAACTGGCGGTTCGGCCCGGGCGGCGGGGCTCATGCGCCGAGGATGCCGGTGATCGACCACCTGGTGATCGGCGGCGGCAAGGTCCGCTACAACGACGCCACGCGGCGGCTACGCTTCACCGGCGTGCTGACGTCGAGCGAGCAGGCGGCGGGCGAAGCCAACGGAACCTTCCACTTCGTCGGCCAGGGAACCTTGCGGAACGCGCCATTCACCCTGACGGCCAGCGGCGGTCCGCTGGTCAATATCGACACCAACCGGCCCTATCCCTTCGTGGCCCGAATCACCAGCGGGCCGAACCGGATCGGGATGAGCGCCAGCTTCGCCCATCCTTTCGACTTCAACCGTATCTCCGGCCGGATCCACGCCAGCGGCCCTGACCTCGCCGGTCTGTATGGCCTGACCAACGTCAGCTTGCCCAACACCCCGCCCTATAATCTCGCCAGCGGCTTCGCGCGGGTCCACAAGTACTACGCCTTCCGGCATATCCATGGCCGGGTCGGCGATTCCGATCTCGCCGGCTCGCTGTCGGTGGACGACACCCGCAAACGGCC